>JAZNGE010000039.1:0-24272 GCA_045576315.1 Eubacteriales bacterium | reverse complement strand
TGCAAGAATCCTTGACATCAGCCATCTTCTTGAGAGACGTCCTAAGGCTCTTTCCGGTGGTCAGAAGCAGAGAGTTGCGCTCGGTCGTGCTATCGTTCGTAACCCCAAGGTATTCCTTCTTGACGAGCCGCTTTCCAACCTTGACGCAAAGCTTCGTGCGAGCATGAGAACCGAGCTTACCAAGCTTCACAAGAAGGTCGAGACCACCTTCATCTACGTTACTCACGACCAGGTCGAGGCTATGACCATGGCGAGCCGTATCGTTGTTATGAGAGACGGTCTTATCCAGCAGGTTGATACTCCCCAGAACCTTTACGATTCTCCCTGCAACCTCTTCGTTGCAGGCTTCATAGGCACTCCTCAGATGAACTTCATCACCGGTAAGCTTGTGAAGAAGGAGAACGATCTCTACGCTACCTTCGGTACTACCCTCGTTAAGCTCCCCGCTGACAAGGCTAACAACCCTGCTCTTAAGGAGTACATCGATCAGGATGTTATCTTCGGTATTCGTCCCGAGGCTATTCACGACGAGCCCATGTACCTCCAGACCCTTGCTGACACCACTATGAAGGTTAACGTTGACGTTACCGAGCTTATGGGTGCAGAGATCTACCTCTACCTCGGCTTTGAGGGTATGGAAGATGCAACCAACAACAAGAACATCATCGCAAGAGTTTCCTCTCGTTCTACCGCTCAGGCAGGCGATGATATCACTATTGCTATCGATGCTTCCAGAATCCACATCTTCGATAAGGATTCCGAGAAGTGCATTTGCCACTAATAGAAAAAAGTACACATCGTCCGTAAAGGCGATGTGTACTTTTTTCAACGAAATTTGCCCTTGCGGGCAAGTGAAGTAGCTTCGCTGTGAAGTATTTGCTCCGCAAATGTGAAATATTCGCTAAAGCGAATGTGGGCAAATTTCATTTCACATCGAGCGAAGCGAGATATTTCACAATGTGCATCGCACATTATTTCACATTCGGCTACGCCGAATATTTCACTTGAAATATTTTTAAGCTTGTAGTATAATAAAGAAAAAAGGCGGCGTAAATATGGCGGAATCAAAGCTTCGAAATTTATCAGTAGACTTTGCGGTTAAGGTAATAAAGCTGTGCAACGACGTAAAAGGACATCACTCTCTGACTAACCAGCTGGAGCGTTCATCAACCTCTATTGGCGCTAACATTCACGAAGCCAACTATGCACATAGCAAAGCTGACTTTATAGCAAAACTTCAAATATCATTAAAAGAGTGTTACGAAACAGAATATTGGATTGAGCTTTTTGAAAAATCCGAGCTGGTCAGCAAAGAAATCATCACAGAACTTTACAACCAATGCGGAACCATTCGCAGAATGTTAGTAGCTTCTATCAACACCGCAAAAGAGAATCTGAAATAACGAAAGCGGCGCGGTTGTTTTCTACGACCGTGCCGCTTTTATAATAAATTGCTCCGCCCCCGACACAAATGCGCACAGAATGTCGGGATTTTTTCACTACGTTGTGATAAAATAGTGACAAAGGGAGGAAAATTATGGACTGGATAACCGCAATTCAAAGGGCGCTCGATTATATCGAAGCGCACATAACCGATGATATCGATCTTGACCGCATAGCCAAAGAAAGCTTCTCCTCAAGCTATCATTTTCAGCGCACGTTCAGCCTTCTTTGCGGCTATTCGCTTGGCGAATACGTTCGTATGCGCCGTCTTACCCTTGCCGGAGCGGAGCTTGCCTCGGGCAAATCCAAGGTGATAGACGTCGCAATGAAATACGGCTACGACAACCCCGATAGCTTTGCAAAGGCGTTCCGCGCCTTTCACGGCATCACACCGTCCGAAGCCAAAAGGGGTGGAACACAGCTCAAGTCCTTCTCTCGCTTATCTATAAAAATATCACTTGAAGGCGGAGGCACTATGAATTACAGAGTAGAAGAAAAAGCACCCTTTTGCGTTATCGAAAGGGTTGAAACGCACGACACCACAAATGGCGAAAACAACAAGACTATCCCAAAGTTCTGGGACAGAGCGACAGCCGACGGCACTATCAACACCCTCACCTCTCTCGCAAGTGACAACACCTACATCTTCGGCATTTGTTATGCAAATCAAGACAAAAGCTCCACCAAATTCGACTATTCGATAGCCGTAAAATGTGACACGGGTGCTACCGTACCCGAAAAATTCAGAAAAACCGAGATCCCGGCACGCACCTGGCTTGTCTTTGAGTGCATAGGCAGTATGCCTGACGCGATACAAGAAACTTGGCAAAGGATCGTATCCGATTTCTTCCCCAACTCCACCTATACCCCGACCTGCGAAATAGACATCGAGGCATATACCGACGGCGATATGTCAAGCCCCGATTACAAAAGCGAGATCTGGATACCCGTGGAGAAAAAATAACGCAAAAAAGCTTGCGAACAAGACAAGATCTCCCGGCAGCGTGGTTGCATACGTCAACCGCGCTGCTTCTTTTTATAAAAACACTTTTTCCCTTTTTCGCCTTTATCCTTGTTATGCTATTGACAATTTTGCGCGGTGTAGTATAATATACTCAAATACGCAAGGTAGGAGAATTCTCTATGAAAAAGCTTGCTCTTGTCGGCGGATCGACCGCCTTTTCGAAATTTCTTCATGCCGCATTTGACGGCGAGATCGTAATATTTCCGGATATGGAACAGGCGGCGCGCGCAGCACTCGCCACACCGTACGAGGCGATAATCGCCATCGCTCCCGAGGGGGCACTTTTGCCCATGCCAACACTCGAAGGACTCAAAAGCTACACAAAGCTGTGGAATGCCGGTCAAAAGGTATACGCCGAGCTTTGCGACGTGCAGGACAGCCATCTTGCTTCGCTTTTCGGAGTGCGTGTCTACGGTGCGGAAAGAGCGATATATAACGAAAGCTTTGTCTTCGAGGATAAGCTGCTTCAAGCACCGCACGCCACCTTTCAGCCTGCCATACTCGCAGGCGGACGGGAGATAGTGCGCGTTGAGCGCTGTATAGGAAGCCACACCCCCACCATTTCTACGGGCGACCGCTTCCCCACCGTCGTATCCAACCGCACATTTACTCTCTCAACAACACGACTTTCTATGCTTGACCGCCTCTGTGCACTCCCGAACTCGCGCTGGTGCGAGCTGTTCACCTCGATCTTTGCACCCCTTCTTGACACTACCGCCGAGGCAGTCAGGTCTGCCTTTTACAAGGTGTTCACGCCGATAGAGCTGGTGGGAGATAAAAACGATGTAAAGAAAGCTGTAAGGCGAGCTGTCGAGTGGCACTTTAATTCGGGAGTAATGCCCGATAAAACCGGAAAGAGCGGCTGCTTTGAGATGGTCCGCTCGATCGATTTCAACGTAAAGTATAATCAGCGCACCGACGTAATGCTTCTGTCAGCCGCCCTTTTGGCAACTGCCGGAGTAGATCTGTCAGAGCCGGAGTGGGTAAAGACAGGCAAAAACCTCGCCGATCACTGTCTTGATGCCGGGCTGCAAATAACCGACGGAGAAAGCCGCGGTATTCTGCGCTGGTTTGACCCCCTTGGCGCAAACGGCACGCGCGAGCTGGTCTTTGCTTCGGACAACGGTCGCGGCGGAATGGCTCTTATTCAGCTCTACCGTGCGACAGGTGACGAACGCTATCTTGAAGCGGCGCGCCTGCTTGGTGACGCATATCTGCGCTGGGCGGACGGCGATCCCTACTTAAAACAGACCGCCTTTTCACCGAACGAGTACGACCTTAAAACGATGAAGCGCTCACAGCGCCCCTGCAACGCACCCGTATTCTACGACGGTATGGCGATACTCCTATCTAACCTTTATCGCATTACGGGCGAGGGGCGCTACCGCGATCAGCTTAAGCTTACGGCAGATGCACTCGCCAAGGACTATCCCGACGGATACACAACTAATTTTACACCGCTTACAAAGAGCTTCGTTTACAGCAGACTTATGATCGCGCTTGCGGCAGCACAGGAAATAGGCTGCGGCGATTACAGCGACATTATAAACGAGCTTCTCGCCACCTTCCGCGAACTGCAGGACATCTCGGGTGGCGTGCAGGATTCGGGACTCATCATCACAAGCAACACCTACACGCACGAGGAATTTGCCGTCAGTATGGGAAAAGAGCAGGACAAGATCGTTGATATGCTTTACTGCACTAACAATCTTCTCGGTTGCTTCACTCTCATCGCGGGAATGAAAAACCACGGCACTATAAATCTCGACCTTGCCGAAGATATGCGAAAAAAGCTTGTAGGCTTCCTGCTTTCCACCCAGATAACCGAGGACGATGCGCGGCTCTTTGGCGGTTGGATGCGTGCATACGATATGGCAGGCAAAGAGTACTACGGTGTCAACAAGGATCTCGGCTGGGGCCCGTATTGTATAATGGGCGGCTGGGTAATGGGATTTTTCCCGCTCCTTCTCCTTGCCGACGGCGGCGCACCGTCAATATACGGTATTCACTCGGATAACACATAAGTTTCACATACGTTATGCAAAAAAACGGACACGTCACAAGGATCTTTCCCGGGTGACGTGTCCGAATTTTATTTATAACCCTTATTTTCCCGCGGGTACGAGCGTGATACTGCCGTCTTCGCCGTAGGCTATCTTATACGGCCAAAGAACTCCCTCGTAGGGTGCGGATGCAAGCATCACGTCATCACCGTAGGGGTCCTTTATCTGCTTTTGTGTATAGGGTCTTTTTGCCGCATTCTCATACACAAGCCTCGACCACTCCTGCTTTTCGTAAGGGCCGTCAAAGCTATCTGCCATATAAACGAAGTTGTCGTGCCAAAGGTTGTTGAAGCCGCCCTTTTCGGGATCAACGTAGCAACCGCCAAAGGACATATACCATCTTCCGTTATGCTCCCATACCTGCGCGGTTTCAAGGCGATCAAGATCATCGGTTATGATCGCTATTTTGTACGGCTCCCAATCTATCATATCTTTAGACCTGAACATTAACTGACAGCCGCGATTATTGTACGGCATTTCCACCGCCCACGAGTTTACGTAAGCGTAGAAATATCCGTCGATCTTCTCGGGGTAAACGTAGGGGTCAGCAAGCACGCGGCACTTGTATTCCTTGCCCTTATAGCTTGCGGTATAGTGACCAAGCTCGGATATTACCGGCGCATCACAGGCACGTTCCCAGCTATAAAGATCCTTGCTTTTTGCAATTCCCAAGCCGGGACGGTCGGTCGCGTGCCCGGTATACATCATATAATAGGTGTCGCCCAGCTTTGCGACACTGCCGGTTGCAAGATGCAGGTTGTCCCAACCGTCGGTATATCCGTCAAGAACCGTGCCCTCATATTTCCAGTTCAGAAAATCACAAGACACCGCGTGACCGATGCGAAAGTCGTACTTTCTTTGCAGAGTTTGCGGCATTATTTCAAGAAAATAGGCGTGATATACTCCATTCTCCTCAAAAAACCAATAATCCATCGAGTTAAGATCGCCCGGTCTTTCGATCAGATAATCTCGACGATTTTCACGATAATCAGCGCTCGGCTGCGTCATATTGTAAACCTCTCTTACTTGTTCTGATTTTTGAAAAACTGATAAAGATAGCAAGGTATCATACCGTTATACAGCTTTCTTACCTTGTCGGCGCGGCGACCGTAAAGCTTTTCGAAGGACGGGTGCGAGGTGATGACGTATACCTGCCAGGGCGAAAGGCCGCGAAAATGCTCACCGATCTCACGATAAAGCTTCTCGACCTCGCGCGCATTACCAAGTCTTTCGCCATACGGCGGGTTGGTTACGATAGTGCCGCGGCGGCCGGGCGCGGAGATTTTACGGCAATCGCACTCAAACGCGCGAACTATATCCGAAACGCCTGCTTTGTAGGCGTTTTTCTTTGCAAGTTCTACTGCTGCGGGGTCAATATCCGAGGCAAAAACCTCGAATTTCGTTACACGCTCCCCATCCTTTGCCTCTTCGCGTGCATTTTTCCACACGGATGCGGGGATAATGGGAAATGCCTCTGCGGCAAAGCGGCGATTAACTCCGGGGGCGATATTTTTCATTATCATAGCCGCCTCAATGGCGATAGTGCCGCTACCGCACATAGGGTCCCAAAGCAGCACCTCTTCACGAGGGCGCGAGGTTGCGGCAATGGCTGCAGCAAGTGTCTCGCGTATCGGTGCGGCGTTTGACTCGCGGCGGTATCCGCGCTTGTGGAGCGCGATGCCCGAGGTATCTATCATAAGGGTGGCAACATCGTTGAGAATGAAAAACTCGATCTGATACTTTACACCGCTATCCTCGGGAAAGATCTCCATACCGTAGCGCGAGGACATTGAGCGCACGACTGCCTTTTTGACTATCTTCTGACAGTCGGGAATGGACGTTAATTTTGATTTTATCGAATGTCCCTTTACGGGAAACTCGTCACGCGAGCCGATAAAATCGGGCCAATTTAACGCGCGAGTGCCCTCAAACAGCTCGTCAAAGGTGTTTGCGGGGAAAGAGCCGAGCTTTATAAACACGCGCTCGGCATAGCGTAAAAATATATTGGAAAGCGCAACCGCCTCCTCGTCGCCAAGGAAGGTAACGCGACCGTCAATAGTCGACACGCGCTCGTATCCGAGGGCATCTATCTCCTCTCCGAGAAGATGCTCAAGCCCGAAAAGACAGGTTGCAACAAGCTGAAATCTCATATTTTATTTAAGCTCCGATTTGTAGTTTTCAAAGATGAAGGATGTGAAGCCGTGCTTCGCCGCCGCTGCCTCTTCCTCGGGCGATTTAAGTGTCCAGCAAACGAGGGGTGTCTTGGGGTAAAAGGCACGCACCATAGCAAGACCGGCATTATTCCACTCGGCGTGATCGTACGCGATAAAGTCGGGCTTGATACGGAAATTGAACATCATATTCTGCACAACGAAATGCTTTGCGTTGCGGGTCTTTTTGTTCTTCAAATAATTGGTGCAAAGAAGGCCGCACGCCACCTCGGGCATAAGAGTGTGGAAATGCGCAACAGCGAGGGGGTTAAAGGACTCAACGATGTATTCTCCCTTATATTCCTTCAAGATCTCTGCGGTTTTGTTCGTTACGGCATACTTACCGAGATCCTCTTTGATCTCAACGAGCAGCGGTATCCTGCCGTCAACGACACGAAGCACCTCACGAAAGGTGGGAACACCGTCATTCGTGCCGCCAAGATGCAATTTTGAAAGCTCCTCGGCAGTCAAAGAATCGACACGCCCCCGGACTTCCGTCATTCTGTCGAGTGTATCGTCGTGGAATACTACAAGCTCGCCATCCTTTGAAAGTCGCACGTCAAGCTCAATTCCGTAGCCGCATTCAACGGCTGCCGCGAATGCCGAAATCGAGTTTTCAGCTTTCTCTTTATCGTGAAGACCGCGGTGCGCAAACTTCACTCCTCTATATCTATTCATGATCTCGCGTTTCTTTGCCGACGGCTTGATGAGAATTAAAAACACCAAAAAGCAAAGCGCAAGAAATCCTACGAGCGATGCAAGTACTATAAGAAATATTTTCATATCGGTTTCCTCCCGAAAATCTATTACTGTTATTTTATCACACGACACCCCTCTTTGTCAACAATCCGCCTTGACATTTTCGCGCGCACCTAGTATAATAATATAGAAAACACGCAAGATACAAGCTGTATCTCTAACTGAAAGGAGTCGGGGCATGACGGTATACAAATACAAAAAAAATATCCGCCTTTGCGGCAAGCGCGTCGTGGCACTCGGCTTTTTTGACGGAGTGCATCTCGGGCATCGCGCCATTCTGAAAGCGGCAAAGGCACGCGCCAAGGAGCTTAATATCCCCTGCTCCGTGTTCACCTTTCGCTCCGAGTCGGAAAGTGCGAAGCAATCGGCGGCAAGGCTGTATTCCACCAAGGTAAAAATTGAGCTCATAGAGAGCTGCGGAATAGACGAGGTGATAATCGCGGACTTTGACGAGGTGCGCGGCATATCCGCCGAGGATTTCGTCACCGAGCTGCTTTGCGGCGAACTTGGCTGCGAGGTCGCTATCGCGGGAAGAGATTTTCGCTTCGGTTACCGCGCGGCAGGCGATATAGCCCTGCTTACGAAAATGATGGCACAAGCAGGCGGCGAGTGCATAATTGCCGACGACGTTATTATGCACGACGAAAAGATCTCCACCACCAAGATAAAGCGGCTGATGGCTGACGGACGCATAAGCGAAGCAAACGAAATGCTCGGCGCACCCTATTTTCTCGAAGCCGTGGTCGAACACGGGCGCGGTGTCGGACGCGCGCTCGGCTTTCCAACCGTAAATTGCCCCTTAAAAGATAAAGAGGGACTGTTAAAGCACGGTGTTTACCTCTCAAAAATCGTTACACGGGGTGGTAGTTACCCCGCTCTTACCAACGTTGGCGTATGTCCGACGTTTGATGAGCGCCCCGAGCACGCCGAGGCTTTTATACTCGACTTTGACGGTGACGTTTACGGCGAGTGCGTGCGCATTATCCTAGTTTCATATCTGCGCGAGGAGATAAAATTCAGCACTCCGAAGCAGCTACAAAAGCAAATAAACGACGATATAAAGAAAGCAAAGGAAGTATTTGAAAATGGCAGGTAACTGGACCAAGCTCACAGCAACGGCAAGCACCAAGTATCTTGACGACCTTACGGCAGTTATGAGCATGCTTGACAACGGACTTATGATCGAGGACTTCTCCGACTTTTCCTTAAACGGAATGTACGGCGACCTCGTTGACGAGGAAATACTTAATGCCGACAAGGACACCGTGCGCGTTTCCCTCTTCGTACCCGAAGAAAAGAGTGTCGCGGAGTACCGCGCCTTTCTCGTAGAGCGCTTTGCCGCACTCGGCATCGAAGCCGAGATCACAGCGGACGGAATGCGCGAAGAGGACTGGGCAGAGAGCTGGAAGCAGTACTACAAGCCTATCCCTCTCGGCAGGGTAACGATAGTTCCCGCATGGGAGAAATACGAAGCAAAGGACGGCGAGATCCTTATACGTATGGATCCCGGGATGGCATTCGGCACCGGAACGCACGAAACCACCCGTCTTGTTATGCTTATGATGCAGGACGAGGAGCTTACCGGCAAGAGATTTCTTGATATGGGCACCGGCTCGGGCATTCTCTCCATCTGCGCGTCAAAACTCGGCGCAAAATCCTGCAACGCATACGACATCGACCCCGTAGCAGTTAAGGTCGCACGCGAGAACGCAAAGGACGACGGCTGTGACAACATCACCGTCGGCGTGTCCGACCTTCTCAAAGGCGTTGATCTTTCCGAGGGAAAATACGACTTCTGTGTTGCGAACATAGTCGCGGACGTTATTATAAGAATGCTCCCCGACCTTGACAAGTACGTAAAGCCCGAAGCGCCCATCATTCTCTCCGGCATTATCTCGATGCGTGCCGACGAGGTGCGCGAGTCGATAGCGCAGAACGGCTACACCGTAATTAAGGAAATAAAGGAAAACGATTGGCTTGCCATTATGGTAAAGCGATCTGTGAAGTGATATGCCAAGATTTTTTACCCCGTCGGACAATATCGCCGACGACGTAATAACGATAAAGGGTGACGACGCGCACCACATCGCACGCTCGCTTCGCATGGCAGAGGGTGACGAGATCACCGTGTGCGATATGCACGGCTTTGAGCATACCTGCCGCCTCACCCGTATTCGCGACGAGGAATGCGAGTGCCTGATCCTCTCGTCCAAAAAGGGCGAGACCGAGCCGCCCGTGCGCATAACGCTGTATATGGCGTATCCCAAGGGTGACAAGCTTGAAACCGTCGTACAAAAGGCGGTAGAGCTAGGCGCATCGGAAATAGTACCCTTCGAGTCCTCGCGCTGCATAAAGCGCCCAAAGGCAGACAAGGCGGACAAGACGACCGCGCGCCTGCAAAGGATAGCCGAGGAAGCGGCAAAGCAGTGCGGCAGATCTGTTCTGCCCGTAGTGAGCGGTGCCGTTGACTTCAAGACCGCTATCACGAGCGCGGCGACCGCCGATCTTCCCCTCTTCTGCTACGAGGGCGACGGCACGAAGCCGATCAAGGCAATCCTCGAAGCCAACCAAAACGCGACCACCGTCTCCGTAATGGTCGGCTGCGAGGGCGGCTTCTCTCTCGACGAGGCGAGCGCGGCTATCGCCGCAGGTCTCATACCCACCGGCCTTGGCAAGCGCATTCTGCGCTGCGAGACCGCACCCTCCTACGCCCTTTCCTGCATATCATACTTTTTCGAGCTATAAGCCCCGCGCTTATAGCTCTTTTTTGCCGCAACCCCACCCCGTGTAAAAAAAGCAGAGCCCACGAGGGGCTCTGCTAAATAGATTTTTATTCCTCTGTCCTTTTTTCAAAGCGATCAACAACTTCCAAAAAGCAGCTGCGTTTTACGTCCACAACTCTTGAATACTCGCCACGCATATCATCAACGAAGAAATCTTCTCGGGGCACGAAAGTCAAAATCTTGTAATCGTTAATGTTACTGTCGCACACAACCACCATAGCATCCTCCATAGCGCTGTCAAACGACATGCGGATGTTGGCGCGAGCATACTTTAGCATACCTATTGTACTCTCTGCACTATTGACAACGTTATACATCAGCTCGTATTTGTAATACTCATCAAGGATCTCGGTAGAGTGAGTAGACTGATAGTTGAGGTATACAGTACACTCAACGAACTTGGTTGTGTTCTTTGAGATAGCACCGGGACGTGCTACGTTGTGTATAGCGGTAAGATACGGTGCTCCGTCCTTATATCCTGCATCCACATCGTAAAGCGGAACTACGACAACTCCGAAATCTGATCCCTCTCGCATTGACTGATACTCTGCGCTTTCAAGAGATCCAACCAACACAATGTCGCCAAAAAGAATGTTTCCGGTAGAGAATCTCGCACGAATCGCATTCGAATGAGCGTACGCCCCGCTGCCCCACTGAGAAATATCATAATCTCCGTCGGCAACTTTCTTAACGTATGCTACACCGGGGGCAGAAAGAAGGCTCTGCACCGCCGCGCTGAAATTTTCAAGGGCTATATTTCTATCCGGGTAGTAATAGTCCCAATCGTTTTTTTCATAGTTCCATTCTTTTTCAATAAAAGATACGGTAGAGCTGTAAATCAATCCGGATTTTGCCAAACCGCTCGCCGACATAGCAAATCCAACTCTTTCATCTCCAACCCAACAATCAGTTGTGACCGGATTGTTATCGTCCATCTTTACTGCGTTTGCGTAGTCCATCAACACGTCATACGTCCACTCGCCTGCATAAACCTGCTCGTAGAAGTCATCCACGGAAAAAACTCCGTCTTTGTTGCGATCTCCGGTAATATCCCCACCGTAACTCTCAAGAAGATCAATTCCGACAGGAATCACGTATGCCGCACGCATTATATCGGTGAAATAGTCAGATCCAAGAATATACATCTTATGCTCTGAGAGCGAAAGTGACTGCATCCATTCGTACATATATCCGCGGTCATTGACCGTCGGGTCATAACTCTCAGAATTAAACTCAAAATAATTGAGTCCGGCAAGCTTGCCCTCACCCTTCGATGTGCCTTTAAGGTTAGCAAAGTAGCCTTGGACTGCACACCCCACCATATCATACATAAAGTTAACGTATACGTCAGGGGCATTCTTCACAGTCTTTGATGCAATAAGCTGACCAATCTGGGTAACGCACTTAGTCATTCCGTAATATGAAGTATTATCCCAGTAGAGATAGGTAACGTCGATCTTGGTCTGTATCTTTGCGCGAGCGTTTCTCTGGTCAATGCTGGTGTCGATAGCCTTGGTGTAGTTGGTATCGTCACCTGCGAGGTATCTGTGACAGCCGGAAGAAAGCTCACGGTTGTTGTCGTTCTCGGTAAGCTGGAAAATAAGGGTCTGCTTATCCCAAGGATAGACTATTACAAATCCTTCGTCGGGATTGGCTGCATGACAATTATCACACACATAGTCACCATTGTTATCTACATGACACGAACACGATTCCCATCTCGCTCGAAGTGTGATGTTGTTATTTACGGTGTGTGCTGCAAAATTCCACTTTGTATCACCATGATACCAACCGTCGAATATGTATCCGGGCTTTGTCGGATCGGTTGGCTTGGTGACCATTTTGCCATCAAGAACGCTTTGCTCCGACACAGACGAGCCGCCGTCCGCATCAAACGTTACCGTATAGCGAGGCATCGCTGCACCGCATTTTTCGCACGTTTCTGTTGTCTCGTTATACAAGTGCTCTGTACATTCCGCCCACGAGGCCTTAACGGTAATATCTGCCGTAACAACGTCGCTATCAAAGCTCCATTCCTCGTCGCCGACGAACCAGCCGTCAAATATGTATCCGAGCTTTACAGGATCGGTCGGCTTGGTGACCTTTTTGCCATCAAGAACACTTTGTGAAGCGGGCACAGGCGTGCCGCCGTCCGCATCAAACAATACGGTGTGGCAAATCTCATCCTGACCACATCCCGACAGCAGTAACACCGACAGGATCATAAGAGCAAGGACAGCAATAACTGTTAACTTTTTCATCTTTCTACCCCCTCTTCAAAACAATGAATGTGCTACAACATCATTATACTACATAATGATGGAAAAGTAAATATTTTTTTGTATGTTGGGTTTTCACGCGAGAATGTGATACACGCTTTTAAGTGTCGCGGGGGCAAAAATATACAAAAGAATTAAAACTTTTTTGTATATTTCGCAACTTTTTTTAAAAAAACTATTGAAAAATATCAAAAAATAGGTTACAATATAGTACAGTATAAACAAACCCGACTGTTTCGGTCGGTTTTTGATGCCCAAAGCCCTTGCTATATACCACAAAAGCAGGCTTTTTTTATGTTAACAATACAAAATCTTTGGAGGTTTTTATGTCCAACCGTTTATTCCAGACCATTATTCATCAGATGAAGGACGTGGTCGGACGCACGATAGGCGTTATTGACGAAAACGGCATTATCATCGCATCGAGCGAGCTTGGCAAGATCGGAGAATCCAGACAGAGAATAAAGGATGAGCTTCCCTACTCCTCTGACTCTATGACTCTCGAGGGCTTTACCTACCGCTTTATCGGTGCTGCTGAAAAGAGCGAGTGCATCGTATTTGTCGAGGGTGAGGACACCCACGCAGCAAAGATGGCGCAGCTTATCGCGATTTCTCTTGGCAATATCAAGCATCTGTATGATGAAAAGTACGATAAAGGCTCCTTTATCAAAAACATCATCCTTGATAACATTCTCCCCAGCGACATTTACATAAAGTCTAACGAGCTTCACTTCAACAGCGAGGAGAAGAGAGCCGTTATTCTCGTTAAGTTCCAGGGTGTAACCGGCACTACTCCTTACGAGGTTATCCAGAACCTTGTTCCCGACAAGGCAAAGGATTACGTTATCAGCATTTCCGAGCAGGATATCGTTATCGTAAAGGAAGTTACCGAGGATACCACCACCGAGGATCTTGAAGCATTCGCGCAGAATCTTCTTAAGTCCGCAAGCGAGGCTTCGGGCGCAAAGCTCCTTATCGGTATATCCTCTATCGTTGAAAACCTCAAGGATCTTGCAAAGGCATACAAGGAAGCAAAGATCGCTCTCGAAGTCGGCAAGGTGTTCGACATTGAGAAGCCCGTTATGTCACACGACAAGCTCGGCATCGGCAGACTTATCTACCAGCTTCCCACCACTCTTTGCGAAATATTCCTTCAGGAAGTATTCAGACGCGGCTCTCTTGACTCTCTCGACCGCGAGACTCTTATGACCGTACAGGCGTTCTTCGAGAACAACCTCAACGTGTCCGAAACCTCAAGAAAGCTCTTCGTACACAGAAACACTCTTGTATACCGTCTTGAAAAGATCAGAAAGCTCACCGGCCTTGACCTTCGTGAGTTCGACCACGCGGTTACCTTTAAGGTAGCGCTTATGGTTAAGAAGTACCTCACCTCAAAGCCCACCAAATTCTGATAATTTTTTCGATATTCTTACAGTATAATATTACATAGACTCCTACCCTGCAGGAAAAATGCAGGGTTTGTCTATTGTAATAGCCGAAGGGGGTCGAACTCGCAAGCCCAGCAGCGATACATTTTCGCGCCTTTTGCCGATCTTCGACTCGACAAGTGTTACTTGCCTTCGCCAAATATCCACAAAATTCATCAAAAATGTATTCGCCGCGGGGTGCTCCTTGCAGTTTTGGGTGAATAGATTTTTCAAAGACGAACCAATTTTTTTGAGGAATATACGATATTTAAGAAAAAATCGGTGAAGTATGTGAAGAAATATATCACTCAAAACCTTACGAGCTCGGCTCCCTTCGGCTATCCATGAAAGATCACACGATGAAAAACAAAATATTGATGCACACCCGTCGCATTATTTCCCTTTTGCTTTTGTCGGTGCTCATCCTCACACTCATTCCCTCTTGCTCGAAATCCGCAGGCTCCGACACGGTATATTCCAAGGAAGTCCTTGCAGAAAACGTTACACGGGGTACTACATCGAGCCATAATTTCGTCTGGCAGCATCTTGACGAATGGGATTTTCCAAAGTTCAATTCCTCGAAGCTTAAAAGCGTTGAGGTGACGTTCAGAGAGAACTTTTATAAGGATATTCCCGAGTCGTCCGAGGTCAGCGCAACCGTCGCAAACGAGTTTCTTGACGGTTATTACGACCTTATAGACCTGACGGACGAGAAGGCTGTTACCGATGCGCTGATCAGCGCGTACGTTTCGACTGTCGGCGACAGATATTCGGTATATCGCACCAAGGAAGAATACCGCGAATACTCATCCGATATGAGCGGCAAGTACACCGGCATCGGCATCGTGGTAACGCAAAGTGACGACGGCTTGATCCTCGTAAACAGCGTAAACGAGGGCGGCAGCGCGTATGAGTCGGGCATAAAGGCAGGCGACAAAATAGTATCCGTTGACGGCGTTCCCGTTCTTGAGCGCGGCTATAACGAGTCGGTAGATGCTGTTGCAGGCAAGGAAGGCACTACGGTAAATCTGCAGATCTACCGCGACGGCGAGGATATTTTCTTTACCCTCACAAGACGCAAGCTTGTTGAGAACTCGGTTACCTATTCTATAAAAGACGGAATAGGATATATAAAGATCTCCTCATTCAAGTCCAACACCGACGAGCAATTCATCGAAGCTGTTGACTATTTGGAGAAAAACGGTGTGCGCGCCGTTGTCTACGACCTGCGCAACAATACCGGCGGATATCTCTCCTCGGTGCTGAACGCGCTTGACTACGTCGCACCCAAGGGCACTACCCTTGCAAGCTTCTCAAACGATTACGACGACCCCGAGGTGTCGAAGAGCTCACACTCCTTCCTCATCCCGTCCGTAGTAATATGCAACGAAATGACCGCCTCCGCGGGCGAGCTTTTCACCGCGGGAATCCGCGATCTTGCCGATATGGGACACTTTGATGCGACCTTGGTCGGCACAAAGACCTTTGGCAAGGGTATTATGCAATCGACATTTACCCTCACCGACGGCTCGACTATCACGATGACGGTCGCTTACTATATGCCCCCGTCGGGCAAAAATTATCACGACGCGGGAATAATTCCCGACGTTCAGATAGAGCGCTCCACCGAGGGCGATGCACAGCTTGATGCGGCGTACGCCGAGATACAGGCGCTTTTAAACAAGTAAAAAAACATATCAGGAGATATAGAAAAATGGAAATCAAGACCTACACCCCCCAAGGCTTTAAGGCTCTTCAGGATGAGCTCGACTACCTCGTTACCGTAAAGGTAGAGGAAAACAAGAAGGACATCTCCACCGCGCGCGCGTTCGGTGACCTTTCCGAGAACAGCGAGTACGACGAGGCAAAGGCCGAGCAGGGCAAGATCCACGCACGCATTGCAGAGCTGCGCGAGATGATCGCAAACGCAAAGGTAATTGACGAATCACAGATCGACGAGTCCGTGATCAGCGTAGGCTCGATCGTTAAGCTTTATAACGTTGAGCGCAAGAAGGACTTTACTTATCACATAGTTGGCTCTTACGAAACCGATCCCCTTAACGGTAAGATCTCCGACTCCTCCCCCATCGGCATCGCGCTTCTCGGTGCGAGAGCAGGTGACGAGGTAGTTGTTGAGGGCGTAAGAGAGCAGCACCTTCAGATCAAGAGCGTTACCAGAGCTAAGGAAGCGTAAAATCTAACATAATTGAAAGGAAGTTCAAATATGGCAGACAATAATCAGACCTTAAACTCCACGAGCGAGCTTGCCGTAAGACGCGAGAAGCTGGCAGCACTCGTTGAAGCGGGCAACAACCCCTTTGAAATAACCAAGTATGACGTAACCACGACCTCTGTTGAGGCTATAAAGATGTTCACCGAGCGCGAGAGCGAGCTTAAAGAGGGCGAGGAGATCTCCGTGAGAATCGCCGGCCGTATGATCGCAAAGCGCGTTATGGGTAAGGCATCCTTCGCACGCATCCTTGACGGCGAGGGTGAGATCCAGATCTACACCTCCCGCGACGACCTCGGCGAAGAGGCTTATGCAGGCTTCAAAAAGTGGGACATCGGCGACGTTCTCGGCCTTGAGGGCATAATTTTCCGCACACGTACCGGAGAAATCTCGATCCACGTTAAGAAAGCAACTCTTCTTGCGAAGAGCCTTCTTCCCCTGCCCGAGAAGTTCCACGGTCTTACCAACCTCGAGCAGAGATACAGACAGAGATACGTTGACCTCATTGCCAACCCCGGCGTAAAGGACACCTTTATCAAGCGTTCCAAGATCCTTCGCCTTATCAGAGATTACCTCGACTCCAAGGGCTTCCTTGAGGTTGATACCCCCATACTCGTGCCCCTTGAGATCGGCGCATCCGCACGTCCCTTCGTAACTCACCACAACACTCTCGATATGGATATGTATCTCCGCATCGAAACCGAGCTTTACCTCAAGCGCCTTATCGTAGGCGGTATGAACAAGGTATACGAGGTAGGCCGTATTTTCAGAAACGGGGGTATGGACCCCAAGCACAACCCCGAATTTACCTCTATCGAGCTTTACCAGGCATACACCGACTACTACGGCATGATGGATCTCGTTGAAGAGCTTTACAAAATGCTCGCAACCGAGGTCTGCGGCTCTACAAAGATCACCTATCAGGGCATTGAGATCGACCTTGGCAAGTGGGAAAGACTCACTATGGTTGATGCCGTTAAGAAGTACGCAGGCGTTGACTACAACGACTGGAAGAGCGACGAGGATGCTCGCGCAGCGGCTAAGGAAAAGCACGTTGAAGTGCCCGAAAACGCTACACGGGGTACGGTTCTCGTTGAATTCTTCGATGCTTACGTTGAGGATAAGCTCATTCAGCCCACCTTTATTTACGACTATCCCGTTGAGAACAGCCCCCTCGCAAAAAAGAAGCCCGAGAATCCCCTCTTCACCGAGAGATTCGAGTACTTCATCAACTGCACCGAGTACGGCAACGCGTTCTCCGAGCTTAACGACCCCATCGACCAGAAGGAGCGCTTTGAGCGTCAGGTTGAGGCAAAGCGCAAGGAAGAGCCGGGCTGCAACGCAGAGGTTGACTACGATTATATCACCGCGCTTGAGTACGGTATGCCCCCCACAGGCGGCCTTGGCTTCGGCGTAGACAGACTCGTAATGCTTCTTACCGACTCCGCGTCGATAAGAGACGTACTTCTGTTCCCGACAATGAAGCCTGAGGTTTAATACCTCTGTACACCCACGTACCGATCCCCTCCACCGTCGCATAGTCGCTGCGCGTCGCTCGGTACACTCACTCCTTCAGCTTCTTGCTTTGGGCGGTTTCGCTGCGACAAAAACAACACTCAGTTGTTTTAGCCTTGCTACCCACAATGAAGACCGAAGTATAAACTTATGTTTGGAAACATATTCATTCTCGGCGACAGCTACTCTACCTTTGAAGGACATATTCCCGAGGGATTTGCTCCCTATTATCTCGAAAATGGCCCCTGGTACCTGACTGCACACCCCGACGAGGCGCAGCCCTCCGAGCGTGACGTGCGCACGGTTGAACAAACCTGGTGGTACCCTCTTGCAAAGGAGCACGGCAAGCTGATACTTAACTGCAGCTGGTCAGGCACGACTATCTGCAACACGGGCTATGACGGCTGCGACAACAGCGACAAATCCTTTATCGCAAGGCTTGAAAAGCTTCTCGACGAGGGATTTTTCAAGGAAAATAAGATAGACACCCTCTTCCTTTTCGGCGGTACTAACGACTCCTGGTCGAACGCTCCCCTCGGTGAAAAAATTCACACGGGTCATACCAAAGAGGATCTGTACTGCGTTTTTCCCGCGTTCAGCTATCTTATCAACCTTTTGAAAACAAGACTGCCAGAGGTCAATGTCTATTGCATAATCAACACCTGGCTGAAGCCCGAGATCGACGAGTACTACAAGTCGGTGTGCAAAAAGCACGGCGTTGATACAATAATCCTGCACGACATCGACAAGATATGCGGCCACCCCAGCATCAAGGGAATGACCGAGATCAAGAATCAGATAGTTGATTTCGTGAAATCAAAAGCATAATTACAGCTTAAAAGGGGCTGAGTCATTAAGAAATCAGCAAAATCAAGGCTTTAAGTCTTGAAAATAATAATTGCTGATTTCTTAGTGCGAAGCGTCTCTCCGGGGGCTGCTTGATTTAGAGCAGAAATCGTCGGCCAAAGAGTGAGAGGCGTACGAGCGTACGTCGAGCGACGATACGGCGATACCAAACGAAAAACGATAAAAAAAGGAGAAAACCCTTGGTTTTCAACCTTAACACTTTAAATTCGGATAAAAAGCAAGGTAGAGACACCGATAAAACGGCATCTCTACCTTTTCGTTTGGGGTTATGCCTAAATAAAGCAGCCCGTGATTGCTTGACAGGTGTGCGTTTGTATGCTATACTGAACAAAAAGAACGTCGGGAGGGTGTACAATGCAAAAAGAGGTTTTGTTAATATTCAAAACTCATCTTGACGTCGGGTATACCGACATGGCAAAGAACGTGATCGACAAGTATCTGAACGAATATATCCCAAGAGCAATTTCGGTAGCGCGCGAGCTTGAAGGCACGGACACGCCTTTTTTGTGGACGCTTGGCTCTTGGATGGTCGATCGCGCACTCAAAAACGACAAGGACGGCAGCGTTGAGCAGGCGGTGCGCGACGGGCTTATCCGCTGGCACGGCTTGCCCTTTACGACGCACACCGAGCTTATGAACAAGGAGCTTTTTGAGTACGGACTGTCCATATCCCGATCACTTGACGAAAGATTCGGCAAGACGACCACGGGCGCAAAAATGACCGACGTGCCCGGACACACGGCGGCTATGGTGCCGCTGATGAAAAAGGCAGGGCTTGAATTTTTGCACATAGGTGTAAATGCCGTCAGCCCGTTGCCCGACGTGCCGGACGTGTTCAGATGGCGGTTTGCGGGTGAGGAGATAACGGTGATGTATGAGGACGGATACGGCCGCGGCCGCGATTTTGGCGATTTTGCGGTATATTTCGCCCATACTAACGACAATCGCGGGCCTCAATCCGCTGACGAGGTCAGAAAAATATACGAAAAAGTGACACGGGTATACCCCAATTCCAAAATTATCGCCGCCGATCTTAACGATCTTGCCGCGAGGATCACGTCACTTGAGGATCTGCCTCTGGTGGAGAGCGAGATCGGCGACACGTGGATACACGGCGCAGGTACAGACCCCAAAAAGATAGGAACGTACCGCGAAATTTTGCGCCATATAAAGAAAAACGGCATAAATGCCGATCTTTATGACAGTCTGCTACTTGTTCCCGAGCATACCTGCGGTCTTGCCGGACAAACCTACTTTCCCAACCGCAGTGCATGGTGCGCAAGCGACATGGACTCCCCCTCAATTGCCGATGCCGTCGAGCGCATACGTAGATCGTGGGACGAGCAAAGAGAGTACGTTTGGCGCGCCGCAGAGAAGCTTGGACTCGACGTTGATTACACGCTTGACGTTCCCGCGCTTGACGAGTGGGAGCGCGCCGATATTTGCCCTGATTTTGAAATATCCTGGCAGCTTTTCGACAAGCGCGATATTACAAGATACATAAACGAATATATGACCCTCGATGCCGATAATCTTATATGGGGCGCGTGGGATTACACAAAGCCGGGGCTGCCCGACTATGACGGCGGCATATTTGACGGGCGCGTGTTGGAGTCGTACAAAAAGGATGACTCGGAGCTGTTTGTTATCGGGTTTGACAAGAATGCCGAGCGCACCTATTCCCTGCCTCGCTTTTACATAACGAGATGCAAAGACGAGCTTAACGTATCAATGATCGGCAAGGGCAACTGCCGCTTGCCGCAGGCTATATGGCTGAAAATAAAGGGGTGCGAGGAAAGCTGGAAAATAGAAAAGCTCGGCTCTCTTATCGACCCCGAAAACGTTGTCGGCAGTCCGTTAATTATGGCGGCAGATGAGCGCGTTGTGGGCAGCGACACGGCAATATATCCGCTTGATGCGTGTCTTGTCGCTCCCTTTGGCAGACGCCTTTACGAATATACGCTGAAGCCCGAGGGACAGGACCTTTACTTCAACCTCTACAACAACGTGTGGAACACTAATTTCCCGCTTTGGTACAGCGATGACACGCGCTATCGCTTCATAATCAAGCGAAGTTCACAATAAATAAAACATTTATTAACCGCCCTGTGTTGACTTTCATAGGGCGGTTATGCTATACTTGAATTACAAAAAACTTTCCCCGGAGAGATTATGGAAGAAAACAAAAACACACAGCCCGACACCGCCGCGACCAAGGGCGGATTTGTGGCTTGGCTTGATAACTTTTGGTATCATTATAAATGGCACACGATAGCCGCGATATTCGTGCTTGTCGTAGCGATAGTATGCACCGTGCAGCTCGTGCAGCGCGAGGATTATGACGCCGTAATAGCCTACGCCGGCTCGAAGGACGTATCCAAAAAGGCGGAAAACGGTGACGTAGCCGAGATAGTCACGCTCCAAACGAGTCTTAAGGACGTAGTAAAGGACGTTGACGGAAACGGCGAGATCAGCATCAGCCTCGAAACGTTTTTCTGGCTCTCGACGGCAGAAATACAGGCACTTGAAGCCGAGCTTGCCGAAAAGCGAGAGGAAGAAGGCATCGTCGAGGAGATCAACTATGCTCTGCTCACCTCAAACCGCAACACCGTAGACAGCCTTATGCTTTCGAGCGAATATTTCCTTTGGTTTATGTCGGACGATCTTTACGAATACATAAAAAAGAACTCAAACGACAGCCGCTTTGTAGATCTTTCGGCTATGCCGGACGGTGATAGCAACGCCGAGTTTTACGGCGAGGACACCTGTGCGATATATCTCAAAAGCACCGAATTTTACAAAATGCCCGGCTTTTGCGATCTGCCCGAGGACACCCTGATAGTTGTGCGCCGCCTCGGCATAGGCGCGAACAAAGGAACAAAAAGAGCCTACGAAGCCGCGCTTGATGCGGCAAAGGAAATTATAAATTATTGATATCGATATTGACCCTTGCATTTTTGCAGGGGTCTTTTTATAGAAAAGCCACACGAACGCATGGCTTAAGCAAGATGAGTATAGAACGATAAAATTATTTGTAGGGACAGGCGTCCTCGACTGTCCTTTTTGCCTCATTTTTATCGATGCTTTTTGGACAGTCGGGGACGCCTGTCCCTGCAAGAATATGTGTGAATTGAAGTTTATACGTTCGCTGGTGAGACTTAAATATAATTTACCTATAAAATCAACAAAGCACTTGTGATACGCTTTTGCGCTGTCATAAGTGCTTTTATTTTATTATTTTTTCGAGCCTTTTGGTTATCACCGCGGCGACAATGCCGACAAAAACACCGCCGAGTGTGCCGGATATAACCAGCGGAATGAAGTAATAGGCTACGCCAACGGTTTGCATAACGATCACAGCGGCGATAGTCTGACCCGCATTGTGCGCGACCGCGCCAAGCACGCTGACACCGACTATGCCAAAGGGCAAAAGATACTTTGCCATAAGCATCACGCAAAAGCTTAAAAACGCGCCCGAAAGGGAGAATATAAGGCTCTGCACGTTGCCGAAAAGAAGAGCCGACAGAATAACTCGGATAAGGCTGACCGTGCCTGCCGCGCGTGCGCCAAGAGTATACATAAGAAACACGGTAACTATATTTGCAAGACCGATCTTCACTCCGGGGACCATCGCAAGCGGCGGAATAAGGCTTTCAACAAAGGAAAGCAGCATTGCCAGCGACACCGAGAGTGCCAAAACGGTCATTTTTTTGTATTTTAAATTCACACGGGTCGCTCCTTTCCTGTTTTTAGCCCTCAATTACCTCTACTCTGATGCGGTTGTGCATACAGTCGATGCTGTCACCGATCATATACACCTTGCCCTTGTTTACGCACATCTGCCTCGGGCAATCGGCATATCTCATATACGCGCAGCCGTCCTCTATACACAAAATATTAGTGCCGCCGTTTAAGATATATTCTCCGTTGACAGAGAGGGGATACTCCGCGACCGTCTTGCCATTAACGCTGACACGGACGAACGAGCCGTCCTCACGGTTGCCAACGGAAACAAAATAAACGGAAAGGCTGATAGCAAGAAGCACAAGAACGAGGACAATATCAAAGAGTATCTTTCTTTTCATTTCCTTGTTCAGCATCTTACTGCGCCTTTCCGTTTGTTTTGAAAAATTATTTAAAATGAGTTCCGCAGATGAAATTGCCCTCGTGGATACAATGGGTCGGGCAAACCTCGGCACACTTGCCACAAGCAATGCAAAGATCGTAATCTATCGTAGCGAGATTATCAACGACCTTGATCGCCTCTGTGGGACAGTTCTTCTGACACTTGCCGCAGCCGATACATCCGTCGGTGCATATCTTGCGCACCTCTGCGCCCTTCTGATGATTAGAGCACAATACGACGACACGGGTAGTGTCCTTTACCATTTTTATAATACCGTCGGGGCAGGTGCGAGCGCACATACCGCAGCCGATACACTTGATCGAGTTGACCTCGGCAACACCGCGGTCATTGATGGATATTGCATTCGAGGGGCAAACGCGCATGCAGTCGCCGTAGCCAAGGCAGGCGAAGGTACAGTCGCGGTCGCCGGAGAAGCTCATATTCGCGCTGATGCAGGTCTTAATTCCGTCGTAAACGTACTTTCTCTCGGAAGGCAGGCAGGAGCCGTTGCAGGCTACGTAAGCAACCTTCTCCACAACGTCGCCGGCGGCAAGACCCATAATTTCACCGATTTCAGCGGCAACGCCGTCACCGCCGGGGATACAAAGGCTGGGGTTATCGGTTTTACCCTCGGAGAGCGCCTTTGCATAAGCACCCCAGCCGGAGAAGCCGCAGGCACCGCAGTTGGCACCGGGAAGGCAATCACGGACTGCAAGAGCGCGCTCGTCCTCCTCAACGCCAAAGAATACAGAGGAGAGAGTAAGAAGAACAGCACAGATTATTGCAATTAAAGCAAGAACCAGAACAGCAATTAAAATAGGACTCATATTTCTACCTCCTTATGCAAGCAGATTCTCGATAATACCGGAGAATCCATAGAATGCAAGCGAAACAATAGAAGCCGAAACGAGAGTGATGGGAAGTCCCTGCAACGCCTTGGGCGAGGGACAATTCTCAATTCTGGAGCGCACGCCTGCAAAGAGAACCATTGCAAACAGGAAGCCAAGTCCAACGCCCAGAGAGGAGAACATAGACTCTATGAAATTGTAGCCGTCGGTGATATTGTTGATAGTAACGCCAAGCACCGCACAGTTGGTAGTGATAAGCGGGAGATATACGCCAAGGCTCTGGTGCAGAGCGGGGATAAACTTTTTAAGCACGATTTCAACGAACTGAACAAGTGCCGCAATTATAAGTATAAACACTATCGTCTGCATATATCCGAGACCGAAGCGGTCAAGGATTAACGTCTGGATAGGCCAGGTCACCGCCGTTGCCGCCAGCATTACGAAGGTTACCGAGATACCCATTCCGGTCGCCTGGTCGAGCTTTTTGGAAACTCCGAGGAAGGGGCAGATGCCGAGAAAACGGCTGAGAACGTAGTTGTCCACAAGCACTGCCGACATCATAATTATGACGAGGGTCTTAAACATTTTCGGCTACCTCCTTTTCCTCATTATTTTTTGTGCAGGAGCCGGTCGAATGGCAGAAGGAAGCGGCAGGGCAGATACTGCAATTAAAATCCTTCTTTTTTATAGCTCTGCCC
>JAZNGE010000038.1:0-34975 GCA_045576315.1 Eubacteriales bacterium | reverse complement strand
TCTTGCTTCCCGACAGCCTTGCGCAAAAGCCGTTGAAACATTTTTTGCGTATAACGTTGTTATCCGCAGGGCTACGCCCCTTGGAAAAACAAGTTTTTCCGAAAATGTTATAACGCGTAATGTATTCAGCCTTGCGATACTAATTGACCTGAGAGCAGCGTATAAATACGCGAACTGCTTTCTAAAATAGCAGTTCGGCAAGCAAAATGCAGAGCTTCGTTTTCATCATACTAATTCGGTTTTTAATGGGTATTTAAAATGCTACACAGTAGCAACCAAGGTTCTATGAACCTTTCTATATAACGGGAGTCCTGCCAAAGAGCAGGGCTTTTTTGTTTTTTTGATGTGTTGACTTAAACGCTGATTTGTGCTACAATATAACAGTATTGTATTTATTTATAAAAGGCGGACGATTATGAAAAACTACGATTATATATTCTTCGATCTTGACGGCACGCTGACAGATCCCGAGCATGGATTGGTCGCATCTTTTGCATACGGTCTTGGAAAAATGGGTGTCACGTGGGCGGACAAGTCCGAGCTTAAGCGCTTTATCGGACCGCCGCTTTATACCGAGTGGCAAGAGGTTTACGGGTTTACGCCCGAGGAGTCGAGCAGGGCACTCGACTTCTTCACCGAGTATTATCAGGTATACGGTTGGTGGGATAACGTAGTTTACGACGGCGTGCGTGAAATGCTTGAAAGGTTGAAAAATGGCGGGAAAAGAATTATACTCGCAACTTCAAAGCCTGAGCATTTCGCCCGTAAAATACTCGACCTTTTTGATCTTGCAAAGTATTTTGACTTTGTCGCCGGCGCAATAGCCGATAAGATCAGGGATAAGAAGTGGGAAGTGCTTCAGTACGCTATTGATTCCGTACAGCCCGATTCTCTTGAAAAATGCCTTATGGTTGGCGACCGCAAGTACGATGCCGAGGGTGCAAAAATATGCGGCGTCGATGCACTTGGCGTAAGCTACGGACACGGAACTCGTGATGAGCTTGAAGCCGCAGCCTTCATTACCGTCGCTGATACCCCCGCCACCGTTGCAGACATTCTTTTGAAATAAAAACCACACGGGTGTGACTGTTAGGCCGCACCCGTGTAACTTTATTTGATTATAAAATGCGTATCAGAGGAGCTAAATTCGGTAATATCGGTTTTGGTGACGAAGTAACTGCTACGATAGGGGCGCAGGGTCTTACCATCGATCTGCACCTCCTCAAGAACGAGGTAAAGATACGTGCCGGTTTGATCCATATAAATGTTCGAGCAAAAAATGTGATGATATCCGTCATCGTCTTGCAGTGTATAAATATATCCGTAATTCTCGCCGTCATCGGCATAAACGGCACGCTTGTAATCGGCAGTGTCACATCGGCGGTAGCCCAAAAGTCTTTTTTCTACTATGCAAAACCTATTTATCATAGCATATTTTTCATCGTCGTTTGTGTAGGTGTTATAGTATATATCATATCCGTCGGTATGTATTACCTCATCGTCTGCCCAAAGCGCTCCCGCCGCCATTTCGGAAGTAAAGCCGTATCCACTTTCAACAGCAGAAAACATCCATATAGGAGCGATCGACAGTGCGAGAACAACAACCCAGAATATGATAGAGCGGATAATATGTCTTTTTTGATTATGCTTTACGACCTCGATCTCTATTTCCTCGTCGAGCGGAAATTCATTGGCGCTTGTTTCGAAGAAAACCAACAAGGCCTCATACGATGCCTTGCCGGGAAGCCCAAGCCCGTTTTCCCATTTTGCAACAGCACTTCTGCTGACGAATATAGCATTTGCCAGCTGCTGCTGTGAAATGCCATTTTGCTTTCTGCGCTCTTTAAGCCTGTCCTTGAACGTATCTATCACCGCCATCCGTTTCGTGATGGGTAGATTATATCACACTTCCGACAAAATGTCTACATCATATCCGTTACTTTTGACGTTAGGGATTGTTACTTTGTGGTTTGGGTGGGGAGCGTGTAAAATTAAAATGCGTTATTAGAATAATTGCCTTATTCTACTTTTTGGGTGAGAAAAGCAAAAAGAGAGCGATAAATTCGCTCTCTTTTTGTCAGTAATTAAATTACTTCGCAGCTTCTTCGTTCTTTGCTACGATTTCAACGCCCTTGTAGTAGCCGCAAGCCTTGCATACACGGTAAGCAAGATTGGTCTCGCCGCACTGGGGGCACTTTACAAGATTGGTGGGAGCCTCAAGCTTCCAAACGCTGGAACGTCTCTTCATCTTTCTCGAATGAGAAACTTTTCTCTTTGGTACTGCCATTTTGATTACCTCCTATGTGAGTCTGCATACACGCATTCTCGTACTATGTTTATTTTTTATTATTCATTTCATCCAGCAACTTCTGAAGCGGAGCTAAACGGGGATCGACCTCTTTTTTCGAGCAATCGCACTCGCCTTCGTTCAGATTTTTGCCGCATCGCTGACAGAGCCCCTTGCAATCATCGTGGCAGAGAAAGCGGAGCGGAAATTCCATTTCCAGCTGCTCGCGAACGTACATATCCACGTCGAGAAAACCGTCCTCGATTATTGCATAGTCATCCAGCCTGTCCTCATCAAGATCCGCAAGTACTTCCTTGGGGGCGACGGTTTTCTCAAGATCAAAGGCGAAACTGCCGTCCACATCCGCAAGGCATCTCGCACACTTCGCCTCATAATCGAGCGACGCGGTGAGCTCCATACGCATATAACCGGCGGTGTTGGTGATATCACCTTTAACCTTCATGGGAGAAGGAAAACTTACACCGTAAAGAATGCTCGCAGTATCCTCCGGGTCGGTCTCAAGCATAAGCTCATAGTCAATTTCCAGCAGTCTTTCGCCTGCAAGAAGCGGTCTGAGATCAAGCTTCACTTGTATACCTCCCGTGCTATGGATAGAATAGCATTTTTGTCATTTGGGCATAGTTTAGGCTATGTGCCCAAAATCGTACACTCTATTATATAACTTTTGTCCTGTAAAGTCAAGCCTTTTTTAGAAAAAAGTTATTTTTTCTTTTGCTCTTTTTTATTGACTTTCACGGGCGCATCTTGTATAATTTAGTTATAAATATTTTATAACTATACGGAGGTTTATTTTCCTATGATGACCGATATCGAAATAGCGCAGTCCGTCAAACCCAGACACATTCTTGAAATCGCACGCGAAGCGGGAATTGACGAGAAATACGTTGAGCTGTATGGCAACGCCAAAGCAAAGCTCGATCTTTCCATTCTCGGAGCAAATGAAAGCAAGCCTGACGGTAAGCTTATTCTCGTTACTGCTATAACCCCCACTCCCGCAGGAGAGGGTAAAACCACTACGACCATCGGTCTTGCTGACGGTATGCACCGCATAGGCAAGAGTGTTGCGGTTGCACTTCGTGAGCCCTCGCTCGGACCGGTATTCGGTGTTAAGGGCGGCGCAGCAGGCGGCGGCTGGGCACAGGTCATTCCCATGGAGGATATCAACCTCCACTTTACCGGTGACTTCCACGCAATCGGCGCGGCAAACAACCTTCTTGCAGCAATGCTCGATAACCATATCTATCAGGGCAACGCGCTGGGCATCGACCCCCGTAGAATTACTTGGAAGCGTTGCGTTGATATGAACGACCGTCAGCTTCGCTTCGTTACCGACGGACTTGGCGGCAGAGTAAACGGTGTTCCCCGTGAGGACGGCTACGACATCACCGTAGCATCGGAGATAATGGCAGTTCTTTGTCTTGCAAGCTCAATGACCGACCTCAAGGAACGTCTTGGCCGCATTATCGTTGCATATACTTATGACGAGAAGCCCATTACCGCAAAGGATCTTAAGGCAGACGGTGCGATGACCGCGCTTCTTAAGGACGCCCTTAAGCCCAACCTCGTTCAGACTCTCGAGGGTACTCCCGCATTCGTGCACGGCGGTCCCTTCGCAAATATCGCCCACGGCTGTAACTCGGTCATAGCTACCAGAACCGCTATGAAGACCGCGGATTACGCCATTACCGAGGCGGGCTTCGGCGCTGATCTCGGTGCTGAAAAGTTCCTCGACATCAAGTGCCGTATGGCAGGTCTTGTGCCCTCTGCGGTAGTTATAGTTGCTACCGTTCGCGCGCTTAAAATGCACGGCGGTCTTGCAAAGACCGAGCTCGGCAGCGAAAATCTCGAAGCACTTGAGCGCGGTGTTCCCAACCTTCTTCGCCACGTTTCCAACATCAAAAACGTATATAAGCTCCCCTCTGTCGTTGCGGTCAACAGATTCCCCACCGACACCGATGCGGAGATCAACTTCATTATTGAAAAATGCCGCGAGCTTGGCGTAAACGTAGTTCTCTCTACCGTATGGGCAGAGGGAGGCAAGGGCGGTGAAGCGCTTGCACGTGAGGTCGTTCGCCTTTGCGAAGAGGAAAAGGGCGATTTCACCTACGCATACGAGCTTGACGGAACTATCGAGGACAAGATCGAAGCCCTTGTTAAAAAGGTTTACGGCGGCAACGGAATAACCGTTCTCCCTGCTGCTAAAAAGCAGATAGCGGCACTCACCGCCCTCGGCTTTGACAAGGTACCCGTCTGCATGGCAAAGACACAGTATTCCTTCTCCGATGATCCTACCAAGCTCGGCGCACCCACCGACTTTACCGTAACGATAAAGAACGTTAAGGTTTCGGCAGGCGCAGGTTTCGTGGTAGTTCTCACGGGTGATATTATGACCATGCCCGGTCTTCCCAAATCCCCTGCCGCTGAGCGCATCGACGTTGATGCCGACGGCAAGATCACAGGACTTTTCTAAAATATATGAAGCTTATAATTGCATCAAACAACAAGCATAAAATTTACGAGATCAAAAAGATACTCGGCTCTCGATTTGAACAGATACTTTCGCTCTCCGAGGCGGGAATAAAGCACGAAACGGTCGAGGACGGCACTACCTTTATGGAGAACGCTCTTAAAAAGGCGCGAGAGATTGCCGAAATAGCCGGTTGCGCCGCACTTGCGGATGACAGCGGCATTTGCGCACACGCGCTTGACGGTGCGCCCGGCATATACAGCGCGCGCTTCTCGGGCAAGGGCGATCAGGCAAACAACGACCTGCTCATAGCAAGCCTCGCGGATAAGAGCGACAAGGGCGCGCACTATACCGCTGCCGTTGCACTCGTCTATCCCGACGGTCGCGAGGTGACCGCCGAGGGATATATGTATGGCGAAATAATTGACACGCCCCGTGGGGAACGCGGCTTTGGCTACGATCCTATCTTTGTCCCCGTGGGTGAAGAACGTACCGTTGCAGAGATGTCTGACGATGAGAAAAACGCCATCAGCCACCGTGCAAACGCACTTAAAGCGCTCGTTGAAAAAATATGAGAGGGAATTATGGATATTGAAACTCTGTTTATGATAATGGAGCATCTCGGCGTTGCCGCGTTTGCAATTTCCGGCGCTCTGGTCGCGATAGATAAGGAGACAGACGTCTTCGGAGTTCTTTTTCTCGCATTTATAACCTCCTTTGGTGGAGGTATTATGCGTGATCTCATTCTCAATCATTCCATTCCGGGCCTTTTCACAAAGAGCTACGTTCCGCTTATTTTTACCTGTCTTGGTACGGCAGTGTTGGTCATAGTGTTTGCCGCTTGCTTTAAAAACGTCTTCATAAAGAGGGAAAAGCTGATAGATACGGTAAACAATTACATAGATGCCGTTGGCCTTGGTGCTTTTACCGTATCCGGCGTAAAGCTCGCTATTTCGGTGGGTCAGACCTCTCCCTTTACCGCTATAATGATGGGTATGATCGCCTGCATAGGCGGCGGTATGATACGTGACATTATGCTCGGCACGATACCATTCGTTCTTCGTAAGAGAATATACGCAATAGCCGCGCTTGCAGGTGCGGGTGTGTATTATCTTCTCTGGTATCTCAACATTGGCGAGGCTATCGCTATGGTAGTCGGCGCTCTTACCACCATTCTTATCCGCGTGCTTGCAACCGTATTTAAGCTCAATATTCCCAAGGCTATAAATTTCAGCAAGCTTCGCGCTGACAAGTAAAACAAGAAAGGAAACGCCTATGGCAGATAACGTTTTGACCGTCGAGACGGCTGAGTCATTGAGCCTTGCGGTAGATAGTGAGAAAAACTCGCTCGAGCAGATGCGTACCGAGCTATACGGTATCTCCAAGGACGTCATAAGCTCCTACAAAAGATATGCTCGCTCAAAGGACAAGGTAACTGTAAAAAGATCCGCCCGCAACCTTGCGCGCCTCTCAAAGTGCGAGGTAGATCTGGGGGCGACTATAGATCACTACGATACAGCAAGGGAGAAGGTGCAGGATGCACTGTTTGCCGTGATAGCGGCACATGATAAGTATCTTGCAGCTCTTTATCCCGAGGATACCGCAACAGCAAAAAGATCCTCTCGCGCAACGGAATCGTACATAAAAAAGATCGAGCGCTTCGCCAAAAAAACCGACGACAGCGTGGCTTGTATAATCTCGCATTACACGCTCCGCATTTCCAAGGCTGATGACGGCTGCGATACCGAAATGACACAAAATTTAGCATACGATACCCCAAAAACAGCGCCAAGAGCGACAGCTGTGCATACAAACGAGGTTGAAATATCACCTGTAAGCATAGATATCGGGCCGACGGTAGAGCGCGCTGTTGAGCGCGCGATAGTCGAGCTTTCCACCTCTCTTGAAAAGAGAATTGCCGAAACCATTTCGTCAGTTGAGATCCCCGTCCCCGAGTCAAAGGATATCGCCGTGATAGTATCAGCCGCCGAGCGCCTTGTCGCCGCCGGCGAAGCCATGACGTCTATGATGTCCGAGCTTGATAAGATGCTCGCTGATGTCGGCGCGCTTGTCGAAAGGTGTCGCACTATATCCGAAATGCAGCGCTGCACGGCTGACGAGCTTTCGTCTATAGAGGAAAAGCAAAGGGCAGTAAACGATGAGCAAGCTCGTCTTATCGAGGCACAGGCGGCAGTTGACGACTCGCTGAAAGAGGCTGTTAAGGTTCAGAAGTCGCTCCTGAAGAGCAACTCGAAATGTATTGAAAAGCTTGACAAGCAGAGAAAGAAAGCGAAATAACAGAGGATATAAAGATGGAGAAAAAAGTAATACTTATCTCGATAGACGGTATGCGTCCCGATGGTCTTATGCAGTGTGGCAGCGAGCATCTTGAAAAGCTCATGTCTATAAGCTCATACACCTTCAATGCACAGACGGTCTTTCCCTCAAAGACTCTGCCGTGTCATATGTCACTCTTTCTCGGCGTACCCCCTATGCGCCACGGAATTATCACCAATACATTCGTGCCCCAGGTGCATGAGATACAGGGTCTGTTTGAAAAGATCCGCGCTGTCGGCGGCGAGTCTGCTTTCTTCTACGGCTGGGAGCCCCTGCGTGACGTTGCTTCACCCCTCTCTTGCAAGTATGCAACCTATTTTAACGCGTATATGGAAGAGAGCGTTGATACTATTCTTACCGATGAGGCTATCAAGCTCATCGAGTGGAAAAAGCCGGATTTCGTATTTCTCTATCAGGTAGACACGGACGAAAAGGGCGGCCACGATTGCGGTTGGATGAGCGAGGGCTATTTTGAGCGCATCAGGATCGCTGTCAACAACGCTTGGCGCGTTATCGAGAAATTCGGTGACGAGTACACCGTTATCATTACCGCAGACCACGGCGGTCACGACCGTATGCACGGCACGGATATGCCCGAGGATATGACTATTCCTATGTTCTTTATAGGCAAGGACTTTGAGCCCGGTCTCGAGCTTTCGGGTGTTTCGATACTCGACATCGCGCCCACTATCGCAAAGGTTATGGGCCTTCTTCCCGAAAAGGAATGGGAAGGCAAGCCGCTTTGCTAAAAGCTCCTGCGTTATTCAAATAAAAAATCCCGCAAACTGCTTTTCGGTTTGCGGGATTTTTATTATATTTTACGGTAAATTTATATTATACAATATATGCGTTATCCTCTTCGGACTCGTCATGCTTTTGCGCAACGAGCTGTACGTGGTAGGCATCGATAACAGCCTCTTCAAGCTGAGCTCTGAACTGCGCGTTTATGGGGTGTACGATGTCGCGGTAGGTTCCGTCGGGATTCTTTCTTGAGGGCATTATTATGAAGTATCTGTCACGCGCGTAAATTACCTTGACGTCGTGAAGCGCAAGACAGTCGTCAAGCGTTACGGAAACAATGGCCTTCATAGGACCTTCGTCGAAAAACTTTCTGATTTTGATATCGGTGATCTGCATAGTTTAGTTCCTTCCTTGGAGTAATCGTTTTTTATTGAACCGAATATATTATACAATGAGAATATGAAGAATATTCCATAATTTAATTAAGACTCTAAAAATTATCTGTTCATTTTTTTGAACTAAAAATGTACGAGTGGTTAACAAGGGGCGATAGGAAGGTAATTATGTCAGAAAACAACTCTTCTTTTGGAATAAATAACATATTGAAAATAATATCGAAAGGTGGCACCCGTGTGCATTTTTCGGGGGTTGGAGGCGTGGGAATGTCCTCGCTTTTTCGCCTCAGCAGACACTTTGGTATAAGCGCGACGGGCAGCGATCGGGCGAGGGGTGAATACTTCGATTCTCTGCTTTTTGAGGGGGAGAGCGTTGAGTGTGTAGGGAATGGCGATGGACATTTACCGGACGGAACGGAGCTTCTCGTTTACTCCCTTGCAATAGACGAGTGTGACCGCGAGCTTAACGAAGCGCGCCGCCTTGGTATACCCACGGTTTCGAGGGCAGAGTATCTTGCCGCCCTTGCGACCTGTTTTGGCAATACCGTTGCCGTATCCGGCAGTCATGGCAAAAGCACCGTCACCGCTATGCTCGCGCACATCCTTGAGCACGCGGGTAAAAATCCGACCGTTCTGTCGGGCGCTTCGCTCTCGCACGGCGACAACTGCCGTATAGGATCGCTTGATCACCTCGTTTTCGAGTCCTGCGAGTATAAGGACTCCTTTCTTCTTCCGCGTCCCAACCTGGCAGTATTCTTGAATATAGAGCTTGATCACGTCGATTGGTTTAAAAGCCTTGATGAGATCTCCTCGTCTTTCTTAAATGCGATGAACAGAGCAGGGCGCGCGATCGTTAATATAGATGATAGGGAAATAGCAAAAAATGTCCGAAAACTTTACACGCCCCCCGTCACTTTTGGCAAAAGCTCTGATGCGGACTACCGTATCGTAACCGTAAGCTCGTCACCGCGAGCCCTGCGCTTTTCACTTGAACACCGTGGGAAGAGCCTTGGAGATATAACTCTCTCTATGATAGGCGCGTTTAATATATACAACGCGGCCGCGGCAATGGTCGCAGCTATGGAGTGCGGTGTCAGCTTTGAAGAGTGTCGGGCGGCGCTTTCTTCCTTTTCGGGTATAGGCCGCCGCCTTGAAAAAATCGGTTGCTTTAATGGCCGCGCGGTCTATTATGATTACGCACACCATCCGACCGAGATCGCAGAGGGCATAAAAGCGGTAAAAAGTGACACGGGTGGGGCTGTAACCGTCATTTTCGGGCCTCATACCTACTCTCGCACCAAGGGATTGTGGTCCGGATTCGTAAATTCGCTCTGCATGGCGGAAAACGTGATATTGACCGAGATTTCTGCTATACGTGAGTCAAAAATCGAGGACATCAGCTCCGCTAGGCTTGCAAAAGAGTGCGGCGCCGAGGTTGTCACATCTGCCCCCGAGCTTCGCGCTCTGCTTGCCGCCACCGACGGTGCTATCATAATTATGGGCGCGGCAAATATGGACTGGGTGAAGCAGGCGCTGATTGACGGTTGACAAAATTCCCCGAAAGTGCTAATATTATAATACAAAACGGACAAAATAAATAATAAAACGGGGCGTCTTTTGCGCCGCGGGAAAGGATGTAAAATGGAAGAGAGAAACGATATTCACCTCGATGACTCGGTGACGGAAAGAGTGCTGTCGGTGGAAGAGCTTGCCCCCGATGCCGACGAGATCTCGACGCTTCTTGACGAGAAGAGATACGGTGACTTTATCCGCCGTATTCAGTTCGTACCAAGCGTTGATATTGCGGAGCTTTTTTGCGAGTGTGACAAAAAATACCGCCCCATTTTTTACAGACTTTTGCCAAAGGAGCTTGCGGCGGACGTATTTGTCGAGATGGACAGCGACGTGCAGGAAGAGGTAATATCCTCGTTTACCGATAGCGAGCTTGCCGTAATGCTCGGCGAATTGTATCTTGACGATACGGTCGACATCATTGAGGAGATGCCTGCCGTGGTCGTAAAGCGAATAATAAAGAACTCCACTCCCGAAAACCGCGAGCAGATAAATCAGCTTCTCCGTTATCCGAAGGACTCGGCAGGCACGATAATGACCACCGAGTACGTTCGCTTCAAGGGCAGCATGACCGTCCGCGAGGCTCTCGATCACATAAGGCGCGTCGCCATCGACAAGGAAACGATCTATACCTGCTACGTCACTGACCCGTACCGTCACCTTGAGGGCATCGTCACCGCAAAGGATCTTATGCTCTCCGATCCCGATACGGTTCTTGCCGATATAATGGAAACCTCGGTCGTCTTCGTAAACACCACCGACGACAAGGAAGACGTTGCCAACAAGTTCAAAAAGTACGGCTTCCTCGCGCTGCCCGTTGTTGACAACGAGTGCCGCCTTGTCGGTATTGTCACCGTCGACGACGCTATCGAGGTCATAGAGGAAGAGGTAGAAGAGGACTTCGCTAAAATGGCGGCGATAACCCCCACCGAAACCACCTATCTCAAAACCTCTGCGTTCGGTATATTCAAATCGCGTATTCCGTGGCTCTTGATCCTGATGATCTCCGCCACCTTTTCAAGCACTATACTTAATTTCTTCGAGGCTAATCTTGCCGCGGTGTTCGTCCTTTTCGTGCCGATGCTTATGGACACCGGCGGTAACTCGGGCAGCCAGGCATCAGTAACCCTCATCCGCGGCATATCTCTTGGCGAGGTCGAATTCCGTGACGTGCTTCGCGTTTTGTGGAAGGAGATACGTGTCGGCATGCTTTGCGGAATTGCGCTCGGTGCTCTCACCTTCGGCAAGGTGCTTCTTGTCGACAGGCTTATAATGTCTAATCCAGCCGTCACCGTTGGCGTTGCCGCGATCGTTGCCCTCACTCTTGCGCTGACGATACTGATAGCCAAAACCGTCGGCTCAATGCTTCCGCTTCTCGCGGCGAGGATAGGCTTTGACCCAGCGGTCATGGCATCACCCTTTATCACCACTATTGTCGATGCGCTCTCGCTTATCGTCTATTACTTCATCGCATCGTCGGTGATGGCAGGAATGCTATAATTATTTAAAAAATATAGGGTATTTCGATCAAAAATTTTCCAAAAGGATTGAAATGCCCTTATTTTTGTGTTATAATAACTTATTATATACGATACCACAAAGGGAGAACAAAAATGGAAAGAACTCTCATAAAAAGCATTTATCAGGATAGCGAGGCATTCGGCGGCAAGAGCGTTACGCTCGGCGGCTGGGTAAGAAACCTTCGTGACTCCAAGGCATTCGGCTTCATCGACCTCAACGACGGCTCCTACTTCAAGAGCATTCAGGTAGTCTTTGAGAGAGATAAAATAAATAACTACGACGAGATTGCGGCGCAGAACGTCGGTGCATCTCTTATCGTTACCGGTATCCTCACCCTCACCCCCGGCGCAAAGCAGCCCTTTGAGCTTAAGGCTACCGAGATCGCAGTAGAGGGCACGTCCACACCCGACTACCCCCTCCAGCCCAAGCGTCATACCGTTGAGTTCCTTCGTGAGCAGGCTTACCTGCGCCCGAGAACTAACCTTTTCTCCGCAGTTTTCAGAGTAAGAAGCGAGGTTGCTTACGCGATCCACTCCTTCTTCCATAACCGCGGCTTCGTGTACGTTCACACCCCCATCGTCACCTGCTCCGATGCAGAGGGCGCAGGCGAGATGTTCAGAGTAACGACTCTCGATATGGACAACCCTCCGAGAAACGAGGATGGCACCGTCGATTACTCCAAGGACTTCTTCGGCAAGAGCGCAAACCTCACCGTTTCCGGTCAGCTCGAGGGCGAGACCTACGCAATGGCGTTCGGCAACATCTATACCTTCGGACCTACCTTCAGAGCAGAGAATTCTAACACCGCTCGTCACGCGGCAGAGTTCTGGATGATCGAGCCTGAGATCGCTTTTGCAGACCTCGACGACGATATGCAGCTCGCTTGGGATATGATCAAGTATATCATCAATCACGTAATGGACAACTGCAAGGCAGAGCTTGAGTTCTTCAACAGCTTCGTTGATAAGACCCTCCTTGCGCGCCTTACCGCGCTTCGTGATGCCGACTACGCAAAGGTGACCTACACCGAGGCTATCGAGATTCTCGAGAAGGCAAAGGTGGACTTTAAGTTCCCTGTATACTGGGGCGTTGATCTTCAGACCGAGCATGAGCGTTACCTCACCGAGCAGGTTTACAAGAAGCCCATATTCCTCATCGACTATCCCAAAGAGATCAAGGCATTCTATATGCGCCAGAACGACGACGGCAAGACCGTTGCCGCAATGGACCTCCTCGTTCCCGGTGTCGGCGAGATAATCGGCGGCTCTCAGCGTGAGGAAAGACTTGACGTACTCTCTGCACGTATGCGGGAGCTTGGCCTCAAGGAAGAGGACTATTGGTGGTATATGAATCTCCGTAAGTACGGTGGCACAAAGCACGCAGGCTTCGGCCTTGGCTTTGAGCGTATCATCATGTACCTCACCGGTGTTTCCAACATCCGTGACGTAATTCCTTATCCCCGCACAGTCGGCAACGCAGAGTATTAATAAAAAGCCAAAAGGCACACGATTTTTGACATCGTGTGCCTTTTTTTGTGCCCAAATGTTATGAAAGACCGCCCTTTTTGATATATTCCGCGACAAGATCGCGTGCGTATATTCCCTCGCCGTACGACTCTATCACCGTCAGCTTGTTGGCTTTGTACTGCGCGCAATATGAGTCGGTGATTATGTAGTATGTGGCGTTTGGATCGATCTCACTTATGTTGGTGGGATAAATAAAGTAATTGGAGTTAGTTGTGTTTACAAATCTTGATAAAAGATCTCTGCCCGAAATGGAGCATAAAAGTATCTCGTTATCGAACGGTAACAGGCTTGCAAGCTGTGCGTACTTGACCTCTCCGGCTTCAAGCTCATACGGGCTTCTGACCGAGATAAAGCCGCCGCCCATAACTATATCGTGGCTATCTCCCCATTTCTCCACGCCGTATTCATAATAGAGCTTTGCGACGAGATTTCTGATGTATGTGCTACCCCGTGTAGCGCTATTTGTGCCGCAAACAGCCTCTCCGATGGCGATTTGCTCTGCGTATTTGTCAAGCAGAGCGCCGATGATCGCATCACCGTCGAGGTTTTTGTACTTTGATTCGCTCACGTATTCAGCGACGTTTGCCTTAACCGTGCCGGTCACGTAGTTGACCGCCATCTCCGCGTGAGAGAGTCCGTTGTTGTCGCCGCCGCCCTGAAGGTGATATATACCGTATCCGTCACGAAGCACGTAGGACTTGTGTGTATGTCCTTCGAATACAACGTCAACCACACCGCGTGAAAGCGATGAGGAATAGTAGGACGAGATGAGGTTGCCCGCTACGTTTTTAATTCCGCTGGAGTTTTGATTGTGTCCGTCGTGAATTGAGTATACTATCAGATCAACGCCCTCGCTGCGCAGTCTTTGCGCCTCGTCCGTTACGAGCGTTGTGAGGTCGTTTCCGGTCTTGAAATATATTCCCTCTACCTTGTCGGAGGATATGGATGAATAACAGTCGCCGATCGCGCCGATAATGCCGACCTGTATCTTTCCGAGGTCCACTGTTACCGAGGCCTTGCAGTATTCGACTCTCTCGTTAGTGTCCTTGTCGAAGATGTTTATACCGAGCAGAGGGAAGTTTGCCGCCGCGGCATTTTCGATAACCGCTTCCTCTCCCCAGTCGTATTCGTGGTTTCCGATAGTCATTGAGGTAAAGCCGAGCTCATTCATCCAGTCGGTGATTATAAGACCGCCCGTCAGATTGGAGGCCGCCGCGCCCTGCCACATATCGCCGCTTGATAAGAACAGAGAATGATCGTCAAGCGCCGACATCGTTTTGAGATATGTAGTAAGCTCGTCCACGCCAATATCGGCGTCCGAGTCGTCGAACTTTCCGTGCAGGTCGTTTATCGCGTACAGATCGACAACAACGATCACCGTGCCGTCGCATATGTCGCATATTCCGTTGTCGTCCGTGTCGGCGTGACTACAGTCGTCATCGCCCGCGTCAGCCGATCCGTCTATACTCTCACCGCAAAATTCGCACAGTCCGTCGTTGTCGATGTCTGCGTGATCGCACACGACGGGCGGCCTTGCGCAAGAGGAAAAGAGAAGTATCAGCACTAATAGGAGTGAGCCTATTTTCTTTTTCATTAAGTCTATACCTTTCAGTCAAACATTCCGTTATATCTGCCAAGACAGCCGCGGTCTATCGCGCCGATAAAGCTAGAGGTGTTGTATATCACGTAGCCCCAGATCTTGTCGCCAGGCTCTAATTTTCGCGCACCGTCTGTCGCTTTTTTGTTCTTCGAGCCGATTACGCTTGCCAGCTTATCATCGTCATACCAGTGGCTGTCGACGTAAGTGCTTTGTGTTGCGTATGCCCGTTTCGGTACAGGATTGAGAATGATTATTTTGTCACCCTCACCCTCAAAATTATATTCAAACTCACGCATTACGTCAAAGTGATGGTTCTTCGTTCCGAACCTATGTAAATAGAAGGCGTGCTTATCCGAGACAAAGTACATCGGCGCGCGATGCAGATACGAGCCGACAAAGCGGCAGGAGTATGTCTTGCCGTCCTTTTTTAAGGTGAAATTACATTCGCTTGTCGGCTTGAAAAGGGAAGCGTAGGGGCGCGAAATGGGCGAAAGCTCATATCCCGAGCTCAAGCAGACCTTTCGCAGCTTTTTTAAGAGCTTCTTTCTTATCCTTATTGCGTGAAGCATGGTGAAAAGGAAGATCAAAAGGAATACCGATGCGATCACGGCGATTATTCCGATCACCGTCATACCGTCAAAGAAAGCACCGAATATGCCGAATACCGACAGATACGCCATAAGTATCATCGGCGCAAAGGGATAGACAGCTATGTATGCAAGTATGATCAGAAGCGCGTTGAATATAAGGCGAGGTATACTGTCAAGCGAGGAGATATTTCCGATGTGATCAAGCCAGTGCCACCTGCGCATTACCTCGTATTTTTGCCATGCTCCCACAAGGAAAAATATCGGTATTATCAGAAGGGTGGGAAGTATGGGAATTAGCCATTCGGGCGCACCCGTGTAACGAAAAACGCCCGGAATTTCGTAATAAGCATCGAAAAACGATGCCACGACGGCAAACAGAGTGCAGCTTGCCGTTTCTGTAAGGAACTCGGGTGAATGAAGTATCAGGGGCACGGCTTTTTTTATCGTTACCTTCTTCGGCTTCATCTTGAGAAGTCTGCGCATCACGTCCTTGTCGTAAAGGGCAAACATGCGCGATACCGAGCCGTAGATCAGCACGGTGCCGATCAGTATGATCAAATGCACCACCCACTCGGGCACGAATGAAAAATCGCCGCGCGTGCCCGTGTACATAACGAATATAACGAACGACGCGCATAGCTTTATAATCAGAGTTACAAGGGATATTCCAATACCGCGTAAAACGTATCTGCCGGGGGAAAATAGCGTCTTTTCGCCTGTGTCCATGGTGGCCTCCTTGATCAAATTGTCGTCAGTGTACCGATTCCTCGCTGTGTGGCTTTTTGGCTTTTTTAAGGTTGGTAAAGAATCCCGTAACCGCTACCGCCAATGCGGCAAGCGCATCGATTATCAGATCCTTCATCGTGTCCGAGAGAGCCGCGTTGCCAATAAGGGGCGTGCCGTCCTCGAGCTTTGCCTTTTGCATATTAAGGCCGAGTATCGAGTCAAACGAGAACTCGTATATCTCCCAAAGCGTGCCTATCATAAGCGCGAATGAAAAGGCAAACAGGGATACAAACAGGGGATTCATCGAGATCTTGACGTGCTCGTCCTTGTTTAACCAGTCCACAAGGATAAAGCCGAGCGCCCCGAGCATAGCCGCGCTCATTGCGTGCAGGATCGAATCCCATATGGGAATACGGTAATAAAAGGAGAATATTTCTCCAAGAAAGATCGCGCAATAGAGAAAAACGTAGTAGAGAATACACATAACGCCCGGCACCATCAGCTTGAAATGGCGGGTGATTATAGTCGGTATCATCATAACGACAAGACCGAGCGCGCACTGTGTAAGCATCAACAGATAATCGCTTTTGAGCTTTTCAAATTCTGCGCCCTCCGGGATAGTATCGGGCGCTAAAAGAAACCTTACGAAGGAGTAAACGACGGAGAAGATCAAGGTTATAAACAGAATTAAAGCCACCACCTCGCGTGCTGTGGGCTTTGTCCCGGTTGTCCTGACCTTTTGTTTCATTTTTTAATTGCAGTCCTTTTTGTTTTTTGTTTCAGTTTATCACTTAAAGGGCCGGGTCGCAATATGCTTTTGCGACAATTAACAATGTATTTACACTTCCGTAATTCTTGTGACATGCAATACGCCATCCCTTACGGCAAAGAAGATCTCGTAGTGCGCATAGCGCATTCCGTATTCCTTTTCGTCCTCTGCCTTGTAGGACGGGCGCGGATCGTTTTCAAGTATGGTAAACAGCTCCGAGACAAGACCCGTGTCAAGTTTTTCGGCCAACTCGGGTGGAAAATCCACCTCGATCTTGTAGTTTAAGACCCCGTCCGCGAAGCCGCCGACGGCATCCGGATGGCTGTCCGTGTAGGCAAGATAGGGCTTTATATCGTATATCGGCGTTCCGTCAAGAATGTCTGCACCGCACACGTTAAGCACGGGGCCGTATTCCTTGGTGTATTCAACCGACAACAGCTTGACCGAGGACAGACCGATAGGGTTCGGGCGAAAGGGAGATCTGGTCGCGAAAACGCCCATTCTCTTGTTTCCGCCAAGGCGTGGCGGGCGCACAGTCGGCGACCACTCATCGCGTATAGCCTCGGAGAATTGCCATATCAGCCACAGGTGCGAGTATCCCTCGATACCCGTGAATGCCTCGCGGCGACGGTACTCCGGCTCAAATATTATTTTCGCCACACCGTCGGTTATTCCGCTCTGCCTGGGAATGCCGAATTTTTCCTTGAAGGAGGTGTGTATCCGTGCAATTATTTTCATATCCATCTCCACTGTGTGAGGTCGTTTTTATAATTTTATCACACAGGTGTGTTGCTGTCAACCCCACCTCACCCAAGCACACGCCGCCGCACACGGAAAATCACGGAAAATTATCATAAAAAAATTACTATTCTGCCATATAATATATTGATTTTTCCAAAAATATGTGCTACAATGTACATGTATAAATATTTTTAAACATTTTTGGGAGGATTTTCGTATGAATATCGATTTTTTACACAATCAAATAATCCGCGATACCATTACAGAGAGGTTTATTGAGAGCTTTAACGAAAATCTTGTGCCCTATCTTATTTCCGAGTACGGCTCGGCGCTTACCGAGGTTCAGTTCTACGAGGATCACCTCGCATCCGGCTTCAGAGTTGACGGTGAATTCCATTACCCCCTGACGCTCGTTGCGGACGGTCGCGCCTTTACCCGTTGGATAAAGTGGCCGGTAGCAAATTACAGAAATTACGATAAATTCAATCCCTATACCTACAAGGGCGCAGAGCTTCTTGAGTTTGAGCTTCTTGACGAAGCACCCGAGATGCTTAAGGGTGTTATCGCAGGCCGCCCGATATATGCCGACGACTCCGCGATGCCCGTTGTTCTTGCATCTACCGTGGGTGACAAGACCTTCCTTGCAGGCAAGTTCTCGCAGGGCTTTGTTGATGCACTCTCCCGTGCCGTTACCGATGCTATCGAGTGCGAGTTTGACATTAACGGTCTTGGACAGAGCGGCGTAGTGCTTGAGCTTCGTTTTATGCCCGGCACGTTTATGGAGCATATCGTTGAGAATTCAACCTACCGTCGCGTGCTTATCAAGGCGCGCGGATGCGCACCCCGTGACTTGTGGGTCAAGTGGACAAGACTTGACGGCCGCGGCACGTACACCATCTCCGACAATGCCGACACCGATGAGATAATCTTCGAGATCGCCGACGAAGTTCCCGGCAAGATTCGTGAAAAGGAATACAGATACCTCACCGCCGACTCTGTTGAAAAATATCAGAGCGCGATGAGCAGAAAGAATATGACCGAATGGCGCGAGATGATGCGCCGCGTTATCCGTCGCGGAGAGGTTGAAAAGAATGACGTTGAGCCGAAGCTCGCGATCACCGCACCTATCGATGATGAAGAGCCGATTGACGAGATCGTCGAGGCAGCACCCGCTGCCTCCGAGGTCAACACCGCACCCGTCATTGAAGATACCGTAACCGAGACCGATCCTCTTAAGGCGCTCCTTGCCAGCCTCGAGAACGAAACCGACGAGCCCGAGGAGGAAGAGGTTGACGACGATCTTTCCGATCTTCTTAAGACCGCTATCGGCATCACATCCGGCGCGGCTTACACCGCTGACATTGAGGATGAGGAGCTTGATGAGGAAGAAGACACCGAATACGAGGAGGATGAGGCAGAGGATGATGAAGAGCCCGAAGAGGAGCTTACAGAGTCCGACGATATTCCCGTAAGAGTAAACACCGAGTCCATCGAGGACAAGGCGCGTCTTGAAATCGAGCAGAAGATCCGTGCAGAGCTTGAAGAGGAGCTTCGCCGTAAGCAGCAGGAGGCAGAGGAACTTCGTGCCCGCCTTGAAGCACAGCTTCGTGCCGAAATGAGAGAGAAGGAGCTTATGGCCGAGGCTGCGAGAGCCGCGATCCAGGAGCAGCAGCGTCTTGCAAAGGAGCGCGAGGAAGCAGAAGCACGCGCCCGTGAGGAAGAAGAGCGTCAAAGAGCGGAGAGAGAAAGAGCAGAGGAAGAGGCTCGTATTGCAAATGCCCGCGCACAAGAGGAAGCTCGCATCAGAGCCGAGCTCGAGGCAAAGGAGAGAGCAAGACAGGAGGCCGAGGCGGCAGAGGCTGCAAAGGCAGCAGCATCCGACGTCAAGTACGTATCCAAGGTTGCTAAGCTTATCTTCAGATCAAGCATCGACCATGGTGTCACCAAGCGCATCCACGAGATAATCCTCGCTACCATTAAGTATTATCACAAAGAGGACGTTTATATCAAGATCAAGGCAACAATTCCCGATTCTACTACCGTCAATCTCGAATTTGTCAAGATCCCCGAAAACGAGATACCCCTTATCGTCAACATCATCAAGGTGCTTGGCAGAAGCGATCTCGGTATCACCAGAGCGACCCTCGACTGACAAAAAAGCCTGTGAGTCAAAAAACTCACAGGCTTTTTTTATACCTCTTCAATAGAGATCATTATGTAGCGCTTTTTGCCGTAATAGCCGACCTCGTGCTTTGTGCTGATGCCCATGCTTTCAAGTGACGAGAGGGAAGATTTCAAGAATTCCTCAAATCTGTCTATTCGCTCTCTTTTCGGCGCAAGGCCGATCATTTTTGGCATCTTCGCCTCGACGAGTATGTCCACCGCCGCCTCGCATTCCGCAACGGTCAGATGCCGCGCCTTTACCTTCTCGATAACCTCGCGCATCTTCTCCTCGTCATCAAGGCGCAGTATGGTTCTCGCGTGCCTCTCGCATAGACCGTTATCGATTATCAGCCGCTGCATATCGTCGCTGAATTTTAAAAGCCGCAGCTTGTTTCCAACGTACGATTGACTCACCCCGAGCTTTTTTGCTATCTCCGCCTGTGTCATATTGCACATCTTTATCATGCCGTCAAGCGCGCGTGCCTCGTCAAACATATTCATTTTCGCCATCCCCTTTTCTTTTAGCTTCCAACACTATTATACCGCGTGGAAATGGCGCGAAATGTCGTATTGCGTAGCCCCCGTGTTAAATTAACGCAAATAAGCCGATGCGTCAACACGCATCGGCTTATTATATCTTTATAGTGGCTTTTTGCTTATCTGTGCGAACGCACGGGGATATGTCGCGGGTGTCTTTTGCTTCTTTTTTACCGATATCAGCGGATGCGACAGAGGCTCGTCGTGTCCGTTTTTTAACACTACGTCCTCGACTTTTACGTCCCCACCGCCGAGAATTGCTATCGCTTTTTTCGCTCCGGTAAGCTCAAATTCGGCATTTTTGCCCTTCATGGCTACCATCTCGCCCCCAACCTTTACAAGCGGCAGGCATAATTCGCAAAGCGTACGCATCTCGGCAACCGCACGTGCTGTCGCGTAGTCGAAGCTCTCGCGCATCGCGGCATCCTTTCCGGCATCTTCCGCGCGGCTCACTATACATCTTACGTTGTCAAGCCCAAGCATTTCTGCCGTTTCCTTGACGTAATTTACGCGCTTCGCCGTTGAGTCCATAGCAACGATATTAAGGTCGTCACGCACCAGGGCAAGCGGCAGGGTAGGGAATCCCGCGCCGCATCCTACGTCAACTATGCTCGCGCCCTTTTTAAGCTTTGCGGCGAGTGTCGCGCAGTCTGCGTAGTGGTTGAGTATTATCTTCGTCGGCTCGGTGATAGCCGTCAGATTGTATTTTTCGTTTTCGGTCAGCATTCTCTCGGTCAAAAGATAGAATTTCTCGCTCTTTTCCGCATTGAGATACGAGCCCATTCCGTTCATTTTAAAAACGCGGTTAAGCTCGGATATAAAGGCTTCCTTATTAAGATCCATAGTATCAACTCCATAATTCTGTTACATATATTCTACCGCCTTTTCTTCTTTTTGTCAATAAATCGCTTGACTTTATTTTTAAATAAGAATATAATTAAGAAAAAACCGCAAGAGGTGAAAGATCTATGAGCGATATTTCAAGGATAGATAAGAATTTTGAGCTTGATGCCGCGGTGCAACGAGCAGGCGCGGTATTTTATAACGTGACCGAAAAGCCCTTTTCCGTCCACGGCCTTATTCGCGAGAATGACGCATGGACAAGAATGCCCCACGCCGTATCCGACAACGTAAACGATGGCGTAAAGGTGCTTGCGCACAATACCGCGGGCGGCAGAGTCCGCTTCGTGACCGATAGCCCGTACGTTATAATCAAGACTGTACAGCCACAGATGTCGACCTTTGCGCATATGGCGTATTCCGGAAAGTGCGGCTTCGATCTGTACGCCGGCTGTGGCGCGCGCACAAGATACATAAAGAGCTTTATTCCCCAAATTGACAAAAAAGGCGGCTTCGAGGCCGTTATAGATATAGGCGATCGCAGATCCCGCCTTCTTACCATCGATTTTCCCCTCTACGACAACGTGACCGACCTTTATATCGGACTTCTTGATGATGCCGAGCTTTCCGCCGCCCCCGATTACACTATCGATAAGCCTATCGTTTATTACGGCTCGTCCATCACCCAGGGCGGCTGCGCCTCTCGTGCCGGCTCGTCGTATCAGGGCTTTATTTCCCGTTGGCTCGATGCCGATTACATCAATCTCGGCTTTTCCGGCAACGCAAGGGGAGAGAAGCTGATGGCGGAATATATCGCATCTCTCGATATGTCCGCATTCGTCCTCGACTACGACCATAACGCCCCGAATTCCCAGCACCTTGAGGCAACGCACGAGGCATTTTTCAAGTGCGTGCGCGCTCATCACCCCGATATTCCGATCATCGTAATGAACCGCCCCAAGAGATTTCTTAATTCTATGGAGCTGCATAACCTCAACATAATCAAGCGCACGGTCGAAAACGCGCAGCTTGCAGGTGATAAGAACGTTTATTTCGTTTCGGGCAAGGAGCTTATGGCGCTCTGCTCGGACGAGGGCACGGTTGACGGCACTCACCCCACCGACCTCGGCTTTTTCAGCATGGCAAAATGCCTCGAGCCCATTCTCAGATCTGCTCTGATAAAGTAAAAATCAAGCGCGCTCAGCAAGTAACAATGCTGAGCGCGCCTTTTTATTGTTAAAATTGCTTAAAGCCTATCTTGTTGGCAGAAAGCGCAATTATTCTACAAAATTCTGCATAATTCCCCCGTCACGCATACTGAACTCGGCTTTTAAGGTTACCTAAATTCACGCAGAGAGTATCGCATATACCTGAAAATCACCCGGATAAGTTCAATTTTATCAATATATGCCGTTTAAGAGGGCAAAACGGCTGTAAATTGCCGCGTAATCTAAACAACGCACCCGATCGAAAAGTGATAGAATGTACTTAATTTATTGGTGCGAGGTAAACTAGATGCAGTTGTCGGAATGTATGGCTCAAAATGAATTTGCGGATTTTTACGATACGCATATCGATTTCGTTATGCGCGCCGCCTACGTTATATTCGAGGACGAGCGCGATGCGCTTGGCGTTGTCGATCTTGTTATGTGGTACGCCTTTTGCCACCCCGACAAGTTTCGCGGTATGCCGATCGGTGCCGTGCGGTCGTATCTTGCCGCCATCACTCGCACGCGCTCGATCGACGTAGTTCGCCGCGACAGGCGCAACCGTCATACCGACATATCGAATATCGTCAACACGCACTATGAAGCAAGCGATGAGAATATCGAGCGCTCACTCGAGATCAAGGCTCTTGCCGATGCGGTCGAGGGATGCGTGCGATCGATGTCAAAGACGTACCGCGATACCTTCGTGCTTAAAATCACGCAGGGCATGACGCTTAAAGAGGTGTCCGAAAAGCTCGGCGTGCCCATCGACACCGTAAAAAGCAGGTGGCGGCGCGGCCTTGTCATAATAGAAAGATCTATCCGCTCCTGCGGCTACGGCATTTAAAAGGTGCGCATCTCTTTGAGCTTGCGGTAGTCTATCATTCTTATGCCGAGCGAGGATATAAATTCCTTCGTTTTGGGGTCGGAAAAGAGCTTATATTCCCATACTCGCCTATGCCACGAAGGCGTAATGCACTTTATTTCGTCGCACTCTACCGCGGGGTGAATATAGGTTTCGCTTACACCGTTTTCAATGTGACGGATTAGATCAAACATATACTCCCTGTAATTTTCAAAGGACTTGTCCTGATCGCCTATCCAGTCACCCGGCACAAGATAGTCCGGCGTAGCTATCTTCTTTTCTCTTGCGGTATTCACAAACGAGTCGAGAACCGCGATCACGGCCGCCTTTGACACCTTTATGTCAAGAGTGCCGTTTGTGAATGCCTCGCCGGGCAGCTTCGTTGGAAAACGGAAGGGCAGATCATACCTTTCGGCAATCTCAAACGCAAGCTTAAGAAGGGAGAAATCCCCCGTCGACACACCGTACAGCGAGCCCATGTGATTATCCATGTGCGAAGGGGTTACCCCATACCCGTGTAACGTTTTTATCTGCGCTATAAGCTCGCGCTCGACCTCATTAGCCTTCGCGTTTTGCGCAAATTGCGCGCTGTTTTTGTAAAAACAGCCCTCGCTATCAACAAGCGAGTGTGAATTTTTTGAAATAGGACCCCAACGGTAGCTTTTCCATTCCGCCGTCGTTGTCAGATGCACGCCAATGGCAAATTGTGGGTTCTTGGCAGCAAATTCCGCCGCCTCGCGCGCAGCAGGGCAGGGGGTCATTATAGTTGCCGAGGTTATGCCGCCGCATTTAAAAAGCTCCTCGGTGGCTGCGTTGTGCGCGTGGCACATGCCGAAATCATCGGCGTTTATGATCAAATATCTTTCACTCATCTGTCGTTTATTCTCTTTCGCTCTTTCTGTATTGAAGTGGAGATGTTCCGTACTTCTCTTTGAATTCCTTTATAAAGTGAGATACGGTCGCGTACCCGAGTGTATCGGATATCTCCTGCACTGTGATATCACCGAATTTAAGGTAGTCCATTGCTTTGTTAAGGCGCAGGCGGTTTCGGTATTTCGCAGGCGAGGTGCCCATTTTTTCCTTAAACTTTTTCCTTAAGTAGACCTCGCTCACACCGCAATGCCTTGCAAGCTCGGACACCGAGATGCACTCGTCTATATGCTCCGAGAGGTACTTTACGGTTTCGTACACTATCGAGCCGTCCTTTTTGTTCTCCCTGACGTTGAGCAGGGAGAATATTTTCAAGAGGAGTATTTTATTGTCGAGCGCGGCGCGCCTGTGCTCTCCAAGCTCTATGCGGTATATAAGGTTGGAAAGCTCGGTGTTGTCCCCGACGTGAAATATCTTTATTTTGTCATATAGCCTTACGTGCTCACCGTACACGTCGGTAAGTATAAAGTTTATTCCCACGGTATGCGACTCGGGAGAGGAAAAATCCGAGAGCATCGCGCTGTATTCGCTACCCTGGGGGGTGTATACAAGATCTCCGCTTTTGGCAACAAAGACCTCTCCGCTCTTGTCGGTATACGTTATATTGCAACCGTTCAGGTAAAGCAGCAGATTCTGGTTTTTCGGCGATCCTATGCATTGAAAGCTCTTCGTGTTTTTCCAGAACTGTCGTAGGGCGTTTATAAACACCGCGTTGAAATCCGCACCGTCAGTTCCGTTTATGTCTATCGTTTTCATATTGCACCCCCTTCGCGAATATTTATATACCTTATGATAGCACGCGCGCCTGCAAGTGTCAAGCCTTTAGTTTCGAAAAACGATATTTTTTTGCTGATATTTGTATATTTTAGATCCTGTCACATGTGATATAATGAACTTACCAATATAATATGGAGGCTTTAATCATGATGAAGCAAAAAGATTGGAAGATCATATATTCCGGCAATTACACCGGCATAACCAAAAGAACCATAAATCTGCTTTCCAAGGAGATCGGACGCTTCCTCATTCGTGAGGAAATGGTGTACAGCATCTACATTCTTCCTTGTGAGAAGGAGGGCTGCGAGGTATCCAAGTCCGCTATATTTGTCGGGCTTTACGACGAGAGCGAAACTATCAGAAAATACGTTAAGCCCGAGGAGCTTGTAGAGGGCGGCTTTACCGTTAAGGTCATTCGCAATCCTGAGGACGAGGAGGGTAGCTTCGTATTCCTTACCGCAAAGAGCGAGCTTGAGCTTTTCTACTCCGCAGTAAGCTTCCTCGATGAGTACATACCCACTAACGCGCCCGCATCCGGCTCTAACAGAATGGTAGATCAGACGTTCGATATTCCGCTTCCCGAGTCCACCTATTCCGGAAAGCCCGATCACAAGATCCGCAGCATCTTCACCTGGGGTCACTCGATAAACAGCTACCGCGACTATATCGATAATATGGCGCGCGCAAAGTTCAACGAGCTTATTATCTGGAACGACTATATTCCGATCAACATCGACGAGATAATCGAATACGCACACTCCTACGGTATCAGCGTAGTGCTTGGATACAGCTGGGGCTGGCGTGAGATCGGCAACAAGGCTACCGAGATCAGCGAAGAAACGATCAAAAATCTTGAGAAGCTTATCGTAGACACCTACCGTGACAAGTATCACGTAGTAGGCTGCGACGGCATCTATTTCCAGACCTTTACCGAGCGCAAGGAAGAGCGCGTCGGCGGCAAGCTCATCTCCGAGATGGTTACCGAAATGGTAAACAACGTAGCGGCTGAGCTTTGGAAGATCAAGCCCGACCTTCGCCTTATCTTCGGTCTTCATGCTTCTTCTGTAAGAAACCGCCTTGCCGAAATATCCAACGTAGACCCCCGCATCGAGATACTCTGGGAGGACTGCGGCTCATATCCCTTTGATTACGCTCCCTTCGTCAAGAGCGAGGAAGAGTATGAGGAAACGCTTAAGTTTGTTAAGGAAATGCTCGAGTTGCGTGGCGGCAAGGGCGTAGGACTCGCATTTAAGGGCGTTATGATGCTCGACTGGAGCAAAAAGGTCGGTCAGCACGGCCCCTACGTAATGGGCGAGAACGCACCCGAGATCGCTGACCACGACCGTCGCCTGCGTAATAAGGCTTGGAAGAAGTACTCTGCCGACTGGATGTGCTACGGTGAATACGTTCACCGTATGATGAATCACATCAACGAAAACGAGCTCAGCGACACAACCATGTGCATCGCAGGTACTTTTGACGGAGGCCTTTATCTCCCGTTCGCACTCTGCGGTCAGATGTTCCGCGACAACTCCGGAGACTACACCTCTATTCTCCGTAAGGTAGTTCGCCAGCTCCGCACCATCATCGATTAATTCAGGATATTTGTTATAACAAAAACCCACCACGGTACAAAAAATCGAGTACCGTGGTGGGTTTTTATGTACTTTTATTAGTCGCCGAAGCAAATTCCCATAGCCTTTGCCATGGTTACAAGCTCGCCGCTCGGATCAACGTTCTTGGTCTTCTGACCGATAACGTCCTCAAGAGAAACGTCAACGATCTTATCTCCCTGAAGCGCAACCATTCTGCCAAAGCCGCCATTCATGCAAAGCTCAACAGCCGCATAACCGTAGCGAGAGGAAAGCACTCTGTCGTGTGCGGTGGGAGTACCGCCGCGCTGAATGTGTCCAAGTGTGGTCGCTCTTGCTTCCGAGCCGGTCAGCTTTTCAAGCTGGTCTGCAACTACCGCGCCAACGCCGCCAAGACGGATAGAGTCCGCGCTGTCCTCGATGACCTTAGCCACTACCTGCTTGCCGTCAAGCGCCTTTGCGCCCTCGGATACTGCAACGATAGAAAATTCCTTTCCGCTTGCCTTATCGGCCTTGATCTTCTCTGCAACCTTGTTAAGATCGTAGGGAATTTCGGGGATAAGAATTACGTCAGCCGCGCCCGCGATACCTGCGTGCAACGTCATCCAGCCTGCGCCTCTGCCCATGATCTCGACCACCATAACTCTGTGGTGCGACATACCCGTCGTGCGCACTCTGTCAAGACCGTCGGTCGCAACCGAGATAGCCGTGTCAAAGCCGAATGTGTAGTCCGTGTGTGCCAGGTCGTTGTCGATAGTCTTGGGAATACCGATAACCTTTACGCCCTTGCGTGCAAAATCTCTTGCCGAGGTGAGCGAGCCGTCGCCGCCGAGAATAAATATGGCGTCTATACCTGCTTTTTTGAGGTTCTCGACCGCAATGTCAGAGCAGTCCTCGTAAACGAGCTTGCCGTCCGCGCCGCGCACGAGATTTCCGTTTTCGTCCTTAACAGGATACTGGAACAGGTTGTCCTTGTTTGAGCTGTACAGGATAGTACCGCCCTTGGTGATAATTTCATCCACGTCTTCAAGACCGAGCTTGATAAAATCACCGTGATAAAGACCGAAGTAACCGTGGCGCACGCCCATTACCTCAAGACCGTACTTGGTGATAGCGGTCTTTACAACCGCACGAATTACGGGATTCAAGCCGGGGCAGTCGCCGCCCGCGGTCAAAATTGCAACTTTTTTGATTTCTTTCATTCTGATCTTCCTTGCGTATGTGCATTAAAATAGTCTTTTAAATATTTACATTTCTACTATTATAGCACAAAAAGCTGCGATGTGCAAGAGATTTGACAATTTTTGTCGATATTTTTATTTACCAAAGACCCGTGTCGCGTTTTTAAGCATTTCGCGTATGGGAAGATTGTAGGGACACCTGGTTTCACACACGCCGCACTCGATGCACTCGGATGCCGTTACGTTAAGGGTCGCGTAGCGCGCCTTTGCCCATTCCGGCAGGTGATAGCGGCTGTAATATCCCTCGAAAAGCAGCACCGCAGGAATGCTGATTCCAACCGTGCAGGGCGCACAATAGTTACAACGTCTGCAAAAATTCGTGCCCAAAACCGATTTTATCTCTTCAATTTTCAAAATTTCCTCGTCACGCAGCGGGGAAGTGTCAGCCACAGCCGCCACGTTCTCCGCGATCTCCTCTAAGTCCGCCATCCCGGGTATAACGACCGTCACCGCAGGGTTGCTTACTGTAAAGCGCAGCGCGATCCTCGCGTCCTCGATCGCGCCACCCGCAAGCGGCTTCATACAGACAAAACCGATGTTTTTCTCCGCGCACCTAGCAATAAGCTCCTCGCCCTGCGTTTCAACGATATTGTAAGGGAACATTATCGTCTCTACCCACGGCAGCTCTACTGCGCGCTCAAATACCTCAACCGAGTGCAGCGTGATGCCGATGTGTCCGATCTTGCCCGCCGCCTTTGCTTCAAGCATAGCTTCAAGCGCGCCGCCCGGTGCCGTCGCCACGTCGAGATCCTTTGCGCTGGGGTTGTGCATCTGATACAGGTCTATGTAATCGGTGCGCATCTTTTCAAGGCTGGTGTCGATGTCGCGTGCCATGCCTGTCTTGTCGCGCGATGTACTTTTGGTCGCAAGCACAAACTTATCCCTCACGCCCTCAAGCGCGTAGCCGAGATATTCCTCGCTCACGGTATATCCGCGCGCGGTGTCAATGTAGTTGACCCCCGCCTTTACAAGCTCACCGATCAGCACTCGCGTGCCCTCGGCATCTATCTTCTGGATCGGTATTCCGCCAAAACCAAGTCTTGAGATCTTAAGCTCCGTTTTTCCAAGTATTCTGTATTCCACGTCGCAGTCCTCCGCACAAATTTCATATCGATGGTATTATATCACAAAAACGCGCCGTAATCAATAAATATCTGCTAAAAATTCTACATACATCAAAGAAAATCGATTGAAAAACGCCGCGCAATATGCTACAATATTAGTAGAAAAAGCAAAACGGAGGCGCAAGGATGCTTGGAGCAATAATCGGCGATATTGTCGGCAGTCAATACGAATGGAAAAACAATAAAAGCAAGGATTTCACCTTTTTCACCGGCGCGTGTCACTACACCGACGACAGCCTTATGACCCTCGCCATAGCCAACGCCTTCACACTGCGCAAGGGTCGCTGGCGCGAGCCCGACTTTCAGAAATTCGTCATTGAAAAGATGGTCGAAATGGGCAGGGCACATCAGGCAAGCAGCTGGGGCAAAAGCTTCTACGAGTGGTTTATGTACCACCCCGTGTCGTATAATAGCTATGGCAACGGTGCGGCAATGCGTGTCAGCTCGGTCGGCTGGATATCCGAAAGCGAGGACGACGTCAGATATTTTTCGAGGCTCGTCACCGAGGTATCCCACGATCACCCAGAGGGCATCAAGGGTGCCGAATCGGTCGCTATGGCAATATACCTCGCGCGCACCGGCGCATCGATGCAAGAAATACGCGAGCGAATGATAAGGTACTACCCCGAGATCGCGACCTTAAAGGTCGACAAGATCCGTGAGTACTGCAACGTCGACGACGGCACCTTCATCACCTGTCAGCGTAGCGTCCCCGAGGCGATCGTCTGCTTCCTCGAGTCAACCTCGTTTGAGGACGCCGTCCGCAACGCCGTGTCCCTCGGCGGCGACGCCGACACCCAGGGCGCGATAGCCGGCTCGATCGCCGAAGCCTACTGGGGCGTGCCTCCGGAGCTTGAAGACAAGGCACTCACCTACCTTCTCCCCAAGCTCGAAACCATCTACTACGCCTTCAACACCATAAAAGGCAAGCGCTCAAAGCGCTGACCACCCCGCGCCCATTTTGCCCGGAGGCAAAAAAAGAAGACTCGTTTTTCAACGAGTCTTTGTGTTGTGCGTCCTAAATAGATGCCACCACGGGAAAGTCAATGAAAGCAAGGGCTTTCGGCTATCTGAGGCAATTTCATGTGCATCCTAAATAGATGCCGATGAGCAATTATATTTATTTACTTGTTTTTACAATTTTAATTTCAGCTACTGTTCCCTCATAGAACATAGTTCCCGATAAATCCTGCGAAATAAATGTGTTTTCGTTTGTGAGCTCACCATGTGCAAGAAGGATCTCTTTCGCTTGTTCTCCCGAAATGTCGTAAATGCGTAGTGTTATGCCGATAGGCGTTACTCCCGCAAACTCCATTTTTATGGGAATGACAGTGCCGGTTGATACCCACTCACCCTTTTGTAATTCAAAATCATACCGGAAATTTTGTGTTTCTTCTTTGTAAATATTATTATTCGTATTGAAAAAATCAATATAGGTTTGAGAAACCCAACTGAAATAAAAATCCAAGTTTTTATCAATGGAAAATGTAATCGGGATTTTTTCTTCGGTTTTGGGATTGATAAGATATGATGAATTCATAGCACCTTTCTCAAAGCTGTACGTGTGGTTGCAGGTGCTCGAATGAACATGATCTTTTTCCGCGGGATCAAATGTTTCAATATCACAAACAAGCCCACCGTCGCCACCTGCAATTGTCGATGGTTTAACGTAGTGCTCCAAATAAACAGCTTCTGTTTTATCGCCCTTTACCCATTCGCCGTAGTAATTAAATTGAGAATTGCTGCTACACAGAATACGGATATATTCATTTTCGGATATAGTATAGACCATTACGCAATCTTCGTCAGGCAATGCTAAATCTTCGGGAGGCGTTTGATGGCAAGAGGTAAAAACAAAAATAAGAATTATAAGTGAAAGGATAATGGCTGTTAACTTCATGCGTTTCATTTTTACTCTCCTTTGGTTATGTATTTATAGTAATTTTCAAGCAACTTGTATCTCTTTTTATAATCAAGCATTTCAATCTTTTTCTCATTGATCCAATATGCCTTTTGAATGATGTCATAGGCGTATTTTTCGTCCTCGGTTTTCGGGGGATTGTAGAGAAAGTAAGTTTTGCATCTGAGCAAGGTTAATTTTACTTGATAATATGACTTTAAGTCTATCATTTCCGCGCTCCTTTCGGGTGGTAACACATATTATACCTAAGAAAAGCGGAAAGTCCAGGGGGTTTTATGATTATTTGTTGAAATAATTATATCATAAATTCCAAGCTTTGTCAATGAAGCGTTTGCTTCGCAAACATGAAGCGGTGCGTTGCACCGTGAAGCACTCGCTACGCTCGCGTGAAGCGAAGCGCATACTAACCTCTCCGTGAGCCGAAGGATCGCTTCACAGGACGAAGTCCTGCTTCATTTTTCATGCACCATCGGTGCGCTTCATTGCAACCAAAAACGAAAAAGCAGTCCAATGGACTGCTTTCGTTTTTGGTTGCGGAGATGGAACCAGAGCAGGGAAGGGTTATCTGCTATTTTGCGGTCGGACACGCAAAATTACGCAGTATGCCGCCACTGCGGTGGCGGACATAGACCCCGACAGCACTCTGCGCTTGCGCTTGAGTGCTCAGGTCATAGAGCGTAGCTCGTGAGCTTCAAACCCCACCCCCGCGCCCATTTTGCCCGGAGGCAAAAAAAGAAGACTCGTTTTTCAACGAGTCTTTGGTTGCGGAGATGGGATTTGAACCTCATGACCTTCGGGTTATGAGCCCGACGAGCTACCAGACTGCTCCACTCCGCGATATAAATGGTGCCGGAAGCCGGGGTCGAACCGGTACGAGAGTTGAATCTCACGGGATTTTAAGTCCCGGGCGTCTGCCAATTCCGCCATTCCGGCATAAACGGTCTTCCGTGTTGCTTAATTATTATAGCACTTGTCATCTCAAATGTCAACCCTTTTTTAGAGATTTTTAAAAAAATCTATTTATTCATATTGACAATTGCACACAAATATGATATTATTATATGCGGCTTTGCGAAAAGTATTACATCGCAGTACTTCCGCGCAAGCGAGCGCTTAACGTAATATCTAACACTTTCCAAAATCACAATTTAATACGCAGGAATATTTCGCCATTCGGCGAAGATACTCGCCAAGGCGAGTATGCGAAACACAAATTTCAAAAAATACGCAGGCTTATCGAAGTGGTCACAACGAGGCGGTCTTGAAAATTTGTCGGTCTATCGTTCGCAAATGAGCCGAACCCCCTTGAAAACACTGACTATTTCGGGACTACGAAAAATGCAAAAACTCGCATATCTAACGTAATATCTAACACTTTCTAAAATCACAATTTAATACGCAGGAATATCGAAGCGGTCACAACGAGGCGGTCTTGAAAACCGTTTGCCCAAAAGGCACGGGGGTTCGAATCCCTCTTCCTGCGCCAAATAAAAGGACAACCGAGCCCAAAAAGCTCGGTTGTTTTTTTATTTCTTTGGCTCCGGTACGAGAGGATTCTAACGCCCCTCTGTGACTCGCAGAGTCGCAGAATGGGGTTCGCATACCCCACCCGAAGATCGAAGAGCTCGCTCTTCAGGCGCAGGGGGTGGGTATCTTCGTCATAGACGAATACCCATCTTCCAAGAGCACGCACATTAAATGAGTTTTATTTTAAAATAATCAAGTAGTATAATTCTTGCCAAATGAAATGCATTCTCTGCATCATATACGCATAGCTTTGTCACTCGATCTCCTACATTGTGGGATGCCAATTTGCTCCTCATATAACTTACTTCAAGGATTGCATCAGTAAGTTTAATATTGAAATCTTTTATTAACTCCCCGTCGCTCCATTCGCATTTGCTATCGATGTCTATTATCTTCGATTTAAAAGGTCTATCTATCCCATTTCTCGAAAGCCACATGATTTCCGAGTCGGGACACAAGTCACATTCCGCTAGTCTGTCACTTAGTCTCGAGTACACTTCCGGATTCCATTTTGTGCCATCTAAAATAAGGCTGTTTTCGTTTTGCTTGGTAATAATATTGAGCTTCAATTCTTCTAAAATCGAATAACAAATTATTATTACTTGTGCAATACTTAGTTGTTCTGTCAGATTATATTTTTTTACAAATCTATCGTGATCGGGGTGCAAATCCATTGGATGAAGCGGTAGTATTTTGTGGGCGACATAAAATTTGCATATAGCATTCATGCTGTGTTGATTTTCAAAAACCTTTTGCACCAATAAACATGCACTATAATACGGTTCTTCTATAAATGATGGTTCATAAGCATCACTTGTAGTTTTGAATAAAAGATCTTCTGTTTCTAAATAGTTGAATCCTGTAACTACAGATACGGCTGCACAAAATAAATCCAATATTTGTTCTTTATCATGTTCGTCCACGTATTCTAATAAAATTTCAAAAATATTTCCTTCCGATAAGTGAACATTGTTTTTAGGACAAAAATTCCCCCAATTTTTAAGTATAAAAGAGCAACTATCATTGATGGGTATTTTTTCTTGGATATCTTCGTTGGAACAAAATGTCACTTTAAGAGAGATTATCATTTTAAAGTGCTCCTTTCTAACAACCTATTTTATTTGTATTATATCACGACTCACGCGATTTTTCAACCGCAAAAAAGGAGCTCTTTCGAGCTCCTTTCGTCATTTATGCATCACCTCTATAAACCACTTTATCGCTTTCTCATGCCATGCCGATTTAGGTTGCATAGCAAATCCTTTGTCACTTGCTAGGAACTTTATCAGCGAGTATTTTGACACGAGGTACTTGCGATCTTGTAGTGTAGCGAAGAGGCGACCTTTGTTTATATGCCATCTTATCGTTCGCTCGGAGTAGCCTATTATTTCTACTATTCGTTTAACGCTCAGCACGTCTGGGTATATAGCTAGACGTTTTTCGAGCGTTCTTTCGAACTTGTTTCTATCCTTTTTGCTAAGGAATGAATATACGCTTATTCCGTCTCCCGAGGCTTCATTTGCCTCGGGAGCGTCTTTGTTACGGGAGGAGAATTGTCCTCTGATGAACTCCTTCTTGCTTTCTGTAATGCTCCCTTTCATATACTCCCTCAAATCTTCTTCCTTAACGTAGTATCTGAGGTGAGTGGGAGCATCTACAATTCTACACGGTATGACACCATTCTGTAGCATCCAAGCTGCTTTGCGTTTGCTGATATGTAGCTTTTGCCTTAACTGTTCAAGTGAGAGTTCACCGTTTTTCTTCATTCTTCCGTACCCCTTATTCTTTGTTTAAGGCGGTGTAATTTTTTACCGCCTTTGCCGTTTTTACTCGTCCTTATTTCCTATGAGTGAGCCGAGCTTCATACCCGCGATACTCGTTGCACGGGTGTCAAGGTGCGAGTATGTATCTGCCGTTATGCTCATCGTGCTGTGTCCCATATACGCCTGGATTACCTTCATATTCTCGTTCAGTGCTACGAGGAGCGATGCACAGGTGTGTCGTAGGTCGTGGAAGCGTATTTTCCTTAGGTTGTGCTTTTTCAGCAGTATGTTGAAGTGCTCGGTCACGAAGTTAGGTCGTATGAGGTCACCAAGCTGGTCAACGCATACCATGTTAAGATATTTCTTTGAGTAGGAGCGTTTAAACTGCTTTCGGTATTCCTCTTGCCTTTCTTTGTGCTTTAGCAGTATCTTCTTCACGTCGGGGTGCATTGCGAAGACTCTGCGTGAGCTTTCGGTCTTCAGCTCGTCGCTTACTATGATTTGCTTTTTGCCGTTTTTGGATATCTCGATTACCTTTTTCTGCACCGAGATTTTGTCGTTTTCGAAGTCCACGCAATCCCACGTCATGCCGAGTGCTTCGCTTCGTCTCATACCGCAGTACACTGCAAGGACTATGGGTATGTAGAGGGGATCGTCTTTTGCGAAGGCGAGTAGCGTTTGTACCTCTTCCACCGAGTAGAAGCTCGCAGGATACCTCTTTACAGTCGGTCTGTCCACTCTTTGCATCGGGTTGTACTCGAAGAGCTCTTGTTTGATTGCGTACTCGAACATTGCGTGGAGCAGGTTGTGGTAGTGGAGCACCGTTTGTTCGTTGTCTCCGATGCTCCGTAGGTAGTCGTAGAATGCGTTTATTCTCCTCGGCTTTAAATCCGCGAGGGTGATTTTGTCTCCGAAGAATTTCGCAATGTGACCGTTCACTCTTCCTTTGTATCCGAGGTAGGTCGTTTCTTGAATTTTGTGGCGGTGCACCTCGTCGAGCCACTCGTGCATAAATGCTACGAATGGGTAATTTTCGGGATCGTCATAACCGTCGATCATTCGAGCGTACTTTGCTTCGAACTCGGTTATCATGTCTCGCTTCCGCTTTTCGACTACCGATTTTAGCGAGTCCTCGGGTAAGTCCATCGCCATCCATTTTACTTTTCTTTTTTGTGTCAAGGGATCTTTGTATCC
>JAZNGE010000037.1:0-17814 GCA_045576315.1 Eubacteriales bacterium | reverse complement strand
TACCGTTGCGGCGCTTGACAATGAACTTGTCAGAGCGGTTATGAGTCTTACGGGTTTTATAACCCAGGGCAGGCTTGCCCCAGGGAGTGACAGGGCCCGGACGGCCGATGGGGGATTTACCCTCACCACCACCGTGGGGGTGATCACAGGGGTTCATTACAGAACCACGTACAGTAGGACGGATGCCCTTGTGACGAGTCTTACCAGCCTTACCAACCTTGATGGTCTCGTGCTCAAGGTTACCAACCTGACCGATGGTTGCCTTACAATCGAGGCGAACGATACGAACTTCACCGGAGGGAAGTCTTACCTGTGCGGTGCCGTTTTCCTTAGCCATAAGCTGTGCAAACGCACCTGCAGAACGAACGAGCTGAGCGCCCTTGCCGGGGTAAAGCTCGATGTTGTGAATGATAGTACCTACGGGAATCTGAGCGATAGGAAGAACGTTACCGGGCTTGATATCTGCATCTGCGCCAGCGGTTACAACGTCGCCGTCGGTAAGACCTACGGGAGCGATGATGTAGCTCTTCTTGCCAGCCTCGTTCTCAAGGAGTGCAATGTAAGCGGTTCTGTTGGGGTCGTACTCGACACCGATAACCTTTGCGGTCTCGTCTACATTTCTCTTGAAATCGATAAGTCTGTACTTCTGCTTGTTACCGCCGCCCTGGTGACGAACGGTGATCTTGCCGTAGCTGTTTCTACCGGCATTCTTCTTCTTGGTGGTTATGAGGCTCTTCTCGGGAGAGAACTTGGTGATCTCAGCGAAGGAAGGGCTGGTCATATTTCTGCGCGACGGTGTGGTCGGCTTATAATTCTTTACTGCCATTTCAATTTACCTCCTGTCCCTTAGTTCATGCTATCGAAGAAAGCGATAGGAGCAGAGTCCTCGGAAAGAGTAACTACAGCCTTCTTCCACTCGGAAGTGTAACCGAAGTGTACGCCGTATCTCTTGGGCTTCTTCTTCATATTAATAATGTTGACCTTTACAACCTTGGTCTTCTTGAACATAGCCTCAACTGCTGCCGCGATCTCAGGCTTGGTTGCGTTCTTAGCAACCTCGAAGCTGTAACGCTTTTCAGCAACGGTGTCCATGCTCTTTTCGGTGATAAGAGGTCTTACAATGATATCTGCATAGGATTTCATCTTGCATATACCTCCTCAATCTTCGCTACTGCATCCTTAGCAACTACGAGAGTGTTGCAGTTAAGAATGTCGTAAACGTTAATGGTGTTCCACTGAGTTGTCTTAACACCCTCGATGTTTGCACAGCTCTTGATTACGAAGCTGTTAACCTCGGGGAGAACAACAAGGGACTTCTTTGCAGCGCCGATCGCGGTAAGCATCGCGGTCATTGCCTTGGTCTTGTACTCGGTAGCGGTGATAGCGTCAACAACGATCATCTCGCCTGCCTCAACCTTTGCGGAAAGTGCGCTGAACAGAGCAACTCTCTTAACGCTCTTGTTGAGATTTACACGGTAGCTGCGGGGCTTGGGGCCGAGAGCGATACCGCCGTGGGTCCACTGAGGAGAACGGGTCGAACCCTGTCTTGCGTGACCGGTACCCTTCTGCTTCCAGGGCTTTCTGCCGCCGCCGGATACTTCGGAGCGGGTCAGAGTGGACTGAGTGCCCTGTCTCTGGTTCATAAGATAAGCTCTTACTGCGGTGTGGAGGACTGCTTCATTCACTTCTGCACCGAAAACCTTGTCGGACAGTTCGATAGTACCAACTACCTTGCCCGCCATATCTACAACATTAATATTAGGCATTGTGTATTCCTCCTTCCGTTATGCTTTAACCGAATCGCGAACAAATACGATGCCGCCCTTTGCGCCGGGAACTGCACCCTTTACTGCGATAAGATTCTTTTCTGCATCAATCTTAACCACTGCAAGGTTAAGGATGGTAACCTGCTCGTTACCGTACTGACCGGGCATCTTCTTGTTCTTAAAGATTCTAGCCGGGTCGATAACGCCCATAGAGCCGGGCTGACGATGAATAGGACCGGTACCGTGAGTCATTCTGAGAATGTGGTGACCCCATCTCTTTACGCAGCCGGTGTATCCACGGCCCTTAGTGATACCTGTGATGTCGACCTTGTCGCCCTGGGCGAAGGTTTCGACTGTTACCACGGAACCTGCTTCATACGCGCTGCAATCCTCAAGTCTGAACTCCTTGAGATGCTTCTTGGGGGTGATGCCTGCCTTCTCGAAGTGACCGATCTCTGCCTTGGTGAGGTGCTTCTTCTTTGCATCCTCGTAAGCGAGCTGAATCGCTTCGTAACCGTCGTTTTCAACGGTCTTCTTCTGTGCTACCACGCAAGGACCTGCTTCAATCAGGGTTACGGGTATTACGTTGCCTTTTTCGTCGAAGATCTGAGTCATGCCCAGCTTCTTGCCGATAATGCCTTTTTTCATTTTTTCCTCCATGTAGTTATTGGTTGACGATTTTGAATTTTCGCGTTGCCGCGGAGTCGCCAACGTGACCACTAGGGTCTTGGGTTAATTTTTGGGATTTGAAGCTCCCGATTTTTTCGGCTTACGCCTTGATCTCGATCTCAACACCTGCAGGAAGCTCGATGCTCATAAGAGCCTCTACAGTCTTCTGCTGGGGGTCAAGGATGTCGATCAGTCTCTTGTGAGTGCGCATTTCGAACTGCTCACGGCTGTCCTTGTACTTGTGAACCGCTCTGAGAATCGTTACGATCTCCTTGTCGGTAGGAAGCGGAATAGGACCGCTGACCTTGCTTCCGTTTCTCTTTGCTACTTCAACTATCTTCTGCGCTGCGGCGTCGATAATAGCGGAGTCATAGCTCTTGAGTCTCACTCTGATTTTTCCCTGTGCCATTTGTTGTGTCCTCCTTTACGTATTTGCTTAAACCGTTTTAAGAAGGGCGAGAGGTTTTACACCGTGCCGGGCGTTTCAAATCGCCCCTTACAAAATCAGTTCAGATAGTCTCCGCAGTGACTACCGGAACCGATCAAGAACACAGCTGCCCGAAGGCATAACTACTCTTATTTCGCCCGGTTAAATATCGGACATACTCCACGGAAATTCCCTACCTCAAGGGTAGCCACCTCCCGCTTCATCGCATATCAAGCTTATATATTATAAATTATTTTTCATAAAATTGCAATAGTTTTTCGAAAAAAGTTTAAATTTTCGATAAAATTATTTACGAAATTTTCAGGGCGTTTTTGTAACAGTTGCACAAAAATAGAGCTTTTCGGCTCTATAACGCCACCTTCAAAGCCGTCGATAACCTGATTATTTTGGCTATTTTTTAATTTATTGACATTTCCATCAAGAAGTGATACAATATGTATTGTAGATTTTTTGCGTATACGCGCGCGTTATTTCATTAAATGAAGGAAACCCCACAAAACATGAAAAAGCTTTACGAACTTTACGGCATTTATCTGCCGATATTTATTCTGCTTGTGCCGCTCACGGTGGTCTTGCGCACGGTGGCTCTGTTCACCGATCTTGCACAGTACGGTCACTTTGAGAACGATCTTTTGGCAAATATATCCGCGTGGATAGCGGCTGCGGGAGCGCTGTTCTTCATCACCTATATGTTTGCGGGAAAGAAGAATATCAAGCTCATACCGTCCTTTGATTCGGCGGCTAATTACGTGCCCGCGGGTCTTGTGGCTGTGACGACGGCAATGCTCGGCATGCACCTCATCATGTCGGCAACAGGCGCCGATCTTGTGGCTATGTCGATATACGGTCGCGTAATATCCATCGCTACTCCCATACTTGCATTTATATCGACGGTGTACTTCGTTCTGTCAACTATAATGATAGCTCGCAGAAGCATTCGCCGCTCGGATTTCGGTATAATCACTCTGCTTTTTATCTGCATGTACGTGGCATATATCTACTTTGACACCACCCTGCCGATAAACGCGCCCACCAAGTTAACCGACGAGATCGCATACCTTGCGATAGCTATGTTTTTCATCGGAGAAACAAGAATTTCGCTCGGACGCGAAAGCTGGCGCAGATATATAAGCTTTGCGTTTATAGGCTCGCTTATGACAGCTTATTCCGCAATTCCCAACCTTATCTATTATCTCGCGCGCGAGGAGTCTGTATCGCTCTCCATATACGAGAGCATTCTCACTCTTTCATTTTTCATTTTCATCACCGCAAAGATCTTCCTCACGCCCATGCTGACAAAGGACAGAACGAGCGAGGTCGTAAGCAAGATAATCATAGCGGCAGAGGCACGCCGGGAAGCGCTTGAGCCTACGGTAGTCGAAGAAGAGCCCCAAGAGGTGATCGAGCCCGCAGGCGAAGAGGATGAAAACCAGATAACCATAACATACGAAGAGCCCACCGAAAACGAAATGGCGGAAGAAGCCGCCGAAAGCGAAGAAAAGGAAGTCTCCGCAGAATGAAAAAAATACTCGTTATAGACGGAAACAGCATTATAAACCGTGCGTTTTACGGCATTCGCCCCCTCACAACGAAGAGCGGCAAGCACACTAACGCAATATACGGTATGATCAACATGATATCCAAGCAGATGAAGGCAATCGAGCCCGATTACGCAGCGGTTGCATTCGACCTCAAAGCACCGACATTCAGACACAAGATGTACGATCACTACAAGGAAGGCCGTCACCCAACGCCGACCGAGCTGCTCTCGCAGTTTGCCGATGCGAAGGAATGCCTCGCCCTTATGGGCATCAAGGTGCTTGAAATGGAAGGCTACGAGGCGGACGATATTCAAGGCACGGTGGCAAGAATGGCGCACAGCGCAAGCGAGCCGACCGAGAGCTATATTATGTCGGGTGACCGCGACCTTTTGCAGCTTATAGACGATAAAACGACCGTGCTTCTTGCGGGGAACAGCGACACCGTGCCCATGAGGGCGGCTGAATTCACCGAAAAATACGGTGTACGCCCCGATCAGTTCGTGGATATGAAGGCGCTTATGGGCGACTCGTCGGACAATATTCCCGGAGTTGCGGGCGTAGGCGAAAAGACGGCGGCAAATCTCATAAAGACCTTTGGCTCGCTTGACGGCATATATGAAAACATAGACGACAAGCAGATCTCAAAGGGTGTGCGCGAAAAGCTTTTGCGCGACAGAGAAAACGCATATCTGTCGCAGAAGCTGGCGCGCATAATGACCGATGCTCCGATAGGAAAAACGCTTGAGGATCTTGCCTTTACCGGCCCTGACAAGCGCGGACTTTATAACAAGTTTACCGAGCTTGAGCTTATAAGCTTTATCACAAAATTCGGTCTTGACAAGACCGAGGACGACGCCCCCGAGGTAAGCGAGAGCGTCGAGTACAGCTTTACCGAGGTTGATGCCGAGAGCATCGTCAAAAACGCCACCGATCGCTTTGCGATAGATATAAAGGACGGAAAGCTGTATTTATGTAACAAAATGGAACAAAACCTTGTATTTTCAGGGGATTTTTCTGTACTTTCGCCTCTTTTTGAGGACAAAGAGATAGTTTGCTACGATGCAAAGGCGCTCATACACGCACTTGCAAAAAGCGGCATAAGGGTGACGGACGGCACACGTTTTCTTGACCTTATGCTGTACGGATATTTGCTTAATCCCGGCGGAGGAGCGAGCGGCATCGAGTCGCTTTCATCAATGTTTATCGGCAAGTCGGTAAAGAAGGACGAGCCCTGCCCTGCCGCAATGCTTGAGCTTGAAGCCGTTATGCGCAAGCGCATAGAGGACGACGGTATGCTTGAGGTGCTTGACGGGCTTGAGCTACCGCTCGCGCCCATTCTTGCCGAGATGGAAGCCACCGGCTTTAAGATCGACAGCAAGGGTATGCTTGAATACGCGGATGCGCTCACAACGCTTGCGGACGGTCTTAAGCAGAGCATTTATATGCAGGCGGGCGGAGAGTTTAACATCAACTCACCAAAGCAGCTCGGAGAGGTGCTTTTCGTAAGACTCGGACTTCCCTGCTTCAAAAAGACGAAGAGCGGTTTTTCCACCGATGCGGAAACATTGGAGGAGCTTCGCGCTCACTCCCCCATCATTGACGACATACTTGAATACAGACAGGTGACAAAGCTCATCGGCACGTATGCCGCGGCGCTGCCCGAGGTTGCGGACGAGAACGAGCGCATACACACCGAATTCAAGCAGGCCTTGACCGCCACGGGCAGACTTTCAAGCGCTGATCCCAATCTGCAAAACATACCGATCAGGACGAAGATGGGACGCGAGATGCGCCGCTACTTCATAGCGCGCGAGGGTTACTCTCTCGTTGATGCCGACTACTCGCAGATCGAGTTAAGGCTGCTTGCCCACATTTCCGACGACTATACTATGTGCGAGGCGTTCAGAAGCGGCGACGACATTCACACCAAGACTGCGGCGGCGGTATTCGGAGTGCCCGAGGAGTCGGTAAGCCCCGAGATGAGAAAGAGAGCGAAGGCTGTAAACTTCGGCATCATTTACGGTATCAGCGGCTTCTCGCTGTCGAAGGATATCGGCACGACACCCAAGGAAGCAACAAAGTATATCAAAAACTACCTTATGAATTACCCGAATATAGATGCGTACCTTGAAAACGTGGTGAAGGATGCCACCGAAAAGGGCTATACCGCCACACCTATGGGCAGGCGCAGATATATTCCCGAGCTTTCTTCAACGAACGGAAATATGCGTGCCTTCGGCAAGAGAATCGCCATGAACGCACCTATACAGGGCGCGGCGGCCGACATAATGAAGCTTGCTATGATCCGCGTATACAACGCGCTGAAGCGCGAGCTGCCTGATGCAAGACTCGTAATGCAGGTGCATGACGAGCTTATAGTCGAGGTGCGTGACGATGACGTAGCGGCGTGCAAGGAGCTCGTCAAGCGCGAGATGGAGGGTGTGACACAGCTTTCCGTGCCGCTGACGGTTGACGTAACGTCGGGCAAGAGCTGGCTTGAGCAGGAATGATATGGATATCAAGATAGAAAGAGCCACGGCGGCGGATATTGACGGCATGCTCGCCCTGCTCGCTCAAGTGCTCGAGCTGCATCACAAGGGCCGCCCGGATATATTCAAAACGGGTGCCGTAAAATACAACAAGGAAGAGCTTGAAGAGCTTCTCCTTGATGAAAAAAGACCGATAATGGTCGCAAAAAACGAGGGACGTATGCTCGGATATGCGTTCTGCATCATAAAAGAGACCAAAAACGACAACATTCTCAAGGATGCGAAAACTCTCTATATCGACGACCTTTGCGTTAACGAGAACGAGCGCGGCATAGGTGTCGGACGAGCCCTTTACGAGCGCGTAAAAGCCTACGCAAAAGAGATCGGATGCTACAACCTAACGCTCAACGTATGGGAGTGCAACGAGGGCGCAAAGCGCTTTTACGAAAAGATGGGACTCATCCCGAGAAACACGTTAATGGAAACGATTTTATAAAAAAAAGGCTGCTTCCGCAGCCTTTTTTTATTTGTTTTAGCGTATGATAAGCTTTTTGACGCCAAGGGGGCAGCTTGAGGTGTCGGAAGCCAGCGCGGTGTCGGCAATCATGTTGTCACAGGCAAGCTTCTCGGGGGTGGTATGAAACTTTTTTGCCACGGAGAAGAGGGTGTCGGACGGGGCGGGATAGTACACGGTTATATGCGAGGGCGAGGGGGAGTCGGACGGTGCATATTCGGATGTGCCCATGACGCACTCACACAGGCGCTTAACGGTATCTACACCCTCAAGGCGCGACTTGATCTTTAGAGTAGAGCTGACGTGCACATCCTCGGCATCAAAGAGTCCCTCGCACGACGTAACGCTTATCTGACACTCAATACGCGAATTTTCGGGAATTTGACAATTAAAGTTTACATTTATGGCAAAAGGCAACGATGTCTTTATCGGAATGTAGCCGACCGAACCATCTACGTTAATTTCACACGCTATGCCACTAATCGCCATTTCACCGCTGATCTGTGCGCCGTTCGGTGTAGGCGAAGTATCGAACGATCTCACCTCTCCGTCGAGCATAAGAAGCTCACGGGCATCGGTCAACCCAAGGCTCTCGCGGCTGATTTTGTCGCTGACGGTCACCTCGTTAATTTGACACGCCCCCAGGGTTGTGTACTCAAAATCCGAATATTTACACTCGGTGGGGCGTTCCTTTAAGTATGCGTCGGTTACTACACCGATACTCTCGTTTTCGAATGCGTAGCCCTCAAATTCAGCGATCACGTTGACACTTATTACACTATCCTCGCCATCCTCGCTTATGCCAAGCACAGCGCTTGTAAGATATCCGTCAGCCATAAACTGCATATCCTTATCTGCGCCCTCGATCCCGACCGTTTCTTCAAACGGGATCTCTCGTCTGATGGCAAATGGGGGCTGCTCGGGCGTGCGGACTATCGCGCCAACGGTAATTATGCCCTTGACGATCACGCCGCCATCGGTTGGGCGTGTTTCAAGAACGCGCACGTTTCCTCCGCTTGCGATTATCTCTATCTCGTCGGACTGCACGCCGCTTATGCGCTCCGCCTCCTCGGCGTATTCGCGCTCAAGGCTCTTGCCGTATTTTGTATTCTCTACGTTGATCTTGCGCGATACGTACTGTACTTCCCTCTCGCCGTCGAACACGTCACCCGACACAGCAAGCTCTGCCGATGTGGTGACAACTCCCGTTATTTCAACGGTGGATTTGAGCGACATTTTGCGCGGGCCGGTAATTCTTATCGCAAAGTTGGATACCCGACCGTCCTGCGCACAGCCGACGTAGCTTTCGGTATCGGTGGGAATTGTGACAGAGTAATCGGACGAGGTATTGACTGCGGTCAGCTTGTTTTCGGAATCGGCATAAAGCACCTCGTATTCCACAGTACCCGTAAGCTCCACCTCACCGTCCGAAACAAAACGTCCGCCCGGCAGGATCTTTGCCTTGGTTGAAAGGATCTTTTTTATATCTCCCATATAATCCGGGAGAATGTACTCGCACGAGCTATCAACTTCTTTTCTTGTTCTTTTGTTCATTACACACCTCCGTGGTTTTATCATTAAACGATATGCTCACGCGGTGTGATATATGACAAGAAAAAAAGTGCGGAATTAGCGCCATGTGCTCGGGCTAATTCCGCACTTTTTTGATCAAAACATATTTTTAAGTCGTGTTACGCTTTCGTAAAGGTTTTTGACACCCTCGGTCACGTTGTCGGCATTATACGCACTCAAGTATCTGTCAGCCTCGAGCGTAAGATAACCCGAATAGCCTGTATCCTTAAGAGCATCCACTATCGCGCCAAAATCCATATCCATGGAGAACGGGATCTGATGGCTGTCGTGGAGCCTGTCATTATCGTGAATATGTAAAGCCGCGAGCCTATGACCGAGCGCGCGTATCATTTCGGGTGCGCCGTCGCCCGAGCCGCGCATTTCCGCGTGGCCAAGATCAAGGCAAGCAACGAGATACGGGTCGTTCACAACGTCAATATGCTTGACGAAACTATCGATAGTGGAGCAAGCGGCAGGCGCGCTGGTCGGCTCGCCCTTATACCAGTTCCACATATTTTCAGTCGCGATCTTCACACCGTGATCCTTTGCGAAGGGCAAAAGGCGGTTATAGAGCTCCGCGTTTTTCTCGGGGGTGGCATCGTTGTCGGGGTGAATGATACATATAGTACCGCCGGCCTCGGCAGTACACTCTATCGAGCGCTTGAAGATGTCATCGCTCATAAATCTTACCGGAAAGGGAGCGTGCGACTGGTTGCAAACCATGCCGTATGCCTCACCTATCTTTTTAAGCTCTCTCGCAAACGCGAGATACTCGCGCGACTTCAAGGGGTGGGGGGTGTCAAACACCTCGCCCTTATCCCAATCCCATCTTGCCATACTGAACAAGGAAAAATCCCAAGCATCAAAGCCAGCCTTGCCGTAAAGCTCAACGGCCTTATGCTCGCCGACTATTTTTGCCAAAGATGCGATCTCGGTAGAGGTTTTCATATCGTTCTCCTATAAATATCATATTGCGCGCAGCAAAACCTATGCGGAAGATTCGCAAATGCCGTCACTTGACGAGCAGATTTTGATGAAGGTTTCGTCTTTCGAGGTCGAAGGCGTAGTTACCTACGTCGAGCCTGCCGAGAAAGGCGGAAGATTCGCAAAATATGCCGTCAAGGGTTATTGCATACCCATGGATTCCATCAACCTCTTATTGAATTCCTCGGCGGTATTGTAGCCCATACGCTTCTGACGGTTGTTCATAGCGGCGACCTCGATTACTACCGAAAGGTTACGGCCGGGGCAAACGGGGAGAACTATGCTGGGCACGTTTATGCCAAGAATATCTACGGTTGAGGCATCGAGGCCAAGGCGATCGTACATCTTGCCCTGCTGCCAGTTTTCGAGATTTATAACGAGGTCGATCTTTTCGGTTTCCTTTACCGCGCCCATACCGAAGAGTCGGCGGACGTCAACTATGCCGATACCGCGAAGCTCGACGTAATGGCGGATAAGGGGAGGCGCGCAGCCGACCAGAGTAGTTGCGGAAACTCGCTTGATCTCAACGGCATCGTCCGCGATAAGACGGTGACCGCGCTTTACAAGCTCGATTGCCGTTTCACTCTTACCTACGCCGGAGTCACCGAGCAAGAGAACACCCTCGCCGTATACCTCGACAAGAACGCCGTGACGGGTAATGCGCGGGCCGAGCTGTACGTTAAGGTAGGCGATAAGCGCCGCCATAAACTCGGATGTGCGCTCGGACGTACGAAGAAGTGGCACACCGTATTTTTCAGCAGTTGCGACGGTGTTGGGGTCTATCTCTATTGAGGACGTTACTATGACACCTGATGGCATAGAACGGAAAAAGTCCTCGAGTCTGCGGGAACGCTCCTCGGGCTCGAGCTCGCTGAGAAAGAGGTTCTCGACCTTACCGACGATCTGAAGTCTGGCGGGCTCGTAGTGATCGTAAAATCCGACGAGCTGAAGTCCCGGGCGGTTAACGCGGGAGCAGGATATCATAATATCCTCGGGCAAGTCGGGCAGATATATTGTTTCAAGCTTAAACTCGTCTATTATCTTAGACAGGCTGACACTATAAATTTCTTCCATCGTGTTATCCTCACGTGCTTTTTTGATTTATTGTAACACACTCGCGCCTAAAATGCAAACCTTTTCTTTAAATTTATTTTATATTTTTGCGCTCGCAGGGGCGCCTTATTATTTTGGGTGTTGATTTATTAATATTTCTTTGCTATAATATCGGTAACACTTATTTTTGGAGCTTTGTTCTGATGAAAAAGATAATACCACTTATCATAGTACTCTCGCTCTGCCTTTCGCTTTTTGCCTGCGGGGGCAAGTACAAGCCTGTGGAAAGCACGCAGGAAGAAAAGCAGGTAATGTACACGATGACGATCGACGGCGAGAAATACGAGGCAAAATACGAGCTTTACCGTGCGCTCTTTTTGCAGTATAAGTCGAAGATCGACGGCGGCAACCACGAGGTGTGGAGCGGCGAGAAGAAAAGCGAATACGTAAGCGCGATAAACGAGATAATCTTCAGCCGTATTGCAGATATATACGCGGTGTTCCACCTTTGCGACAAGGTTGGCATAGACGTCTATTCCGACGTTGTTGAGGACACGATCGACGACTACATCACGGTAAGCGTAGAGGGCGGAAGCATTGACAGTATGCAGATCGCCGGCTTTGGCGGTGACTATGACTCGTATCTTGCTCACCTGAAGTCTGAATATATGAACTACTCCGTGCAGGTGCTTCTTTACCGCTATTCGATATCTTATCTTATGCTTGAAGACTACTATGCCGACAAGGCAAGCGGTGGAGAGAGCGTAAGCTACACGCGTGAGGACGTAAAGGCGTACTACGACAGCGAGGAGTGCGTAAGAGTCCTTGAAGCATTTTTGAGCACCACGACTCCCACCGACAAGCTGATAAACACCATTGAGCGCGCGAAAAGATTCCGCGAGGGTGTGGCGCAGCAGTCAAACGAATATGACGTAGGTACTTATATGATAGCCAACACCCTTTCGGCAGAGGCGCTACGCGACGGTATGGTCATAGGCAAATACAGCCTTGACCCCGCTTACTACGCCGATCTTACCGAGGCGGCATTCTCCCTTCGCGTAGGCGACACCTCAGAGGTGGTGGAGATCATAACCGGTATGAGCAACGGCTACTACATTCTCTACCGCGCGGATAAGTCCGACGAGCATTTTGACAAGTGCTACGACGAGATCGAGGCGTCATACATTCTCAACCTTATCGGCAAGGACGTTTCCGGTGCGTCCGACACACTCAAGGCGAGCATTTCAAGCACCGATGCGTTCAACAGCCTTGTGCACGCAGAAATCTCGATGGACTGATATGGGAACGATAGATCTTTCAAGAATGCGTATAGGTGACGGCGTGGAGAGCGACTACGTGCGCACCGAATTCAAAAGCTCCGACCTGATCAAGTCGTTAAATACGTTTTCAGAGGAGCATTTTCGCGGTATATTCAGCCTGGAAATAGAAAACAACGACAGCGGCACGATAACCATAGCCGCGGACGGATTTGCGTTTTTCCTCAAGGCGCTTCTCTGCCGAGTGTACGGCAGAGCCGAGGTAAAGGCGAGTGTCAACTGCGAAAGATGTGCTATGCACATAACGTTTGACCTTTGCGGCATTGATATAGACACGACCTCGCTATTTGAGATCGCAGAAAAATCCGGCTTTACGGTGACGGTGCTTGGCGACTCGGTGTTTAAGCTTACGACCGAGGTGAAGCGCAGCGCGACTCTTACGGTCTATGCCGGCGATGCGGAGGCATTTTTGCGCTACCTTTACTCAACGTTTTTTATCAATGAATGATTTTTTCAAAAAAGAAAGCTGCGATCTTCAAAGGGTCGCGGCTTTCTTCATTTTTATTAAATTGCATATCGCTCAATTCCCTATTTTTACTACTCATACGAGGCGTAATGTCGAGAGAAAATAAGTTCAGTAAATTTGATGGGAAGAGTGTGGAATGAAAAGATTTTTTGATAGAGCAGGCGCGGCTGTCTTGCTCTTTATATATGCTTTTTCGTTGGTTTTTGGGGGTTCAAAAGCCAATTTTGACGATATAAAATGTTACACGGGTGCGGACGTCGATGCAAAAGAGATAGATGCGATGTCGCGCGACGTGCAGGTGTCATCAAGGATCTTCGAACTGTTCTTCGGCAACAAGGACGGCAAAAACGAGCCTGTGATGCTCTACCCCGGCGGCTCGGTTTTCGGACTTATTATTAATGAAGACGGCGTGACGGTGACCGAGGTGCGCTCGGGTCGCGCATTGCTTGTCGGCGACAGGATAATCGCCGTAAACGGCAACGAGGTAAACGAAACGGGCGAGGTCGAGGAGCTTGTAAAGAGCTCGGGCGGCAAAAGAATGGATATTGAGGTAATTCGGTGCGGCGAAAGGGTGAATTTGTCCGTCACACCACGTATGGAGGACGGAGAATATACCCTCGGCGCAAAGCTGCGCTCGCGCACGGCTGGTATTGGCACGGTCACGTTTATAGATCCCGAAACTCACGCCTTTGGCGGACTTGGGCACGGAGTTAGCGACACCGCAAGCAATACCCCGGTAAGCTTGCGCTCGGGTGCTGTGACCTCGGTGACCCTCGGCAGCTGCAAGCGCGGAGAGATAGGACACGCGGGCGAGCTTACGGGAATACTGAAGCAAACGCGCCTTGGGTCTATAAATTTAAACAACGAGTGCGGAATTTTTGGTACACTTGACGATCTGCCCGATTATTGCACCAAGGCTATTCCCGCCGCCGCGCGCGACGATGTAAAGTGCGCAAAGGCGGAGATAATCGCCACGGTAAAGAACGGTATGCGACAGACCTATGAGATCGAGATATACGACATCGACCACTCCTCGACCGGCTCAAAGTCCTTTAAGATCAAGGTAACCGACCCGACGCTTATCTCCCTCTCGGGCGGTATCGTGCGCGGTATGTCCGGCAGCCCCATAATCCAAGACGGCAAGCTCGTCGGAGCTGTAACCCATGTAATGGTAGCAAATCCAACCGAGGGGTATGGAATATTTATAGAAAATATGTTAAACGCCGCGCAAAGTCAAGCGCAACCTAAAGCAGCATAACGTTTGGATTTGCGTTGCAGAAAGGTTTAACAAGTTTTCGGAACTTTTCGATAGAAAAGCCCCTCTCATACCGACCGAGAGGGGCGAAAACTTTCCAGCATTCCTCGCTGTGTTTGCACTCGGTACGCGGAATGTCACGTCACGTTATACTCCTTTTCGGTGCAAGGTCAGGAGCAACCAAAGGCGGCATAAATTAAAAGGCAATAACTCTACACGGGGTAGGGTTATTGCCTTGTTTTGTATATTTAACTTATGGAGAATCAGATGCCCATTTCCTCTTTTACCTGGCGGAATGCCTCTACGACGTAGAGGATATTTTCCTCGCTGAGAGCGGCGGAGATCTGCGTTCTGATGCGGGCGCGGCCCTTGGGAACGACGGGATAAGAGAATGCTACGACGTATACGCCCTTCTCCATCATACGACGAGCCATTTCAACCGCCTTATGCTCGTCGTAGAGCATAACGGGGAGAATGGGTGTGCCGCCGTCGGTGACGTCAAGTCCGATCTCCTTGATCTTCTTTGCGAAGAGGGCGGTGTTCGCGAAGAGTTTGTCGCGTCTTGAGGTATCGTTCTCGATAAGCTCAAGCACCTTGAGTGTGCCTGCCGCGATAGCGGGAGCAACGGTGTTGGAGAAGAGATAGGGGCGGGAGCGCTGGCGAAGAAGGTCGATTATCTCCTTGCGGCCGGAAGTGAAGCCGCCGGATGCGCCGCCGAGTGCCTTACCGAACGTGCCGGTGATCACGTCTACTCTGCCCATAACGCCGCAATGCTCTGCCGTGCCTCTACCGGTCTTGCCCATAAAGCCGGTGGAATGGCTGTCGTCAACCATAACGAGCGCGCCGTATTCGTCGGCGAGGTCGCAGATGCTCTTAAGGTCGGCAACTATGCCGTCCATCGAGAACACGCCGTCGGTGGCGATGAGCTTTATTCTTGCGCCCTTGGCTTCCTCAAGCTTTGCGCGAAGGTCAGCCATATCGTTGTTCTTGTAGCGGAAGCGCTGCGCCTTGCAAAGACGTACACCGTCTATGATGCTGGCGTGGTTAAGCTCGTCGCTGATGATCGCGTCCTCTGCGGTGAGGAGCGTTTCAAAAAGTCCGCCGTTTGCATCGAAGCAAGAGGAATAAAGGATGGTATCGTCTGTACCGAGGAACTCGCTGACCTTCTTTTCAAGCTTCTTGTGAAGGTCCTGCGTACCGCAGATGAAGCGCACAGAGGAAAGTCCGTAGCCGTGGGTATCGTAAGCGGATTTAGCCGCGTTTATAACGTCGATGTTATCGGCAAGGCCGAGGTAGTTGTTTGCGCACATATTGATGACCTGACGTCCGTCGGAGAGTCCGACCACACCGCCCTGCTTGGTGGTGATGATCTTCTCACCCTTTTTAAGTCCCTGGTTTTCAATATCCTGACATATCTCGGCAAAATATTTAAGTGCTTCCTTTTTCATTTTTTAAGTCCACCTTTCAAAGATTAGTCCAATCGAGAATGACCTTGCCGGCCTTGCCGCTGTTCATAGCAGCGAAGCCCTCTTCAAAGTCGCGCACGTCCATTCTGTGCGTGATGATGTTGCTTATATCAAGTCCGCCCTGGAGCATTGCGGACATTTTGTACCAGGTTTCGTGCATTTCGCGGCCGTAAATGCCCTTTATGTAAAGTCCGTTGAAGATGACCTTCGACCAGTCGATCTTGGCATCGCTCTTAAGAATACCGAGAAGAGCGATCTTACCGCCGTGCACCATATGGTCGATCATAGAGTTGAACGCGATCTCGCTGCCGGACATTTCAAGTCCGATGTCAAAGCCCTCTCTGATATGAAGCCTTTCCATAATAGGCTCAAGGGTTTCCTTTGCGGTGTTGACGGTGTACTTGATGCCGAGCTTTTTGGCAAGCTCAAGGCGGTCATCGTTTATATCGGTGATAACAACGTTTCTCGCACCCGCGAACATACAGACCGCGCCTGCCATAATGCCGATAGGGCCGGCACCGGTGATAAGAACGTCCTCGCCGACTACGTTAAAGGAAAGCGCGGTGTGCACTGCGTTGCCAAAGGGGTCGAAAATGGAGTACATTTCCTCGCTGATGCCCTCTTCGCACTTGCGCACGTTTTCCTGCGGGATAACGAGATACTCCGCAAAAGCGCCGTCGCGGTTTACGCCAACGCCAACGGTTTCCTTGCAAAGATGGCCGTTGCCCGCAAGGCAGTTTCTGCACTTGCCGCAAACTATATGTCCCTCACCGGAAACACGCTCGCCAACCTTCCATTTGATTACGTTTGCACCGACCTCAACGATCTCACCAACGTACTCGTGACCGATTACACGAGGCGTTTCGATGGTCTTTTGCGACCAGGCGTCCCAGTTGTAGATATGCAAATCCGTACCGCAGATCGCAGTCTTGCGGATCTTGATCTTAACGTCATTCGGGCCGGTCGTGGGCTCTGCCACGTCCATAAGCCAAAGTCCCTTTTCGGGCAGTTTCTTAACAAGTGCTTTCATTGTCTTTACCCCTTTGTAAGTATATGAAATTGTTGTTTTATGCTTTGTGTCTTTAAAGCTCGCACAAATTCAACTCGATTATAGCATATGCGCAGACAAATTTCAAGTGCAAATAAAATATTTTTTATTGTTTTTAATATCAAATTATCCGAGAGCAAAATTTATCTTGACTTTGATCCGTTTATGTTGTAATATAAAATCGAAATTAGATACCGAGGAGATACTTTATGAGCAGTATTTTAAATAAAGATCCGTACGCCCAGATGGCGAAAAACACCGTTGACTCGAAGAATCAGCTTAAGGAGAGCCAGTCGGTAAAATTTGATAACCTTGGCGGCGGCGGTATAAGAGTAATGCTGGTCGGCAATTCGATCACCCTGCACGGCATAAGCGAAAAAATAGGCTGGCACGGTGAGTGGGGAATGGCGGCTTCGTCAAAGGACAAGGACTACGTGCATCGCCTTGAGAGCGCGGTGCTTGAAGAACACCCCGATACAGAATTTTGCGTTTGTCAGGTCGCATCTTGGGAGCGACTTTACAAGGACGGTGCGGAATCGACCTACCACATTTTCGAGCAGGCGTGCGCCTTTTGTGCCGATATAATCGTCATACGTTTTATAGAAAACTGTCCCAGAGCAGAATTTGACGACGAGATCTTCAAGGCTTCGCTTGACAAGCTGATCAAGCATCTCGACGGTGCAAAAAAGGCTCGCGTGATCGTCACCGGCGGATTTTGGCGTCACCCCGGCGACACGGCACTCGAGGATTACGCAACCAAAAACGGACACCCATTCATTACCCTTTCTGACCTTGGTGAAAACGAAAAAATGAAGGCTATCGGACTTTTTGAGCATTCAGGCGTTGCCAATCACCCCGGCGACCTTGGAATGCAGACCATCGCCGACAGAATTGCAAAAAAGCTTCTTCCGCTTATAGAAGATATAAAGAATTCTTGATTTTCAATAAAGATCCCCCGGTCAAACCGGGGGTATTTCAGTTTCGGGTAAAATCCTAAATGTTACTGGCTACGCACAAGTGCGTTTAAGATTGGCCTGCCAGCCATGCAATTGTTACTTGCTACCCGTAAACGTGTTTCACCATAAGCCTCCCTTGTGTAAAGGGAGGTGGCATTTTCGCAAGAAAATGACGGAGGGATTGTTACTTACTTCCCCTTCACCTTTTTTGTTATTTCCGTAGCATTTGACAATCCCTCAGTCAGCTTCG
>JAZNGE010000036.1:0-66381 GCA_045576315.1 Eubacteriales bacterium | reverse complement strand
CGCACTTGATAAGCGAGTTGCGGCTATCTCCAGCCGTGCCTATAACGCTGCGAAGCGTGTCGTATGGCTCGCCCGATACGTAAAGCAGGGTGTCGCCGTATTTGAGAAGACCGCCGAGCGTTACCGCAAGAGCGTGTGTTCCCGACATTAGCTGAGGACGAACCAGCGCATCCTCCGCACCGAATACCTTGGCGTATATCTCCTCTATTTTATCTCTGCCGGAGTCGGTGTAGCCGTATCCGGTTATCTCGATGAAATCCGCGGTCGAAACGCGGCACTCCTGAAATGCGGTAAGCACCTTTGCGGAGCAGAGAAGTGCGTTTTCATCAATCTTTTTAAATACCTCGCGGCAGTCCTCCTCGGCCTGTGCCGCAAGCTTTGCGGTATAATCGCTGACGTTATATCCGTAGTACATTTTTATATCCTTTCAAGCAGCTTGGGAATTTCGGAGAGCTCGGTCACCTCATAATCGGGTTTTATTCCGCTCTCGTTTTTTACTTTGTATAGGTTAAACCAGCAGGTGCGTATGCCCGCGTTGATTCCGCCCTTTATATCAGAGGTAAGGCTGTCGCCTATAATGATAGCTTCATCGGGGTTGAAATTCTCGATTCTTGCAAACGCCGCATCGAAAAATTCCTTCTTCGGCTTGTCGTGACCAAGCCTCTGCGAGATGAACAGATCCTTGAAATAATGCTCGATATTTGCGCTTGCGATCCTGCGTGTCTGCACAATATCCGTGCCGTTAGATGCAAGGTAAAGGTCGTATTTTTCATACAACGTGTCAAGAAGTTCTTGTCCACCGTCGAGAAAATAGTGTCCCGTGCCAAGCTTCCACTCGTATATTCTCTGCGCCTCGTAGCAGTCGCCCGCAACACCCAACTCGGAAAACAGCTGGGTAAATCTGCCGTGCAACACCTCGGGGCGAGTTAACTCACCAAGCTCGAGCCGCTTCCAATGCTCGCGGTTTATCTCGCTGTATCTTTTAAGCACCGACTCGGTCGGCTCGATGCCTATCTCCTTAAGGGTTGCAAAGAGGGCGATATGCTCTGCCTTGTGAAAATCGAGTATAGTATCGTCAAGGTCGAGTAATACGGTTTTTATCATTACACTTTACCGTCCAAAAATAAATTACATTATATTTTAGCACAAACGTCGGCTTAAATCAATAGAAAAAGCCCGAATTTCGGGCTTTTTCTTCTTTTTTATTATGAAAGTATAGCGCGGTCGTTTGCAAATTCGCTTCCGCTCGCCTTTGTGAACATATCAAGCAGATCCTCGACCGTCAGCTTGGATTTCTCCTCGCCGCGCACGTCGATAATAACCTTGCCCTGATGCATCATTATAAGGCGGTTGCCGTGTGCGATAGCGTCGCGCATATTGTGCGTGATCATAAGAGTCGTGAGCTTGTTCTCGTTGACAAGCTTGTCAGTAAGCTCAAGCACCTTTTCGGCGGTCTTGGGGTCGAGTGCCGCGGTATGCTCGTCAAGCAGAAGTATCTTCGGCTTTTTGAGCGTTGCCATAAGCAGCGTTACCGCCTGTCTTTGACCGCCCGAGAGCAGACCGACCTTTGAAGAAAGTCTTTCTTCAAGTCCGAGTCCGAGAGTTGCAAGCAGCTGCTTGTATTCCTCGCGCTCCTTCTTCTTAATACCCCATACGAGCTTGCGCTTCGTGCCTCTGCGTGCCGCGATAGCAAGGTTTTCCGCAATCTCCATATCGGGTGCCGTGCCCTTCATAGGGTCCTGAAACACTCTGCCGAGATAGCGTGCGCGCTTGTATTCGGGAACTGCGGTGACGTCCTCGCCGTTTATCTCGATAGTGCCCTCGTCGGGCTTCCATACGCCTGCAATAGCATTGAGAAGTGTGCTTTTTCCCGCGCCGTTACCGCCGATAACGGTTACGAAATCGCCCTCGGCAAGCTCAAGATTAAGTCCGTCAAGCGCGGTCTTCGCGTTTACTGTTCCGGGGTGGAAGGTCTTATAAAGATTTGTTATTTTAAGCATTTTCATTCTCTCCTTCCTTGCGAGCGTTAGAGATATTTGCAGACGGCTTTACCTTTGCAAATCGGCTCTTGAGATAAGGTACGGAGATGAAAATCGCAACTATGATTGCGGAGAAAAGCTTGAGGTAATTCGTGTGCATACCGAGCATCATAACAAGAGTGAAAACGATGAAATATACTATTCCGCCGCCCACAACTCCGATAAGGCTGACTACAAAGTTCGGTTTTATCTTCATAGATACGGTGAGTCCGATGAAGATTGCCGCAAGACCTGTTACGATAGCGCCGGTGCCCATGCCAACGTCGGCATATCCCTGATACTGCGCGAGCAAAGAGCCGGCAAGAGCAACGATGCCGTTGGAGATAGCGAGACCGAGAACCTTGTTGAAATTAACGTTAATACCTTGAGCGCGGCTCATATCCGGGTTGTCACCTGTGGATTTGATCGTAAGACCGACCTCGGTGTAGAAGAAGAGCCACAGCGCTACGATAGTAGCTACGACAAATGCCGCGCCAACACCGATCGAGAGCCATTTTTCGCTCGAGCGTATAATAAGATCCGAAGGGTCGAAGGCGACACCCGTGTAATACGGAATGGATGAAAACGGGTAGTTTGATCGACCTTGCATGATTATTTGAATGTTTACCGAATATAACGCAAGCTGCGTGAGTATTCCCGCAAGTATTGAGGGAATTCCGAGGACCGTGTGCAAAATTCCTGTTACAGCACCGGCAAGCGCGCCGCAAACAAATGCGGCAAGCATACTTACCCAGATGGGTGCGCCGTTTGCTACCAGCACGACGCATACGCATCCGCCGGTAGCGAACGAGCCATCGACCGAGAGATCGGCAATATCGAGTATTTTATATGATATGTAAATGCCTATTGCCATCAAGCCCCAGATAATTCCTTGGGCGACAGCTCCCGGCAACGCGTTTAAAAAAGCCATTTGTTAAGAGTACCTCTGGATCAGTTTTCGGGAATGGTAATGCCAAGCTTCTGGCATATATCCTCGTTGTATACTACAGCGGGGGTGAGAGTCTTTACTTCGATGTCGGCAGGGCTCTTGCCGTTTAAGAGAATTTCAGCTGCCATTATTCCGGTTTCGTAACCAAGCTGATAGTAATCAATAGCAAGGCTCGCGTAACAGATGGAAGAAGAATAGCTGGTGTAAACGGGTACGTTCTTTTCCGAGCAGATAGTGCCTACAACGGTGTCGTTGTTAGCTACAGTGTTGTCAGAGGGAACGTATATAGCCTTGGAATTTTCTGCCGCGGTGGTAACTACTGCGGAAAGCTCTGTGGTAGAGGAGAAGGTGTAAGCAACAGCTTCAATACCTGCTGTTTCGAAGAGCGCCTTTACCGCGTTGTACTGTATGAGCGAGTTGGATTCGTTGGAGCAGTAGATAACGCCAACCTTGTCGCCGCTCTTAAGACCGAGGGTGTCGATCATCATCTGTGCCTGCTCGTCAAAGGGTACGGCATCGGATGTGCCGGATACGTTCGCGGGAATGTTTCCACCGAAGGTGGACTCGTAATCGGTAACCGAGGTGCCGAGGATCGGAATGTCGGTAGTAGCGAATGAAGCCGCGGTAAGCGCGGGAGTGGCGTTAGCCATTATAAGATCAACGTTCTTTGCGGTGAAGGTGTTGATTACGGTAGAGCAAAGGTTTGTATCAGCAGGGATCTGGGTGTCGAAAGTGACAGTCTTGCCGGCCTCTTCCATTTTTTCGGTTACTGCATCTATAAAGCCCTGGGTCGCTTTGTCAAGCGAGTCGTGCGCCATAAGCTGACAGATGCCGATAGTATAGGTGTCAGCATCGCCGCCGCAGGACGAAAGCGCGAGGCACGCGCCACAAATAGTTGTAAGAGCAAGTACGATAGCGATAATTTTTTTCATTTGTTTTTCCTCCAAACAATATATAAAATTTTTGTTATTTAAAACAGAAAGCCCCGTATCCAAAAAAGGATACGGGGACGATTTAATATCGTGTTACCACTCCGGTTCATCTACGCCTCACGGCAGGTAGACCTCATCACGCACAGATCTATGCGCTAGCAATGTAACGGTTGCACCCGGTGACGCCTAGTGTAATTTCAGCGTACAGCTAACGAAATGAATTCAGAACGCTCCGAACACTGCCTCACACCACGCGGCAGCTCTCTGGTGAACGGGTTTGCGAACCTACTGGTTTTCGCTCAATCGCTTTTGAAAATATTGATGCACCTATTCTATCAAAAGGTTTTGCGTTTGTCAATACCCAAAATGAATTTTGTGAAAAATAGATAAACGCTTATGTTGATTTTGTCTATTATTCCTCGTTTTCGGGATTTTTGCGCTTTTTGGGGTTCACAAAGAAGAAGCCCGCGCCCATAACTATCACGAATATAACAAGGTAATAAACGTTAGACATTCCGTGGCGAAGTATTGATGCCACCGTCATAACGAGCGCGCCGACTATCGAAAGTATAGGAAGCACGAATCTCTTGACCGGGTGCATCTCCTTTTCCTTTATCATAAACGCAACGAGGATAGGAATGTAAAGGGGATATACGGTTACGATCGGAATTTCGGACGAGTCGAATGCGTACTTACCAAACCAACCGAAGAACTGACCGCCCATGAAGTAAACGAACCACACGCCGCAAAGCATAAGCGACAGCGCCGCCGCGTTGCTCGGCATATTGGTCTTCTTGTCTATCTGACCGAGTGTGTCGGGGGCGATGCCCTGACCTCTTGCCGCCATAGAGTAGAACACGCGAGAGCATCCGAGCATAAGACCGTTAAGCGTGCCGAGGCAGGATACGATTACAAGGAAGTTGATGACGGTTGCGCCGGCCTTGCCGAAGAACATAAACGCCTCGCTCGTTCCGTGCTGCATAAGAGTGCCGTTGTCTTTAAGTCCAAGCACGCCTATGTAGTAAAGCACGTATGTACACATTATGATAAACGCACCGATAACGAGCGCGAGAGGGAGATTTCTTTTCGAGTCCTTTATCTCCGAGTTTATAGAGGTCGCGATTATCCAGCCCTCGTATGCAAACGCGGTGCAGCAGAGTGCCGCTATAAATCCGCCGCCCTCGCCGCCAAGCGCGGAGCTTACAGCCTCACCCGCGGCGAAGTTGTCGCCAAGAGTTCCGCTGAACAGTCCGACACAAGTACCGACCAGCGCGATAAAGAATATTATCGCAAGCTTTATAGCGGTGGTGGAGATCTGTACCTTGCCCGCAAGCTTGGGTGCTACGGTGTTGATAAAGTATGCAAGCACGAGGTAGAAAAGAGCAATAGTGATGCATTCCGGTCCGAAAAGAGCCTCGGGATCGATCGACTTTACACCGAATATCGCAACTACGGTATATCTCGCCGACACCCACGCAAGCACCGAGGTCATAGCGGGATAATATATAAATGAGAGAAACCACGCGATGAAGAAGGCGTATTTACCGCCGCACGCCGCTTCTGCATAGTCAACGACGCCGTTGACCTTTTCGTACTTTGTTGCCATTATCGCAAAGGTCGCCGACATAACGATCATTATAAGACCGCCGATAACCCATGCAAGCACGCCCTGTGTGGCATCGCCGTTCGTTTCGTTCAGCACGTCCTGTGCCTTGAAAAATATTCCCGAGCCGATAACTATTCCCACGACCATGCATATCGCGGTGAACAGTCCGTACTTTTTCTTTAAATGTTCCATAAAAAAGTCCTCCTATAATATATTACATTACTATTTCGTAAAGAGAAAGCAGCTCTTCCTCTATCTCGCCCTTGCGCGTGTCTATTTCGGCCGCGCGTACGTAATCGCTTGCCGCACTGCCGAACAGCTCCGCGTCGAGTCTTTCGAGCTCTTCTTCAAGCTCCTCGATACGCGCCTTTGCGCGTTCAACCTTGCGCTCCTGCGATCTGCGCTCGGCGTTCTGCTTTTTCTTCTGCTCGTAGTCCGCCTTTGAGTCGGTCGTCTTTACGGTCGGGCGCGCGTTTTCTATATTCTGTTTGCGTATCTCGCGCAGGCGCAAATATTCTTCAAACGCATCGTCACCGTCGTCCAAGGGATAGTTGAGCATTCCCGACTCGCGCGTCGGGTCAAGCTCGATTATTCTTGTTGCTATCCTATTTATAAAATATCTGTCGTGCGATACCGCGATTATCGTGCCGTCAAAAGCCAAAAGCGCATGCTCGAGCGCCTCGCACGATCCGATGTCAAGATGGTTTGTCGGCTCGTCCATAACGAGCAGATTTACCTTTTTGAGTATCAGCTTTGCAAGAGTCAGTCTTGCTCGCTCGCCTCCCGACAGGGTGGATATCGGCTTGTCAATATCCTCCGCACCGAATAAGAAGAGCGCAAGAGTCGAGCGCAATTCGAGATTTGTCTTTTCGGGATACTCGTCGCGCATCTCCTCAAACACCGTTTTCGACAGGGTAAGTCCGCGGTTTTCCTGATCATAATATCCTATTTTAATATTATAACCGAGCGTCAGCTTGCCCGAGGTGGGAGTGAGCAGGGAATTGATGATCTTCATAAGCGTGGATTTGCCCGAGCCGTTAGGACCAAGGAACATCACGCGCTCATACCTGCGCACGAGGAAGGAGAGATTTTTTATAAGCTCCTGTCCGCCATATGAAAAGCTTAACTCCTTCGCTTCAATAACGTCGCCCGCGCTCTCCGTCTCCGCATCAAAGCTTAAACGGATATCCTTCGGCGCTTTCGGCGCAAGCTCAACAAGCTCCATTCGTGCAAGCTGCTTTTCCTTTGATCGAATGGTAACAAAGTTATGCTCGCGGTTGCACTTGCGCTGGAATTCTATATTTGCGCGGATCTTTGCGATCTCCTTTTGCTGCTCCTTGTATCTCTTTTCAAGCGAAGCTGCCTCCGCCTCCTGCTGATCCTTGGTTGCGGTGTAGTTTCCGTGATACAGTCTTGCCTTGCCGTATTGCAGCTGCAACGTCTTGTTCGTGGTCTTGTCAAGGAAGTAACGGTCGTGCGAAATTATGATTACCGTTTTCTTATAAGATGCGATAAATCCCTCAAGCCACGCAAGCGCATCTATATCAAGATGGTTCGTCGGCTCGTCCAGCATCAATATGTCCGGCTCGGTTGCCAAAAGCCTGCCAAGCGAGAGCCTCGTATACTGTCCGCCCGAAAGCGTGCGTATCTTCTGATTTATCAATTCATCGTCAAATCCAAGGCGCAAGAGCATTCCGCGGCATCTTGAACGAAATTCAAGTCCGCCTCTCTCCGCAAACACGCGATTTTTTTCGATCAGCTGCTCCGAGAGCTGCATAGTCCTCTCGTTGTCGTGATCTGCCGATGCCTTTGCAAGTGCCGCCTCGAGTGCCGCTATATCCTTTTCCAGCGCGAGCAGGGCGGGGAATGCGGTGTACATATATTCAAGACAGGTAAGCTCGGGGGGCAGGGCGGTCAGATCCGCATTTTGCTCAAGCGTGCCGAGTGTGTGTCCCTTTTGCACGTAGACCGCGCCCGTGTCCGGTGTGTATATTCCGTTTATGATTTTAAAAAGTGATGTCTTTCCCGCACCGTTAACTCCGATAACGCCGACTCTGTCGCCGTCGTTTACCGAGAAGGATACGTCCTTCAAAATAACCTCAGTGCCAAATGAGAGTGTCACATCCGATACAGAAAGTGCGATCATATTTTTCTCCAAAATATTTTTACCTATATATTCTACCACAAACGTACAAATAAATCAACTGCAAATGCATAAATGAATAATTATGCGAATAATATTCACGAAAAACGCTCTTCTCGCGCCCGCATACGCAAATTTTTAAGGAATTTTGGTGATAAATCGATGTTTTGAGATGCCTGTTTGAATATTTTTTCAAAAAATATGAATTTTTTTGCAAAAACCTATTGACAAACGCAAATCGAGTGTGTATAATTGTGTCATCACAAAAAAACAGGCGGTAAAAACCGCAACCATGAAAGGAAAACAAAACAATGAAAAAGATTCTCTCACTTATCCTTGCAGCTGCAACACTTCTTTGCGCTGTATTTGCACTCGGCTCCTGCGGCCCTGAGGAAGAAAGCCTCGATGCCGCTTACGTAAAGGCTCTTGAGGCTATTGACTACGATGCAGCAGATTTTGCAGATGCTGACACTCTTGTTGTTGCAATGTCTCCCGACTTCGCTCCCATGGAGTTCTATGACACCGCTAAGTCCGGTAGCGACGCTATCGTAGGCTTCGACGTTCTTCTTGCAAAGTATATTGCTAAGCAGCTTGGCAAGAAGCTCGTTATCGACCCTATGTCCTTCGACGCTTGTATGGCAGCAGTTACATCCGGTAACGCAGACCTTGCTATCTCCGGCTTCTCTTGGACCGCTGAGCGTGCCGAGACCTTCCTTATCTCCGACTACTACGTAGCGGGCGAGAACGAGACCGAGCAGATCCTTATTACCAAGGCTGGTACTACTATCAACTCTGACACCGACTTTAACGGTATGAAGATAGGCGCACAGGGCGGTTCTCTTCAGCAGCTTCTCGTTGAAGAGCAGCTTGTAACCAAGGGCGCAGAGATGGAGCTTTACATCAACATCAACGATGCTGCTACCGCTCTTGCTACCGGCGAGATCGACGCTCTTGCAGTTGCATACGGCAACGGTGAGGCTCTTGCAAGCGATACTATCGTTCTTTCCGACTTCTACTTCGAGGTTGAGGAGAAGTACAAGAACAACGTAATCCTTCTTAACAAGAATGATGCACAGCTTCTTGAGGACGTTAACGCAGCACTCGCAAGCGCAATGGAAGCCGACCTTTACGACGGTTGGTACGAGGCTTGCCAGATCTACGCTGAGGTTAAGACTCTTGACGAGCTTGGCTACGACGACGAGGGTAACAAGATTACCGAATAATTTACAAAAAAAGATAGAGCTGCCGTGTCGAATTTCGGTACGGCGGCTCATCTTGCGTTTTATATTCAACCTTTAAACATCGAAAACGGAGAAAAAATATGTATATAATCACAATGCTGGAGGACATGGGTAAGATCTTTGTCAAATATTGGGATTTGTTTCTCATCAAGGGTCTTAGCGCTACCTTGCTCCTCTCACTTATTACCGTCGTTCTCGGCACAGTGTTCGGTTCGATTTTAGCACTGATCAAGATCGGCAAGATCAAGCCGCTTAAGTGGATAGTAAATGCTTTGGTCGAAATTATACGCGGCACACCTATGCTGCTTCAGTTATATATAAGCACCTTCCTTATTCCCGTGCTTATCCCCGCCATGAACGAGCTTGAAAACAAAAAGCTCTTGTGCATCGCGTTTACACTCGTGCTTAACAGCGCCGCATACGTTTCCGAGATCATTCGTTCGGGTATTGAGGCGGTCGACAAGGGACAGACAGAGGCTGCGCGCAGTCTTGGCCTTAACGGCACTACCACTATGCTCCAGATCGTTCTTCCTCAGGCTATAAAGAACATTCTTCCCGCACTTGGTAACGAGTTTATCACGATCATTAAGGAGACCTCTCTTGCGTCCACCTTCTTCATCGGCGAGCTTATGACTCAGTATCACGTAATAGTCGGTAAGACTCATAACTCTCTGCCTATTCTTATGATCATAGGAATAATTTACTTTATCCTTAACTTCGTGCTTTCCAAGGCGCTCGGCGTATTTGAAAGGAGAATGAAATCTCATGCTTAATGTAAAAGGCGTATATAAAAATTTCGGCAAGCTCGAGGTTTTGAAGGGCGTATCCACCGAGATCGCCGAGGGCGAGGTCGTGTCCATAATCGGCGCATCCGGCTCGGGTAAATCTACTCTCCTTCGCTGCATGAACCTTCTTGAGACTCCCACCTTTGGCGAGGTCTGGATGGAAGGAAAGCTCCTTACTCCCGTTGATCCCTATCTTCACCCCGAGGTAATAACCGCATCCAAAACCTTTAAAAAGCTTGTTGCCGAGGGCGTAAGCGAGGAGGATGCTATTATCAAGATCAAGAAAGAGGATCTTCTCAATGAGAAATTCTCTGCCGCAGAGGGTAAGGAATATAAGCTGGCTATTAAAAAGATATATGAAGAAAATCACCTGGATATCAACCTCGCCCGTCAGAAGATGGGTATGGTGTTCCAGCAGTTCAACCTCTTTAACAATAAGACCGTTCTTCAGAACCTCACACTCGCTCCCGTTAAGCTGAAGCTTAAAACGAAGGAAGAGGCCGAGGCAAAGGCTATGGAGCTTCTTAAGAGAATCGGTCTTGAGGAAAAGGCTAACGTTTATCCCTCAACTCTTTCCGGCGGTCAGAAGCAGAGAGTTGCTATCATTCGCGCTCTTGCGATGGACCCCGACGTAATTCTTTTCGACGAGCCCACCTCTGCGCTCGACCCCGAAATGATAGGCGAGGTTCTCGACCTTATGAAAGAGCTTGCTAACGACGGTATGACGATGGTTATCGTTACTCACGAGATGGGATTTGCACGTGAGGTATCCAACAGAGTGCTTTTCGTTGACGAAGGCATAATCGCGGAAGAGGGTACTCCCGAGGAAGTTTTCAAGAATCCCAAGCACCCAAGACTCAAGGACTTTTTGAGCAAGGTGCTCTGATCAGATCAGCATAAATTCAATATGGCGGGGGTACATCCCCCGCCGTTTCATTAAATCGCTTTCGGAGAAAAAACAATGAAAGAACTTAAACAGATCGCCATAGATGCGATAGAGGAAAAAAGCGCGGCGTTCACCTCGCTTTCGGATAAGATATGGGAATACGCCGAGCTGTCGCTGCTCGAGTATAAATCGTGTGCCGAGTACGTAAAGCTACTCACGGAGCTTGGCTTTGAGGTCGAGGAAAAGGTAGCTGGGATCGACACCGCATTTCTCGGAAAATTTGGCACGGGTAGCCCCGTAATCGGAATTTTAGGCGAATTTGATGCACTTTCCGGTCTTTCGCAGGTCGGCGGCTCGCTTGAAAAATGTGAGCTTGAAAAGGGCGGCACAGGCCACGGCTGCGGACATAATATGCTCGGCGCGGGCGCTCTTGCCGCCGCTTACGGTGTAAAGGAATATTTACATAAAACAGGCAAAAGCGGAACTGTCATATTCTTCGGCACTCCCGGCGAGGAGGGCGGCGCAGGTAAAGCCTTTATGGCGAAGGACGGCATCTGGCGCTCGCTTGATGCGGCGCTCACTTGGCACCCCTCTGACACAAACGAGGTCGTCGGTGGCACTTGTAATTCCTGTATTCAGGTTTTGTATAAATACAAGGGCGTAGCCTCGCACGCGGCAGGCGATCCCGAAGACGGCAGAAGTGCGCTTGACGCTGTCGAGCTTATGAACGTGGGTGTGCAGTATCTTCGCGAGCATACCAAGGACGATGCGCGTATTCACTATGCGATAATCGACGGCGGGGGTTTTTCGCCTAACGTAGTTCAGCCCACCGCTTCCGTTTTATATATGACGCGCTCGGTAAAGGTCGGTGACACGCTCGAGCTTCAGGCAAGGGTGGATAAGATAGCCGATGGAGCTGCACTTATGACCGAAACGAGCTACGAGCGTATCTTTATTGACGGCTGCTCAAACACCGTCCCTAACCATACCCTCGAAAAACTGCTTTATAAGAATATGTGCGAGATCGGAGCGGCAACCTATACCGACGAGGAGATAGCGTTTGCCACCGCGCTTAAAAGCACCTACAAGACCCACGGTCTTCCCACCGTCGCCGCAAAATACGACCCGAGGGCAAAAAAAGAGGTGGACGTACTCACAAATTCGGGTACAAAACCTCTCAATGATTTCGTTGCGCCCTACTTTGAGGGTGACTATTTTGAGGCAGGCTCGACCGACGTCGGTGACGTTTCCTGGCAGACTCCAACAGCGCAGATAAATACCGTATGCTTCACATCGGGTGCGCCCGGCCACTCCTGGCAGAACGTTTCGATAGGTAAAACCTCTATCGGTCATAAGGGTCTTATTTCAGCAGGAAAGATCCTCGCCGCCGCTGCTGTCGAGCTTTTTGAAAGCCCCGAAATTTTAAAGGCGGCAAAGGAAGAATTCCTCGAAGCCGCAAAGGACGGCTATACCTGCCCCATTCCCGAAAACGAAAAAGCAAAGGCGATTTCGATATAAGTGGGAAGGGCGAACGGATTCAGAGTAGAAATTGTCGTTCTCCGACCGAGAGGCGTATATACATACGTCGGAGAAAGGAAACGACAATAGAATAAAAAACTTCAATAAAAAAGAGGAAAACCATAGGTTTTCGACCTTAGCTTCCTCTAATTTGAAATTAGTATTAGAGAGGTACTGTGTTTTTCACAATACCTCTCGTTTTTTATTCGGTTATGCCTGAAGGCGACAGCCCTTTTACTTTACTGCCTTCTTGATCATCGAGTTGATCCTCTCTCTTATCAAGAGCATCGTCTCGGCGCTCTTTGCACAGGTGTCAAAGGTAAGCGTCTTGCCAAGAGTGTTTTCAATCACCTCGACTACGGCATCGTGACCGTAGAACTTCTCGCACAGCTTCATCGCCTTGATGTCGGTAAGTCCCTGGTGGTGCGCAATGATTCTGATGGATTCAAGCGCCTCTCCGTTCGCTCCGGGATATACGGAGTACGCATCTCCGGCAGGGAACGAGCCGTCACAGTCGGTAATAAGGAAGGGGTTGATGGGGGTGTCGGAAAACTGGTTATTGTAGAAGTTGTATCCCCACTGCAAGAATCCTTCAATATTATACTTGTATATCTGCATACCGATCGAGCGCGTGCGCCAAAGGGGCATTGAGATATATCTGTTGGAAACGTTTACGGGCTGGCTTACGCAGTAGTAGGTCCAAAGTCCCGGAACCTCTGCTTCCAGGAAGGGAGTGATGTGATTGTTGGAGCAAACAGGGTTCTTTACCGCACCCGTCTTCCAGAAGTCGAACTTGGAGAGTGCATCAAACTGGAAGTAAGGCTCGATAAGGTCGACGATCATTTCCTTTGCCGCCTTGTAATTTTCAAGGTGCTGAAGGCCGGGCTCGTCGGAAATGTGGAAGAAGAGTCGTTTGTCGTCGCCTCTGTTCTTCATATGCTCGATAAACTCGGTAAGGAACTGACGGAGGAATACTCTGTACTCATCACCCGTCGCAGGTGTCTCCCAACCGAATATACGCTTGTATTCACCGTCCACCGTCGCCATGATCTTGGGCGCGTGCTCAACACCCCACTGCGTAAAGAGGTGGGATACCTCAAGGTACTTTATGCCGCACCTGTCGCACATATCTACCCACTTATCAAGCAGGGTAAAGTCAAAGGAGTATTTTCCGTTGTTCTTTGTAACACCGACAAGCTGAGTGGTACGGCGCTCGCCACCTACGGTGGTGTCAAGCGGGGGAGTAAATACGGGGGTAAGAAGCAGGTTGATTCCGTTTTTAGCTGCCACCCGTGCGAAGTTTTCGACTATTTTCCAGTGCTTATCCGACCATACGTCAGTTTCATAGTAGTTCGCAAGGCAGTCGCAATGGAACCACTGGGTGAAGTATATATCTTCCTTGGGCAGAGTAGCGTTTATAACGTCGAGAGTAAAGGTGGCTTCATGCTCGCCTACGTGGGCATTACCCTTGACCTTAAAGGTGAGGGTGTGCTCGCCCGCCGTGAGATCCTCGGGTACGTTAATATCTATCCAAATTGCTTTAAGAGTGTTATGAGAGTAGGGAAGACCGCCGTCATAGCGCAGGGGGATCAGCACGTCGGGGTAAAGTCCGGGCGCGGTGCGCAGATAGTTGTCATCACATCCGTACGGGTTTGTCGGCATCGTTACCGGCACGCATCTGACCTCGCGCATATCGGCAAAGGGGGCAAGATCGCCCGAAAGCTCGATCTTATGGCGTGCGGTGTGCGCGCCGTTGACCACAGCAGGCTCGTACGAATAAATAAGCTGTACCGAAACTCTTTCGCCACGAAGTGCGGAAAGGTTTTCAAGCTTTGCAAAATCCTCGATCTTCTGATCGGGAAAAACCTTTTCAAGAGATGAAATAAACTTTAACTTTAACATAAAGCCTCCCATAATGTAGTGAATTAAACTTATTTATCAGTTCTCCGAACGCAATAGTTCAAGGGTGCGCACAAAATTTTCGGGCAATGGGCACTCAAGCTCCATTTTCTCGCGCGTGCGCGGATGAATAAAGGAAAGTCTTTTTGCATGAAGCATCTGACCGTCGAAAAGTCTTGGATGCTGCTTTTCAAATTTAGTTTTAGTGGTTGCGTACACCTCGTCACCGAGCAGAGCGTGTCCAATGTGCGCCATATGTACTCTTATCTGATGCGTTCTTCCGGTCTCTAAATAAAGCTTCAAGTAGCTCGCCTCTCCGTACTGCTCCAGCACCTCGTAGTGCGTTACCGCATTCTTCGCGTGCGCATCGGGGGAGGTAAGCACAGCCATTCTTTTTCTGTCCACGGGGTGCCGTCCGATAGGGGCATCGACCGTACCCGTGTCACTTTTAAAGCCACCGCGCACGATCGCGTGGTACTCTCTTACAACACCGTGATATTCAAGCTGCTCGGAGAGATCCTTGTGCGCTGTATCGTTTTTTGCCACGACAAGAAGACCGGAGGTGTCCTTGTCTATTCTGTGTACGATTCCGGGGCGCATAACGCCGCCAATGCCGGAAAGTGAGTCGCGACAATGATAGAGCAGGGCGTTAACAAGCGTGCCGGTGTAGTTTCCGGGTGCGGGATGCACCACCATTCCCGAGGGCTTGTTGATGACGATAACGTCCTCGTCCTCGTACACTATATCAAGCGGAATATCCTCTGCCACCGCCTCGTACGGCTCCGGCTCGGGTATCCGTATTTCGACCTTGTCACCTGCATTTAAAGTGTGTTTTTTTGACACGGGTACGCCAGAAACGGTAATTTCACCCGATTCTATTAGCTTTACCGCAGCACTGCGTGACAGCTCCGTAACCTCTGATACAAAGGTGTCAAGACGCGCGCCGCCGTGTTCGACATCAACAATACGTTCTATCATTTTTCGCTTGCCTTTTTTTCTTTTTCGGCTTTCGCCTCTTTGATTATGTCAAGCACGAGCGAAAGTATCAACAGTCCCGCACCGATACATACGATCGAGTCGGCAATGTTGAATACAGCAAAGTCAATAAGCGCGAAATCAATGAAATCGATAACGTATCCGAGAGCTATTCTGTCTATCATATTTCCGATTCCGCCCGAAACGATAAGCATAAGAGCAGATGTGTAGAGCCTGCTTGTGTTTCTGCCTGAATAGAGGTAGAGTGCGATGGCGATTATAGCCACAGATGAAATGCTCATAAATACCCATCTGTGATCGGCAAGCATGCCGAATGCCGCGCCCTTGTTTTCCACGTAAGTCAGGTGCAACACTCCCGACCACAGCGGTACGCTGCCTATCGGCGCGAGCAGCTTGACCGCCAAAAGCTTTGAGAGCTGGTCAAGACCGATTCCGCCGAGTATTACAGCGGTGTATATAACGTAATATATTGCCTTTAGTTTTTTCACTGTTATCTCCTTAACGATATAGCCTTGAATGAAGATCGTTTATCGCTTCTTTAATTAACTCTGCCGCCATTACGCAAGCACGCCGTCGATCATCCAAAGCAATAGATAAGTTATTAAAAACGATATGTCCATAGGTGTTTGCTGAAACAGGTTGAGCTTGTAAAACAAAAACCGCACCGGCATTATTATCGGCTCGGAGATCATATACGCGATGGCAAAAAGCTTGCTTTCCTCAGGGTTGACAAACCAGGACAGTATCGCCCTTGCCGACATCGCAATCATAACCATGTTCAGCATCAAATGAACGGTGGTTGAAAGGACATAAAGCATCTTAATAGTAGTTCCTTTACATTTTATAACAAATAGGTCGCAGTACCACGATCGTGAAGCACGTCATAGGTTTTCTGCGACCATTTTGGTTGATCACTCGTGTACGTCTATTCCGCTCGGAGTGATTATGTAGGTGTTCTGAGCGACGTTCTTGATCTCGCCGTCCTTGGTGTAGGTAACACCATTTAAGAAGTCAAGCATTCTTATCGTGGTAGCTCTGTCAAGCAGCTCGAGATTGAGTACGACGGTGCAGCCGTCTATAAGGTGATCCGCAATGGTGCTTACGTCGTCAAAGGTAGCGGGGCGCACGACCTTAAGCTCGATGTTGCTTCCCTCGATCGATGCGGGAGCAGGTGCGGGGGCGGGTGCGGGAGCGGGTGCTTCCTCTTCCTTTTCCTCGTAGCTCTTGAACTGTATCTCCTCTTCCTCCTGAGCTCTCTTCTTGCCAAGTCTGTCAGCCCAATTCTCAAATAACATTTTCATATCTCCTATCGTTTTTCTAAAATTATTTCCTAAACAGTCTGCGACCTACACGCACAAGTGTCGAGCCTTCCTCGATCGCTATGCGATAGCTGTCGCTCATTCCCATCGAAAGCACCGGCGTATCACCGAATCCGTATCGGGAATGCAGCTCGTCAAAGAGCTTTTTCGTATCTCTGAAGTATCCGCGCAATTCGCTTTCCTCGCAATCCGCAGGGCCCATCGTCATAAGACCGCGAACCTCAAGATGCGGCTTTGAAAGCACCTCGCACAAAAGCCTCTCTGCCTCGCTTGGCAGAATTCCGCTCTTGTTTTCCTCTTTTGCCGAGTTGATCTCTAAAAGCACGGGCACGCGTCTGTCTACGGCCGCCGCCTGCTTCTCAATTTCATCCGCCAGCTTCAATGAATCGAGCGAGTGAATGAGAGATACGTCCTTGATTATCATCTTGACCTTGTTTCTTTGAAGAGTGCCGATCTCGTGAAGCATGGGCGAATATCCGAGCCCGTACAGTATGTCGGCTCTGCGGCGCAGCTCTTGCGGCCTGTTTTCGCCTATATTGATCGCGCCCGAGCGCACAAGCTCACAAAGCTCCTCGTCCGTGCCGCTCTTTGTGACGGCTACGAGGGTAGGCGTTTTTACGCCAAGGCGATCCGCAATCGCGGCAAGCTCCTCGGTAAGCTCAAGATAGTTGTTTTTGATGTATGGTAAGTCTTTCATATCCTCACCTTTCGTCGTTTATATTATTATACCATTTAAAATCGCCAAATTCAAGGGGTAAAAGCCAAGTTTGAGAAAATATTTTACTTATTTAGGCATTGATTTTGCACGCGCGGTAGTGTATAATATATAATATAACACTTTCGGGGAGGTTTCCGATGCACGAAAAAACGGTAGGCACGGCATTGCCGTCTGTCGCGGCGCTGTCATATCTTGGCGATGCAAGGCACTCGCTTTACGTCAGAGAGATGCTGGTGGCGCGCGGAATATCAAAGTCGGGCGAATTAAATAAGCAGTCGCTCGAATACGTTACCGCCGAGGCGCAGGCAGAAATGTACAGAAAAATAGAGCCGTATCTTGAGGATGACGAGCGCGACGTGTTCAGACGCGCGTCAAATTCAACGCACTTAAACCGCCCCAAGCACGCAAGCATAACCGATTACCGCTACGCCACAGGCTTTGAGGCAGTGGTCGGAATGCTTCACTATATAGGTGATGAGAGCCGCCTCAAAGAGCTACTCGATATTGCACACAGCGAAAGGAACGTTAAAAATGATACAGAAGATTAAAGGCACGATGGATATACTCCCCAACGAAACTCCCCTTTTCAGATACATAGAGGGAATTATGCGCGAGGAGGCGGAGAAGTACGGCTACGGCGAGATCCGCACCCCCACCTTTGAGAACACCGAGCTTTTTGTGCGCGGTGTAGGCGATACCACCGATGTCGTTCAGAAGGAAATGTACACCTTTGCCGACAGAGAAGAGAATCGTTCCATCTCCCTTCGTCCCGAGGGTACTGCATCTGTCGCAAGAGCGATAATCGAAAACGGCAAATGCTCCGACCCCATGCCTCTTAAGTATTATTACATAATTTCTTGCTTCCGTCACGAGAAGCCCCAGGCAGGCAGAAGCCGCGAGTTCTTCCAGTTCGGTACCGAAATGTTCGGCTCGGACAACCCCGCCTCCGATGCTACCGCCATCGCGCTTGCCGCATCGGTATTCCGCCGCCTCGGACTTAAGAACGTAAAGCTGCACCTCAATTCCATCGGCTGCAAGGAGTGCCGCCCCACTTACAGAGAGGCGCTCGTAAGCTACTACAATTCCAAAAAGGATATAATCTGCGATACCTGCAAGTCAAGACTTGAAAAGAACCCTCTCCGTCTTCTCGACTGCAAGAATCCCGATTGTGCCGCACTTGCAAAGGATGCGCCCAAGACGGTCGAGCATCTTTGCGACTCTTGCTCCGCAAAGTTCGATATGCTTAAATCCGCGCTTGACGCAATGGGCATTGAGTACGTAGTGGATTCCTCTATCGTAAGAGGTCTTGACTATTACACCGGTGCGGTGTTTGAGTTTATCGCAGAGGGCATCGGCGCGCAGTCGACCGTTTGCGGCGGTGGCAGATACGACGGACTCGTTGAATCCCTCGGCGGCCCCGCACTCTCCGGCATCGGCTTCGGTATGGGTCTTACCCGTGTTATCCTTGCTATGCGCGAGGCGGGGCTTGACAATATCGAGGCAGCAAAGCCCAAGCTTTACGTTGCCGCCCTCGGTGAGCGCGCACAGATAAAGGCGCTCGCTATCGCTGAAAGACTCCGTGCCGACGGCGCGTACGTTGAGTGCGACATCGTTGGCAGAAGCCTTAAAGCACAGATGAAGTATGCAAATAAGATAGGAGCGTCCTACACCCTCATCATCGGTGACTCCGAGGTCGATGCGGGCAAGGCACAGCTTCGCAATATGGAAAACGGCGAGCAGAGCGAGGTAGAGCTCGACTCGTTCACGCTTTGATATGAAAAACAGATCTGATTTTCTTCCCGTAAATATGCGGGACGTAGAGGCGCGTAATTGGTCGGAGGTTGATTTTGTATTTGTCACGGGTGACGCATACGTCGATCACCCGACCTTTGGCGTTGCCATAATTACCCGAATACTCGAGGCGGACGGCTTTCGCGTTGCTATCCTCTCGCAGCCCGACTATAAGAGCTGCGAGGATTTCAAGCGCTTTGGTCGCCCGCGACTTGGCTTTCTCGTTTCGTCGGGAAACATCGACTCCATGGTCGCGCATTACACCGTTTCCAAAAAGAAACGTTCAAACGACTATTACAGCCCGGGCGGCAAAATGGGTCGCCGTCCCGACCGTGCCGTGATCGTATACTGCAACAGGATCAGAGAGGCTTTTGGCGACGTGCCGATAATCATCGGTGGTCTTGAAGCATCCCTGCGCCGCTTTGCGCATTACGATTATTGGGAGGACAGGGTGCGCCGTAGTGTCCTTGTCGACAGCCGCGCCGACATTCTGGCGTACGGTATGGGTGAGAATATAATCCGCCGTATCGCCGCCCTGCTTGACAAGGGTGTTCCGATCAAAAAGATACGCGACGTGCGCGGATGCGTATATCTTGGCAAAAAGGGAGATAAGGTATTTTTCGACTCGATCGAGGTCGGGGATTTCGACACTCTCAAAAACGATAAAGAGGCGTACGCCAAGGCGTTTGCCACACAGTATAAAAACACCGACTCGGTGCGCGGTAAGGCTATAATCGAGTATTACGATGACAAAATGCTCGTGCAAAATCCCCCGATGCCACCGCTCGAGAGGGAAGAGCTTGATTACGTTTACTCGCTCCCCTACGCACGCGACTATCATCCCGATTACGATGCCGAGGGCGGCGTTCCCGCCATAACCGAGGTCAAGTTCTCGATAACTCATAACCGCGGCTGCTTCGGCGCGTGTAACTTCTGCGCTATTGCCTTCCACCAGGGACGTGAGGTGCGCTCAAGAAGTGAAAAGAGCGTTGTCACCGAGGCAGAGAAGATTGCCGCGCTCCCCGACTTCAAGGGATATATAAACGACGTCGGCGGACCTACCGCAAACTTCCGTTACCCCTCCTGCGATAAGCAGCGCGAGGGCGGTGTTTGCCCTAACAAAAAGTGCCTTGCGCCCACCCCGTGTAAGAATTTGAAGGTCGATCACACCGAATACGCGCATATGCTTTCCGAAATAGAGAAGGTAAAGGGCGTAAAAAAGGTGTTCGTGCGCTCGGGCATACGCTTTGATTACCTCATCGCCGACCCCGACGACTCCTTCTTCCGTCAGCTTGTTACACACCACGTTTCCGGACAGCTCAAGGTAGCCCCCGAGCATTGCGCCAACAACGCGCTTTCCATGATGGGCAAGCCGCCGGTTGAGGTGTTTGAAAAATTCAAAAAGAAGTATTTTGCCCTGTGCGGTGAGGCGGGACTCGAGCAGTATCTCGTTCCGTACCTTATGTCCAGCCACCCCGGCTCGACTATGAAGGATGCCGTCGAGATGGCGCTTTGGCTTAAGCGTTGGGGCTATTCTCCCGAGCAGGTGCAGGATTTCTATCCCACCCCCGGCACTATATCCACGGTAATGTATTACACCGGCATTCACCCCATGACCGGCAAAAAGGTCTACGTGACTACCGATTATCACGAAAAGCAGCTTCAACGCGCGCTTTTGCAGTTCTCCCGACCCGAAAACGCTAACCTCGTGCGCGAGGCACTCCGTATGGTTGGCAGAGAGGATCTTATCGGCAACTCGCCCGAATGCCTTGTCAGAGCAGCATTCGGCCAGTCGGGTCGCGCAGAGGTCAAGGTGGATAAAAAGACGGGCAAGGTGATCAAGCCTACCGGCAAAAAGTCGTCCGCAAGCAGCGCATCGCGCCACCATAGCGCAAAAGGTGTCGGCACGTCGAAGAGCGGAACAAAGACCGCCACATCAAAGGGCGCAAAATCGCACTCTATGGTGCAAAATCGCCAAGGAAAGAGCGGTTTTTCCACGGCAGGTCAGAAAAAAACAACAAAAAGTAATAAAAACGCACGAAAAGGTCGTTGAATTTTCTTAAAAAATAACCAATTCGTAAATTATACGACTGATAAAATGCGAAAAAATCGGGCAGTTTATTCAAATATGCAGAGTAACAAAAACAAGCCCGATTGACAAAAAATAACGTACAAAACGGAAAAAGGAAGATTTTGAGTTTTCTACCGTTATATGACGGCTAAATCAACAAAATGTGGAAAACTCTGTGCGGCGGATCATTTTTGTGTTGAAAATCCTAGCAAAAAATCTTTTTTCGACAAAAAGTTCTCCACAATTTCAACATTTCAAAATGTGGAAAACGTGTTTTGTCATAAATTTCCAAAACGGATTTCGGTAGCTTTACGGGCATTGTGCAAATGTTTCGTAGTTGCGTTTAACAAACAAAAAATACGAAGCAATGAATATACTGTTCGTATTTTGGACGAAAAACTGAAGCGAGAGAATACAGATATAAATGGAAGAGCTTAAAAACAGGTATTTAGCAGCTAAAAGAAGGCTGTTTGAGAAGGTATACGGTGCGCGCTTGAACCCTGAGCAGTGTCAGGCTGTATTTCAGGCCAACGGCCCGTTGCTTGTGCTTGCGGGCGCAGGCAGCGGCAAGACCACCGTGCTTGTAAACAGAATTGAATATCTTATTAAGTACGGCAACGCGTATCATTCTACCGATATTGCCGACGAGCTTAACGAGGGCTCTGTATCCGCGCTTGAAAACGCGTATGAAATGGATTCCGAGGATATTGCCTACATACTCCCCGAGTTCATATCCGCGCCCTGCGCGCCCTGGAATCTTCTTGCCATCACCTTCACCAATAAGGCGGCAAAGGAGATAAAGGACAGACTCCGTGCGACTTTTGAGGATCCCGCCACGGCTGATTCGATCTGGTCGGGCACGTTCCACTCGGTGTGCCTGCGCATACTCCGTAAGTACGGTGACAGACTCGGCTATCACGACGGATTTTCCATCTATGATACCGATGACAAAAAGCGTATGGTCACCATCTGTATGAAGGAGCTCGGGATCGACGAAAAGCGCCTTGCGCCCAAGGCTGTTTGTAACGCTATCAGTATGGCAAAGGACAGACTTGAGGGCCCCGACAGCATAGACGTAAAGTCAGATCCGAGAAGCCGCGATATAGTAAGAATATATACTCTTTATCAGAAAAAGCTGATGGAAAACAATGCCGTCGACTTTGATGATATAATAATGAAGACTGTTGAGCTTCTCGAGGCGGACGAGGAGGTGCGCGAATACTATCAGCGCAAGTTCAGATACGTCCTTGTCGACGAGTATCAGGACACCAACTACGCACAGTTCGTCCTCACCAAGCTCCTCTCCGATAAATACAGAAATATAATGGTCGTCGGTGACGATGATCAAAGCATATACCGCTTCCGCGGTGCTACCGTTGAGAATATTCTGAACTTTGACAAGACCTATCCCGAGGCTCGCATTGTCAAGCTTGAGCAGAATTACCGCTCGACCGAAACCATACTCGACGCGGCAAACGCCGTTATAAGCAACAACGATGACCGCCACGCCAAAAAGCTCTGGTCGGATAAGGGCAGGGGAGAGATGATAACCCTGCGCGAAACCTACGATCAGAATGACGAGGGCAGATACATAATAGATAAAATAATGCACGCTGTGCGCGAGGGCGGACGTAAATATTCCGACTTTGCCGTGCTTTACAGAGTAAACGAGCTTGCGCGCTCTCTTGAGACCACATTCGCAAAGAGTGCTATGCCATACAGAGTTCTCGGCGCGACCAGGTTCTACGACCGCAAAGAGATAAGGGATATGATCGCTTATCTTTCCGTCATCAATTCTTCGCTTGACAGCCTTCGACTTAAACGTATAATCAATGAGCCCAAGCGTAAAATAGGCACCGCAACCGTAGACGCGGTTGAACAGATCGCTTCGATGACAGGTCGGTCAATGTATGATATAATGAAGAACGCGCGTGAATTTGACGTGCTGTCAAAGAGTGCGGATAAGCTTATCGCGTTCGTTGAACTGATCGAGGGTATAAAGGCGTCCAAGACCCGCCCGTCCGAGCTTATTGAGTCGGTATTTCACGACACGGGGTACTACGATATGCTCAAAGCAGAGGGCTTTGAGGGCGAGGGCAGAATAGATACCGTAAACGAATTTATTACCGCCGCCGTCGAGTACGAGAAGCGAGTTGCGGATGCGGGCGATGAATGCACCCTTGCCGAATTCCTCGAGGAAATATCCCTTGTCAGCGACGTTGACAAGTATGATGAGAATGCGGATGCCGTAGTGCTTATGACTATTCACGCGGCAAAGGGACTTGAGTTCCCGATCGTGTTCCTCGCAGGTATGGAGGACGGCATCTTCCCATCCTCACAAAATATGGGCGAGGCAGACGAGATGAGCGAGGAACGCCGCCTTATGTACGTTGCCGTTACAAGAGCAAAGGAAAAGCTGTACATCACACATACGAAATCTCGTATGATGTACGGCAGGACGGCATACAATCCTCTCTCCGTATTCGTACGTGAAGAAATTCCCGAAACGCTTATTAGCCACGATGCGCCTAAAAAAGTTCCTCCGCGTAACACAGGCTATAACACCCCCTACCGTCCGCGCGTTGAACACTCCGCAAAAAGTGAGCTTAACAGACCCGTTGATATATTCACTAGACCCGCCGCTGCCAAAAAGGGCGCGCAGGGCTTCGGGCTTGAAAAGCTTGCCCCCTCAACCCGTGTCAGACACGCAATGTTTGGCACAGGCGTGATAGTTTCCGCAAGGGATATGGGCGGCGATATACTCTACGAGGTCAGCTTCGATAACGGACAGACAAAGAAGCTTATGGCGACCTTCGCCAAGCTCGAAAAAATTTAAAGGAAACACGTAAATATGCGGCATAAGCCGCACCCGTGTAGCAAAATAAATGATTAAAGCATGTATTTTTGATCTTGATGGAACGCTGCTTAATACGCTTAATACCATCAGATATTACGTCAATCTTACGATAGGCGAGATAGGGCTCTCTCCAATAAGCACCGATGAGTGCCGCTCGTTTATCGGTCACGGTGCGCGCCACCTTATAAGCTCTACTCTTAAATCCAAGGGCATAGACGATGCGGCGCTTACCGAAAGCACGCTCAAGGCATATAACGCCAAATACGATGCGGATACCCTCTATCTCACAGAGCCTTATGACGGCGTGACGGATATGATAGATTCGCTCGTCGCAGCAGGACTTCGTCTTGCGGTTCTTTCAAACAAGCCCGACCCTACAACCACGGATATAGTCGCAAAGTTCTTTAAGGATAAATTCTCCGTAGTCCACGGCGGCAGAGCGGGAGTACCCCTCAAGCCTGACCCCACAGCCCTTTTGTCCACCATTGACGAGCTGGGTGTTTCACCCGACGAGGTTATGTATATTGGTGACACGGGTGTGGACATCCTTACCGGAAAGAACGCGGGAGTTTACAAGACCGTCGGTGTTTCTTGGGGATACCGCCCCGTACTTGAGCTTCGTGAGAGCGGCGCTGATATTATACTCGATGACGCCGCGAAAATAGTAACGGAGGCTACGCGCAATGATTAAGCGTACTCTTGCGTTGCTGCTTTGTACAGTTCTTATTGCCTTTGCCATCAGCTGCGGCAAGGATAACGTTTTCACTCACGCCGAGTTCAATCTTCCGCTACCCGAGGATTTTTACGAGGTAGAGCCAACGAATTCGGATATGCTTATGACAAACGGTGAGGTTACCGTTGCGATAACCAGGTACTCCTATGAAAGCGAGAGCATTCCGGGGTATCTTACCGCTGATCTTTTTGCCGAGTTTTGCTTAAATAAAAGCGGTGTCGACTCCGAGGTAAACCTCTATGGCGACATACCGTATTTCACCTATTACAGCACAGAAACAGGAACTAAGCTTTATTGCATGGTCACGTTTTATAGCACACCGTATGCGTATTTTTCGGTCCTTTACGCCACTCCGTCTGTTCTTGAGGGCGTTTGGCGCGAGCAATTCTTTACCATAGCAGACGGAGCATTCTATAATTGAAGGGAAGATTTGAATTATGAAAAAGAGCCTTCTTATCGTACTCCTTTTTATCGCATCTTTATTTATTATGATCTCCTGCGGTGACGAGCCGCCGGCAAACGAGCCCGACACGTACAGAGTTATGGTCGGTGTCAGCGACGGCTTTTCCGTTATAACCCAAAATCCGATTGACGTCGCAGAGGGCGGCACGGCAGAGTTCGTTATTAAGATAGCGGACGGTTATGCCTTTGCATCGACAAGCCACGGCACCTATGACGCGCTTACCGGCAAATTGAAGATAGAGAACGTAACCGCGCGTACCACCGTTCAGTTCGCGGTTGAATACCTTGGCTACGACACTAGTGTAAAATACGTTTATTCCTTCAACGGCACAGATAAGGATACCACCGTCCCCGGCCCCTCGTCCTCGATCACGGCAGGCACAAAGATAACCGTATCGGCAGGCGACTCGGACCGTATATTCCTCGGCTGGACGTTTGGCAAGAGCGCCAAGGCAGGTGCGGATATCGTTTCCACCGAGCGCGAGTACACCTTCCGTATTTCACCCGACGTTGTGGATAACGGCGCGTTGGTCGTTTACGCCAACTACACCGACTCTAACGTCTACTACTACGACCTCAACGGCGGCGTGCTTAACGTTTCCTCTCGCAATATGGCGGTTAACGATTTCTATCTTGCCAAGGTCGACGCAGATCGCGTTAAGGTCACCCTGCTTCCCGAGTATTACGATTTTGCCGAGTGCGCATCTCTGTTCTGGGATGACGGCACGTTCACCCGTGACGGATACGTGTTAAAGGAATATAACACCAAGCCCGACGGAAGTGGTGAAGCATACAGCCTCGGCTCGAAATTCTATACCAACACAGGTGACGACAGCTATCCGGTGCTTTACTGCATTTGGTCTGCCGGCGCACCCGAAAGTGATTTCAGCTTTGATAATTACACGATGACAAAGCCCGCAAGCGCAAAGTACGCACCTGATTGGTGCGAGAGCGGCGTCATCATTACCTCATATAACGGCAACGCCGACAGCGTTACCGTGCCCGAGATGCTCGGCGGCAAAAAGGTTATCGCCATTGCCGGCGGCGCATTCACCGGCAAAAAAATGACCGAGCTCATTCTCCCGAAGACCTTGCAGCTTGTCGAGAATGGCGCGTTTGTCAATTGCTCCTCGCTTAATACGATGTACCTGCCGAGCAGCATATATCAGATCTATGACGAAGCATTTGATGCGGCAACCTATTCTTCCTTTAAGACTCTTATTTTGAGTGCCACCATGGCACCGAGAGATTCTCACAGCACCGACGGCGCCTTCGCGGTTAAATTCTGCCGCTTCCTCGCCGCAAGGGATGAGAAAAAGGTCATCATAATCTCCGGCTCGTCCACCTATCAGGGACTCGCCACCGAATATATGGAGGCACTCTTTGACGGCGAGTATACCGTTATCAATTTCGGCACGACCCGTCCCCGTCCCGGTCTTGTATACCTTGAGGCACTCTCTCATTACACCAATGACGACGACGTGTTCGTTTACGCCCCCGAGAACAGCTCGTACATGATGGGCGAGGGCTATCTCTCCTGGCGTATGATACGCAACCTCGAGGGAATGAACAATCTTTACAGATACTTTGACATCTCCAATTACTACGGCTATTTCTCCTCTATTACCGAGCTCAATCAGGATTATAACTATACCACAAAAGAGCGTAAGTATGAGGAATTCTGCCGCAACGGCAGCACTAACGATGCAGGCTGGCGCGGCACCGATAAAAACGGTGACTATCAGAATCCTAACCGTCAGTCATATCTTGACGAGTCAAGATACATAGACTCCTACTACATCACCCTTAACAACAGATATAAGTCTATGAACGAGGGTACTTGGAACAACGTAGAGGAGCAGGCAGGCCTCAAGGATTATACCGATCTCAACAACCCCGCATGGCGCTCTATCGATACGCCCGAGATGGTCGCGAGAATGAATTTCGTTATCAATAAGGCAAAATTGAGTGGCGCAAAGGTATACTTCGGCTTTGCTCCTGCCGATGCCTACGCACTCGTCGAGGCGGCAAGAAACACCGAGTGGATACTCAACTACGATGCACTTATTATGGATCTCTACGATTTCGACGGCCTTTTGGGCAGCGCTGTCGACTACGTTTATAACCACAAGTATTTCTATGACTGCGCCTTCCACGTAAACGATTACGGAAGAGCGTACAGAACCTATAATCTCTACCTCGATATCGCTGAAAAGCTCGGATTTGAGAGCTATAACGCATATCTTTCAAAGGGCACCGATTTTGACGGCTGTCTTTTCGAGGAGGGATCAAACGGCACACCGCTTGAGAGAGTGGATTTTCTTGAATAGTCCCCACCCGTGTAACAAAAACGAAAGGAGAGCTTAATGCAAACGCTACTTATTATCCTTGCCGCACTCACCTCGGTCGGCATCCTTGCGCTGCACGTGCTATCCGTACTCTTCTCGGACAAAAGAAGCACAATTATAAATTTCGTAAACATAGCTTTACATATAGTTCTTGTTTTTGCCTTGCTCTTTAACGGCGCACCGCTCGAGCTTTTGGCACTCGCGTTTATGACAAGCCTCCTTGTATATACCCTCGCTTTCGAGATAAAGCGCAGAAAAAAGGGAAGGGAGGAAGATAAATGACGTTCAATTCATGGGAGTTTCTCCTCTTTTATCCGATAGTCCTTCTTCTTTATTTCGTCTTGCCTAAAAAGACGAGGTGGCCGATGCTTCTTGTGGCGAGCTACTTCTTCTATATGTGTTACAGCCCCGATCTTGTATTCTTGATCCTCGGCACGACACTTATCTCATGGGTCAGCTCACGCATTATCGATACAACCGATAAGGTGGCACTCAAACGCCTTGCCATTACCGTGACACTGGTCGCATCTCTTGGCGTTTTGTTCTTCTACAAATATTTCAACTTTATATCCTCCGCGATAAGCACGGCTGTCGGTTGGTTTGGATCTCCCACAGATCCCTTGATACTCGATCTTATGCTCCCCGTGGGCATATCCTTCTACACCTTCCAGACGCTCTCGTATGCTATCGACGTCTATCGCGGTGACGTAAAGTCCGAGCGCAATTTCTTCTTCTACGCGCTCTTCGTATCGTTCTTCCCCCAGCTTGTTGCCGGCCCGATCGAGCGCCCGGACAATCTTATCCCTCAGCTGCGCGAGCCGCATCCGTGGTCAACCCCCGATGCCATCAAGGGCGCAAAGCATATGCTCGTCGGATTTTTCAAAAAGGTCTGCGTTGCCGATCTGCTTTCGGGTGCTGTCGATTCGGTATATAACTCTCCCGGCGAGGCGGGCTCGCTTGCCATCGTCATCGCAACCGTCCTTTTCGCTATCCAGATATACTGCGATTTCTCAGGATATACCGATATCGCTATCGGCTGCGCACGCATCATGGGCATCCGCCTTATGAAAAACTTCGATCATCCCTATTCCGCTACCACCATCAAGGAATTCTGGGCACGCTGGCACATCTCCTTGTCGTCCTGGTTCCGTGATTACCTCTACATCCCACTCGGCGGCAGCCGCTGCTCCCGTCCAAGACACCTCTTAAATCTCTTTATCGTGTTTATGGTATCGGGCCTTTGGCACGGCGCTAACTGGACGTTTGTCGTCTGGGGTGCTTTGCACGGCATATATCAAATAGTCGGCAACCTCACCGCAAAGCCGCGTGCACGTCTTATCGAAAAGGCAGGCAAAGCTCCCGATTCGCCGCTCGTTGTGTGGCCAAGACGTATCATAACCTTCATTCTCGTCGCTTTCGCGTGGATATTCTTCCGCGCTAACTCAATGTCCGATGCCTTGCATCTTGTCAAGACCCTCTTCTCCTTCACGGGTGGCGGCATTGGCACAACTCTTTCCGCGATGGGCATCGATCTGACGACCGCACTCCTTATGGTCGCGTCCGTGCTGCTTCTTTTCCTTATCGACCGTATGCTTACCTACGACGACTCGGCGGACGGCTCTGACGTCCTCGTCGGTCACGGCGGATTTGTATATTTCACTTGGATCGTGCTTCTTTGCTGGGCGCTCCTGCTCTCAAAGGATATGATCAGCACGTTCATCTATTTCCAGTTCTGAGGAGGCCGATATGAGAAGATTTAAGATCACGATCAAAATTATTGCGGCTATTCTCGTTATCATCCTGCCGTTTGCGGCAGTACCCACGCTTGCATTCGCTTTGCCAAGGCAGTACGGCGACACGTTTACGTCGGTACTGTGCGACAAGGTCGATAGGCTCGCCGAGATAGACGAGCCGAAAATAGTGGTTCTCGGCGGCTCGTCAGTCGCGTTCGGACTTGATAGCGCGCTCATAGAATGTTACACGGGTATGCCCGTCGTTAACTTTGGAGTGTATGCCGCCCTCGGTACTAAGCTTATGCTTGACCTCTCGCGCGACTTCATAAAAGAGGGCGACGTTATCGTGTTAGCCCCCGAGCTTGATGCACAGACTCTCTCGATGTATTTTAATGCCGAAACGACCCTTGAGGCAACCGACGGCAGATTTGATATTCTCTCGCGCATTCCCGGTGAGCATCTGTTTTCGCTTCTCGGTGCTACTTGGGATTTCGCGGGCGATAAAATATCCTATATCCAAAGCGGCACAGCCCCCTCTACCACGGGCGCGTATGACCGCGACAATTTCAATGAATACGGCGATATAGTTTACGAGAGGGTAGAGAACGTAATGTCCCTCTATTACGACCCCAACACCGCCGTAAATCTGTCGGCTGAAATACTTGATCCCGAATTTGAGGATTACCTTAACGAGTATGTAAAATTCTGTGAGAGAAAGGGCGCAACCGTCTATTTTTCCTGGTGTCCCGTGAACGAGTTGTCGATCGCCGAGGACACAAAAAGTGATGAACGTATCGCAGAATTCCAGTCATTTATGCAGGATAGCATCAATTGTACGTTCATAAGTGACATAAACGACTACATTCTCGATGCGGGTTATTTCTACGATACCAACTTCCATCTAAACGATGCAGGTGTGACCGCGAGAAGCATAAAGCTTACGCGCGACCTTCTCCTTGAGATTGGTATTCCCACCGCGGTTACCGAAAAGATCCCCGAGCCCCCCGCACTTCCCGAGATCGATCTGCGCTTCTTTGGCGATGACGAAAACGCAAAGTATTTTGACTACACCGCTCTTGATAACGGCGCGTATATGATAACGGGCGTAAAGGATGAGTACAAGCACCTCACCACCCTTACCGTTCCGCTCGGTTACGATACCTACAAGGTTACTCACATCGGTGCGCGAGCATTCGAGGGCACGGCTCTTGAAACGCTCATTCTTACCGAGGATACCAACGTGCGCAACATAATGAACGGCGCATTCAAGGGCGCATCAAGCCTCAGATCGCTTTACATTTACTACCCCGATTCCGAGGCGATAGCACCCCCTGCCGATTTCGTGGGTGTCGCCGCCGGCTTTACCGTGTACGTCAATGAAAATTGGCGCAACTGCGCTATGTACTATTGGGGCGAGCGCGGACTCGATTTTGTATATTTAAACTGAAAGGCATAATATGAAGATAAGAATTTTAAAAACCGTTGTAACCGTTCTTTTGTTGCTCTCGATCATCGGATCGGTGTGCTCTTGCGGCGAAGAGGAGTTCACCGGAGAGTATTACAATTACGGACTTCACTACAAGCTCCCCGAGGAATACAGAAAGCTGACCGTTCCTTATGCCGAGTTCTGCTACTACGACGGATACGCGTATTTCTATTTCCAGACTTACAGCCCCGAGCAGCTCGTGGAGGACCTTGAGCTTGACGCCGACATCTCCATAAAGAGCTTCAGCACCAAATTTATGGTATGGTACGACATCAACCTCTCGAGCGATACGTATTACGAGGATCTCGACCGCAGCGTCATAATCTACGATTGGAAGTATGACGACTCAAAGGAGGAAGAGGCTGACCTTGAGGACGAATGCTTCTATCACGTTATCTTCCGCGGCTCGCAGCTGCTTTACGTCGTAACCATGACTTGCCCTGTCAGCATGAAGGATACCTACACCCCCATATTCGACGAGTGGAGCTTCTCATTGCACGCCGACTAAATCTCTTTTGTAAAAACTGTTTTTCACGGAAATTGTCTGTGTTGGAGGAATTATGATTTTTACTACCGACTACAAGCTTGAAAAATTTATACTCGACACCAAGTGGGAGGATCTTCCGGCGGAAGTGCAGTCGCGTATGCGCGGTTGCTTCGTCGACCTTATGGGCGCGCTCCTCTGTGGCAGTATGAGTGAGCAGTTTGCGGTTGGCTTAAAGCTTGCCGAGGAGCTGTACGGCAGCGGTGATATTGTGGTTGTCGGATCTGAAAAGAAGTTCAACTTTATGGGTGCGTCCACCGCTATGGGCCATTCATCAAACGCCTACGACATAGACGACGGCCATAATATGACCAGAGCCCATCCCGGCACGTCCTTCGTCGGCGCGATACTTGCCGCATCGTATGAGAAGGATCTCACCCTCGGTGAGTTTCTCACCGCGATGCTCGTCGCATACGAGGCAACCATACGCAGCGGCGCGGCAATAATGGATTACTACAAATACGCGCACTCGAGCGGCACGTTCGGTGCTGTCGGTGTTGCCGCCGGCGTCGGCAGGATCTACGGCTTCACAAAGGAACAGATGAACAACGTTCTCTCCGTTGCCGAGTTCAACGCTCCCCTCGTTCCCGGTATCAGAAGCGTTGAGTACCCCTCGATGAACAAGGACGGTGTGCCGTTCGGTGTTATGATCGGCGCGCTCGCCATCAAGGCGGCATCCTGCGGCTTTACCGGCAATAAAAATCTTCTTGAAGCGGACGAATATAAGCACTACCTTGACGACCTCGGAACGAAGTATGAGGTTATGGATCTTTATTTCAAGCCCTATCCCTGTTGCAGATGGGCGCACCCCGCTATCGATGCCTGCGTCGACACTATGAAAAAGAACGGCATCACCTATACCGACGTTGAAAAGGTCGTCATAAAGACCTTTAAAAGAGCAACCCTTCTCTCGAAGATCGAGCCCAAGACCGCTGACGAGGCACAGTACAATATCGCATACCCCGTTGCCTCATCTATCGTATACGGCGACTTCGGAATCGAGCGCGTAATGCCCGAAAATCTCGACGACCCGAAGGTGCTTTCGATGATGAAGAACCTTGTGTTCGAGGTTGACGAGGAGCTTGACGGAAAATTCCCCGCAAGACGTATCTGCCGTGCCGAGATCTATACCAAGGACGGCAAGGTCTACACCTCTCCGAATTGCGAGCCAAGGGGGGAGGCGTGTGAAAATATCGGGGTTGATTGGCTGGTCGAAAAGTTCTATCGCATCACCGCTCCGGTTATCTCAAAAGAGATACAGAAAAAGCTTGTATCCCTTATTACAGGCGACGTAAACGTACCGATCCGCAAGATCGTCGATACCGCCAACGGAAACTGATAAAAAACAAAAATGGCTACGGTTTTTAATCACCGTAGCCATTTTTTTGCGACCAAACGCCATTTTAGACGTAAAGATCGACTTCTATATTGAGTTTTCCCTTTTTTGTGTGGGTTTGATATCCGAGATATATAAATCTTCCGAGTCCGCGCACGCTGACCTTTTCGCCGACCTTTGGGATGTACGAGTTGTTTTCAAGCTGTCGCCCGTCAACAAAAACCAGCCTGCGCTTGAAGTATGAGAGTGCCTCGTCGCGTGAAATAGAGAATACCTTTGCGACTATCGCATCCACTCTTTCACCCACCGCCTGAACGGTCTTGCGCTCGGTCTTGTACAGCTCTCCCTCGGGAATGTCATCCGTTACGGAGCATATAACGTCGGTGCGCTTCACCTTTGTCAATTCGGTGATTATAAACTCACACATATCCCTCTTCGCAAAGATATATCCTACGTTGTCAACGATAGCTATATCTCCGAGGGTTGAGCGCTCGATTCCGAGATTCATCAGTGCGCCGAGAAAGTCGCGGTGAGTCAGCTTGTCCGCAAATTTCATTGACTTCGGCTCGCACTTGATGCAAGCGATAGGGAAGTCCTCGGAGTAGCCAAGCTCGTCCTCGTTTCCGAATCTCGCCATTACGCGCTCCGCTCCCATAGCTCCGCCAAAGGTGGTGTATGATCCTCTTGGAAGTGTTGCGCCTATGGCGGCGAGATCCGCTTGCCCCGCAAGATCAAGAAAATCGCTGAACAGAAAGTAGCCGCCGTCATACGATCTTTTCGCCAGATCTAAAAGTCGCTTTTTGGTAATATCCGCGCTCTCCATATTAAATGGTAAGGATATCTACGGGATACATGATCTTGAGCTGGTTGATCTTACGCTCGTAAGCCTCTCTGCGCTTCTCGTTGTACATCATCTGCTCAAGGTCTCCGCGTATCTCTTCAAATGCAAGAGCCTGAGATTCGTTCTTTGCGTTGAGCTTGATAAGGTGGTAACCAAACTGGGTCTTTACGGGAGCTTCGGTGATCTCTCCAACGCTCATCTCGAATACAGCGGTGTCGAATTCGGGTACCATCTGACCGCGGCCGAAATCTCCAAGGCTTCCGCCCGCTTCCTTGGAAGGACAGGAGGAGTATTCCTTTGCCGCTTGCTCAAAGGTCATCTCGCCGCCCTTGATCTTTCCAAGCACCTCGAGCGCCAAATCCTCGGTCGCAACGAGAATGTGAGATGCGTTTACCGACTCGCCGGTCACAAACTGCTCCTTGTTCTCCTCGTAATACTTCTTAACGTCCGCCTCGGTTACCTTAACGGAGGCGATTGCCTTGTCTGCCGCATAGTTGATAAGCAGATCCTCCTTGAGTCTTGCGAGCTGCGCGCGGAATTCGCTCTCCGCCTCGTAAAGATTTCTCTGTGCGTCAAGCAACAGAAGCTTATTGCCAACAAGCTGATTGAGAACCGCACGTCTGCCCTCGGGGGTGTTGTATGCCGCGCCGCGCTGACCGAGACCGGCAATAAATTCGGTGACCTCCGCTTCGGTTACGGTAAGGCTGCCTACCTTTGCAAGAATTTTGTTTTCCATGGTGTTATATCTCCTTAAATTTTAATATTTTCAAGTGCTTGATTTATTTGTTTCTCAGTCCCTTGGGGTAGTGATTTTTGATCTTGTCGCCAACCACCTTGCCGCCGCCAAGTGAAGCGCCGAGGTAGGTGATCACGCACCAACCGCCCGCAAGAGCCGTGTTGTCTATCTCCTCGCCGTGCAGGTATTTGCGCACCTCGTCCGCCTTGTCCGAAAGCTCGATCTTTCTTTTAAAGGCATATCCGTATGCGGAAAAGAACTGATGGTGCGGGGTGAGAACCGATTTCCTGATCTCGCCGAGAAGCACGCCTGCCGAAAAGACAGAATTCTCGGGAACAGGCACCCCGTGTGAAATTAAAACGATGTTTTCTCCGACCTTATACGGCTTTGCCGCTATCGGCTCGGCAAGGGTGTCTTTGAGAAAGGCGTCTACGGTTGCCCTTTCGCTCTTGTCAAGCTCGCGCGCCTTGTTTTTGTAAAGAATTGTTGGCGTATCTTCCGCATCCTTGCGTCTTATTAAGGCTACGAATTGTCCTTCTCCGCGCGATACGTGTGGGTAAAATCTGCGACAATTATGCAAAATTCCGTCCACGTCGCCCTCTACCGATACACCGTCTGCGGTAACCGCCTTCAACTCGTCCTTTACCGGCACAAGCTCAAAGTCGGGATGCTCACGCAAAAAGTCAAGCACCACGCATTCGTTTTCCTCGGTCGAGAAGGTGCAGGTCGAATAAATGATATATCCGCCCGGCGCAACAACGGGCGCGGCATTCTCGATTATCTCTCGCTGCCTTTTTGCGCAGTGGCGCACGTTTTCCTCACTCCATTCGGATACGGCTATCTCGTTTTTGCGAAACATTCCCTCGCCGGAGCAGGGTACATCCGCTATAACAAAATCGAAAAACGCACGGTACATTTTTTTGAATTCCGCGGTGTCAAGCGAGGTTACAAAGGCGTTCTTGATACCCAGTCTTTCAAAGTTTCCGACCGTGATCTTTGCTCTTTTCGGCACGAACTCGTTGGACAAAAGAAAGCCGTCGTCGCCTATCGCTGCCGCTGCCTGACCCGACTTTCCTCCGGGGGCTGCGCACATATCAAGCACCCTTGCACCCTTGGGAATATCTACTGCCGCGAGGCTCGCCATAGCACCGGGGTCTTGCATATAGTATATTCCTGCGTGATGCTCTGCCAAAGCTCCGACCGGCTCGTCCGAGCAATAGTAAAATCCGTCGCGGTAGTATGAGATGGGCTTAAGCTTTTTTTGAGCCGTAGCCGCGTATTGCTCCGGGTCTATTTTTATTCTGTTTATTCTTACGCCGCGCACGGCATCCTCGTCCATCGCCGCGGCAAATTTTTCCCACTCGCCGTTGAGCAGGGGCTTCATTCTTTCTGTGAATTTCTCGGGTAGCATTTCAACCTCCTGGGGTAGCCTCTAATATTCTACCACCTATTTTCAAAAATGTCAATCACCGAAGCGCGTGCGCGTTAATATTTTCGCGCAATAAAAAAATATCTTGCATATCTCGATAAACTGTGCTAGAATAAAGAAAAACGCAACCGAAAGGGGCATACCAATGCGCATTACAGATATAATCAGATCAAGCACCCCTACGCTCTCGTTTGAGGTCTTTCCGCCGAAAACCACCGACAAGCTTGAGAGTGTGCTTGACGCAACGCACAAAATAGCGGATCTCTCTCCGTCCTATATAAGCGTTACCTACGGTGCAGGTGGCGGCACGTCGAAATACACCGCCGACATAGCATCCGATCTTCTCGGCCGCGGCGTTACACCCCTTGCGCACCTCAGCTGCATATCATCCACCCACTCGCAAATACGCGAGCTTCTCACCGACCTCTCGTCAAGGGGCATCGAGAACATTCTCGCGCTTCGCGGTGATATTCCCAAGGGTGAGGATCGTCCGCTTGCCGAATACAAGTACGCAAGTGAGCTTATTGAGGAAATAGTTAAATTCGGCGGCTTTACCATCGGCGGCGCTTGCTATCCCGAGGGACATCCCGAAAGCGCAAACGGCGCGCGCGATATCGATGCGCTTCGCATCAAGGTCGAGGCAGGCTGTGAGTTCCTCACCACACAGATGTTCTTCGACAATAACATACTTTACAACTTTATGTACCGACTTTACAGAGCAGGGGTGAACGTGCCCGTAGTTCCGGGTATAATGCCGGTCACGAGCGCCGCGCAGATCAAGCGCATAATTTCCATATCCGGCAACGAGCTGCCGCAAAGATTTATAAGGCTTGTCGACCGCTACGGAGATAACCCCCTCGCTATGAAGCAGGCGGGCATCGCCTACGCAACCGAGCAGATAATAGACCTGTATGCCAACGGCTTCAATGCCGTCCACGTCTACTCAATGAACAAGCCTGACGTTGCCGCAGCGATAAAGAATAACATCTCGCACATCCTTGCGTAAAAGGGAAGGAAAACAGGTATGATAAGTGCTGAATATCACGATATAGATAAACGCAAGATAGCGATAGACGACAACGAGCTTTCCGCTCGCTTGGGGCGCAGATGCTCGCACACCGACCCCGAGCTTTACAGAGTGTTTGAGGCAGTGCTTCAAACTGCCGAGCCACGCTATGCCGTCACCCGTGTGAAGTTATCTTACACTGACGAGGGCGTGGTAAACCTCGGTTTTTCCGACGTTTCAAGCTCTTCTCTCGTGAAAAATCTCGACGGTGCGCCCGAGGCATTCCTCTTTGTCGTCACACTCGGTGTCGAGCTTGACAGACTTCTTGCGCGCCTGTCAAAAACCTCGCGCGCAGAGGCGTTTATATTTGATGCCGTTGCCTCCGCCCTTGCCGAAGCGGCGTGCGACGTTGCCGAGGCAGAGATCAAGGGCGACCTTGTCTGCCGCCCCCGTTTCAGTCCCGGATACGGTGATTTTCCTCTCGAGCATCAGGCGGCGCTTCTTGACTTCCTCGGCGCACCCTCGCACCTTGGCGTTTGCATTACCGAGGCGGGACTTATGACGCCTATGAAAACGGTGAGCGCGGTTATGGGTATCAAGCTTTAAAATGCATCACCCCACACCCGTGTAGCAAAAACAACGATCAAAAACATAGAAAAGCAGAGAAAAATGAAGAAGAATTTTCTTGAAGAGATAAAGACGGGCCGCCTCTATTTCGACGGTGCAACAGGCTCGGTGCTTCAATCACGCGGTCTGCCGGTCGGCACTCCGCCTGAAGAATGGACACTCACGCACCCCGACGAGATATTCCGCTTACACCGTGAGTATCTTGAGGCAGGCGCGAATATTATTAAGACAAACACCTTCGGTGTAAATCCGTTAAAATATCCGAATTACAAGGAATATATAAGAGAAGCCGTTGCTATCGCAAAGCGCGCGGCAGGCGATGCTGCCGATAAATACGTAGCCCTCGACGTCGGACCTCTCGGTAGGCTCCTCTCTCCGCTCGGTGACCTCGATTTTGAGGATGCGTTGTCCGCTTTTCGTGACACAGTAGCCGCCGCGGAGGGCCTTGGTGTCGATCTTATACTGATCGAAACCATGAACGATTCCTACGAAACCAAGGCGGCGGTGCTCGGTGCGCGTGAGGCATCTGATCTGCCGATAGTCGTCACCAACGTCTATGACTCAAAGGGCAGACTTATGACCGGCGCTACCCCCGAGGCTATGGTCGCTATGCTCGAGGGGTTGGGCGTATGCGCCGTAGGTATGAACTGCTCTCTCGGCCCGGACAAAATGCTTGAGCTTTTGCCCCGACTTTTGTCGCGCTCGTCCTTGCCCGTAGCCGTTAATCCCAATGCCGGCATGCCCGTGATCAAGGACGGTCGCACCGAATACAACGTCACACCCGATGACTTTGCCAAGGTTATGAAGCTTATGGCAGAGAGCGGTGCCTGTATGCTCGGCGGCTGCTGCGGCACGACTCCCGACCATATCCGCGCACTTGTCAGGGCAACCTCAAGCGTGCCCTATAAATACCCCGAAATCAAGAATATAACCACCGTTTCCTCGTTCACTCACGCGGTGGATTTTTCCGCGCGTCCCATCCTCATCGGCGAGCGCATAAACCCCACCGGCAAGCCTAAGCTCAAAGCCGCGCTTCGTGACGGAAACTACGATTACGTTCTCGGCGAGGCTCTCACGCAGGTGCAGAAGGGCATTGACATAATCGACGTAAACGTCGGCTTGCCCGAGATCGATGAGCCTTCCGTGCTTTGCAGAGTTGTAAAGGAGATACAGTCGGTCACCGACACCCCCTTGCAGCTCGATTCATCCGACCCTGCGACCCTCGGTGCTTCAATGCGAATATACAACGGCAAGCCGCTTGTAAATTCGGTCAACGGCAAAGAAGAGATAATGCGCGCCGTCTTTCCCCTCGTCCAAAAATACGGCGGCACCGTTATCGCCCTCACCCTTGACGAAGGCGGAATACCCGACACGGCAGAGGAGCGCGTCAGAATAGCCGAGCGCATAATTTCCTGTGCCGCAGAGTACGGAATTGAGAAAAAGGATATTATAGTCGATCCCTTGACTCTGCCCGTTTCGGCAAATAAGGATGCGGCAAATACCACGCTCCGCGCGGTAGAAATGCTCACTTCACTCGGCATTAAAACCTCTCTCGGCATATCCAACGTTTCATTCGGTCTGCCCGTCAGGGATAAGATCAACGCGGCATTCTTCTCATCCGCTCTTGCAAACGGACTCTCTGCCGCCATAATGAACCCGTATTCCGAAGCTATGATGGACGTCTACTATGCTCATAACGCGCTTGTCGGACTTGACGTCGGCTGTACCGAGTATATAGCCAAAAATTCGGATACAACCGCCCCCGTGTCACAAAAAAAGCAGAATACAACCCTCAAATATGCCATTCGCCACGGTATGAAGGACTCCTCGGGCGCTATCGCCGACGAGCTTCTTTGCAGCCTTTCGCCTCTGGACGTTATAAATAACGAGATAATTCCCGCCCTCGATGAGATCGGTCGCGAGTTTGAGGCAGGGCGTGCATATCTTCCCGAGCTTCTTATGAGTGCCGAGGCGGCAAGCATTGCCTTTGACAGTGTAAAGTCTAAAATGCCGAGGAAAGCATCGGACGGCAGGGTAGTGATACTCGCAACCGTCAAGGGCGATATTCACGACATAGGCAAAAATATAGTCAAGGTGATGCTCGAAAGCTACGGCTTTGAGGTTTTGGACCTTGGACGCGACGTCTCGCCGGAGTGTATTCTTGAAGCCGTACGCAAGCATAATTGCTCTCTTGTCGGCCTCAGCGCACTTATGACCACGACCGTTCCCGCGATGAAGGAAACTATCGATCTTCTCCGAGGCGAGAATGCTGCGGTTATGGTCGGAGGCGCTGTCCTCACACCCGAGTATGCCGAAATGATCGGTGCTGACTTTTACGCCGCCGATGCTATAGGCGCGGTCAGACTTGCCGAGTCGTTTTATAGGAGCAACATCTGATGGAACAGAGAATTACAGCACGCAACGGCATAGAAATATACAGCTATAAAAATCCTGCCTTGCACGGATTTAGCATATCTCTTTTTCTACGCGCAGGCCTTATGTACGAGGGCTCTGACGAGCAGGGAATAACCCATTTTCTTGAGCACGTTCTTATCCGCAATATAAATAAGCAAAAGGGCGGCAAGCTCTATGCCACCCTCGATAAATACGGTGTGGAATTCAATGCCGCGACCTACTCCGAAATGGTGCAGTTTTACGCGCAGGGCGCAAGCGCAAATTTCTCCGTAGGCGCGGACGTTATAGCCGCATTCTTCAATCCCATAATCCTGACTGCCGCCGAGATAGCAACCGAGCGCAAGAGGATAAAGGCGGAGATCCGCGAGAGTGATGAGAAGAATTCCATGGCTTCCTTTTCCGCCGCCCGTGTCTACCTCGATACCTCGCTTTCCGGCGCGATAACCGGCACTAACAAAAGCGTTGACCGCATCACTCTCACAAGGCTCGAGGAGTATAGAAAAAGGGTCTTTATAAAAGAAAATCTTTTCATATACGTCACGGGCTCATTTGGCGACGATGACCTTGCACGCCTTTGTGACTTGATCGGCTCGGTCAAGCTTGACGAAGCTCGCACAGAGAGTGATATCCACACTAACGTAGCACCCGTGTCACGTTATTTTGGCAAGAGAGATGCTATGATAGCGGTAAAAAACGCAGATTATACCTCGGTTCGCTTCTCGTTTGATATGGATATGACCGCACTTGACGATAACGCAGCGGACGTTTTGTACGATATGCTCCTCTCGGGATACTCCTCACCCTTTTTCATAGAGATGAGCGAGGAGAGAGGACTCTTTTACGATACCAGCGGAGCGGTTGAAAAGTTCAAAAACATCGGCAGCTTTTACTTCGGATATGAGGTAAAGGAGCGCGACATTTACGATGCCGCGAGCATCACCGTTGATATACTGAACGATTATGCGAAAAACCTGCGCGAGCCGTCCGAAATCATAAAAGCGGGATACGTTGACAACGCGCCCCTGCTTTACGACGATATGCGCGAGTTCAATTTCACTATGGCGTACGATAATCACATAATGGACTCGGGATACAAAACTCTCGAGGATAGGATCGAGGCTTACAGAGCCTTGACTCCCGAAAAGATCAGAGATACGGCACGTGAGCTTTTCCGCCCTGAAAACCTTACAATTACGGTAAAGGGCAACAAAAAGCGCATCGATACCGAAAGACTTAAACAGATCGCAAATAAATTAGGAGAATAGCTATGGATTTTAAGAAGATTGACAATAACTACCGCGCAATTCCGTTCTGGTCGTGGAACGAAAAGCTTGACGTAAATGAAACTCGCCGTCAGGTTAAGGTCATGGACGAGGCGGGCATCGGCGGATATTTTATGCACGCCCGCGGCGGGCTGCTCACCGAGTATATGGGTGAGGAATGGTTTGACAACGTTGATGCCGCTTGTGAGGAAGGAGAGAAGCGCGGAATGCGCTCTTGGGCTTACGATGAAAACGGTTGGCCCTCCGGATTTGGCGACGGCAGACTTTTGAAGCTCGGCGAGGATTATCTTCTCAAAGCCCTCACCTACAAGCGTACCGAGGACTACGACGGCAAGCCCGAGAGAGTTGTTCTTGAATCTGACGAATACACCTACTACTACGAGGTCAACGAGCTTTACGTCGACTTGCTCAACCCCAAGGTTACCGAGCGATTTATACACGAAATTTATGATACGTATGCAGAAAAATGCGGCCATAATATCGAAGGCTTTTTCACCGATGAGCCGCAGCTTATTCGTTGCCCCGGCTTCCCGTGGAGCATTATCACAGCCCCCGAATTCAAAGAGCGATACGGCTACGACCTTATCCCGAATATCCCCTCTCTATTCTTCGAGGTTGGCAACTACGAGCAGGTAAGATTCGACTATTGGAAGATGACTACCGATCAGTTCTCAAAGAACTTCTTCAAGCAGATATACGATTGGTGTGAGCAGCACGGCTACAAGCTTACGGGCCACCTCGTCGGCGAAGAGGTAATGGACTTCATTATCCCCACCAACGGCGCGGCAATGCCTCACTACGAGTATTTCCAGATACCCGGTATGGACTGGCTCGGCCGTCCTATATCCGATTTCCACACCTGTCGCGCGCTCGGCTCTGTGTGCGCACAGCTCGGCAAAAAGCAGGTCCTTTCCGAAACCTTTGCTCTCACCGGTCATAACGTATCACACGGCGAGCTGAAGCGCATCTACGAGTCGCAGATGGTGAGAGGTATAAATCTGCTTTGCCCTCACCTTGAGGGATATTCCAACCGCGGTATCAGAAAGCGCGATTACCCCGCGGCAATATACTATCAGCAGCCCTGGTGGGACGACGCGAAAATATTCTTCGACACGGTCGCAAGAATAGGTATGATACTCGGCGAGGGAAGATACGAGAATGACACTCTTCTTATCAACCCGATAAGCTCAGCATGGTGTATGTACAACGGCTACGTTGAAAACTACGACAGATCAAGAGAAATTCGCAAGTTCGATGATAAATTCATCGCGCAAATGCGCGCCCTCGAGGATAAGCATATACTCTTCGACCTCGGAGATGAAACACTTATGGAGCGTCACGGCAGAGTTGAGGACGGCTGCCTCGTCATCGGTAAGATGAAGTACAAGCGCGTTATCATTCCCGAGCATACGGTATTCTTCGAGAACACCGAGCGCCTGCTTGACGAGTTCAAAAATGCGGGCGGTGAGATCACAACGGTCGATGAGATCCCCGCAAATCCCATCACCGACGTAAACCGCCTCACCTACACTATGCGCAAGTACGACGATTTTACCGTGCATTATTTCGTAAACTCCGACCCGACCACCGTTACCGCTACGATAAAAGAGGGTAACCTCGTCGTCGACCAAACAAGCGGAGAAACGTACGCATTCTCCGGCACTCACACCTTTGGCCCTTACGAAAGTCTCTTGCTCGTCGATGACGGTGGCAAGCAGATACCCGCCGAGCCCAAAAAGGAAGAGAAGCTCTCCCTCTTTGGCGAGTGGGAGCTTAAGAGCGCGACCTACAACTCCCTCACCCTTGACAGATGCGATTACTATCTTGACGGCGAGCTGATCGCCGAAAACGGTTACGTGCTCGACATTCTTCCGCGCGTCAACGCAATGCGTCGCCCTGTAAACGTACGTCAAATATACAGATTTACAGTCGATGAAATGCCCGATGGCGAGATATACCTCACCACCGAAACGCCCGAGATATTCGACATAAAGGTCAACGGCAAACCCCTTGAAAAGCGTGATGCGGGCGACTTCAGAGATATATCATTCCGCCGTCTTCCGATGCGTGAGCTTGTAAAGGTCGGCGAGAACGTTATAGAGCTTGAGTGTACGATCTGCCAAAGCAAGAAAACTCTTGATCATATCGACAATTCCTGGGTTTGCGAAACTATGACTAACTGTCTTTCCTATGACATTGAGATCGAGCCTATATACATAGTCGGCGACTTCGGTGTCAAGATCACCGGTGAGATAACCGAGCTTGATAGGGATTCGTACAAGGTAAAGGAAAACGCCATCTCGGGCGGCCATTCCTTCGCTATAACCAAATCCCCGAAGACCGTTTTGACCGAAAGCCTTGACTTCTCGGGCTATCCTCAATTCGCAGGCACACTCACCGTTAAAAAGACCGTGAACATCACCGACACCAATACCCGTGTCGAGTTAACGGGCCGCGGACTCAACTCCATACACATCACCGTAAACGGTAAAAAGGTTGCCGCGTGTATGTTTGGACCGTACAGCGTTTCTCTTGGCGAGTATTTGAAGCTCGGTGAGAACGAGATAGAATTGACGGTACTCAACAACCTGCGCAATATGCAGGGCCCCCATCACCTTAAGGTAGGCGAGAGCTACTTAGTCGGTAGAAATGCGTTCTATCACGAGTCGAACGTATTCAGTCACCCCAAGGGCGTTGACGATACCTGTCACGATGTGCTTGCGGATTGGGACGATGACGTTTGCCTTGTGCATTTCGGACTCACCGACGGCATTGCGCCCATTACGGTAGAATAATAACAGTGCCGCTGCGCGAATTCGTGCAGCGGCATATCTTTTTGAAATTAAGTATTGATTTTTTTTCGCGCGTATGATATACTTGTTTCATACATACTAACAGAGTAGATGGATACGCGTTTAAGTGCTGTCAAAACGGGGAGTTGTTTGACGGACGAAAAGGAAAAATTCCTTGCGGTGTGTCCCTCGCATCCCACTGTTACCATGAATAGCATATTTATGCCCTCACGGTACGGAAGATGTAAATCTGTACAGGAGGGCTTTTTATATGCAAGCAAAAAACAAAGCATCACGTATATTGCGACTTATGGTCGCCTGTGCATTCTTGGCTGCCGCAAGCATCGTGCTTGGCAAGTACCTTGCCGTAAACCTGTCCGACGTCTTGCGCTTCAGCTTTGAGAATCTGCCCATCGTCCTTGCGGGAATCGCGTTTGGTCCCATAGCGGGTGCAGCCGTCGGCATCGTTGCCGATCTTCTTGGCTGTGTCCTTGTCGGATTCGGCATAAATCCCCTGGTAACCGTCGGTGCGGCACTCATAGGCATCATCTCCGGTGTATTCAGATATTTATTCAACAAGCCCGGGGGCGTGTCACTTCTTTTGAAGATAATCTCCGCCGAGATAACGGCGCATCTTATAGGTTCCGTCATCGTAAAAACGATAGGACTCTCCGCATGGTACGATATGGATCTTATCATACTTATGCTTTGGCGACTCTTGAATTACGTTATCATATCCGCCCTCGAGATACCCCTGCTTTACGCAATTCTCAAAAACCGCGGCATCTCCAAGCAGATCGACATTATAAGAGGAGGTAGAAAATGACCTACGACGAAGCACTCGAGTATATACACGGTATAAGCTGGACGTTTTGTAAGCCCGGACTTGACCGCACGCGCGAGCTTTGCGCCGCGCTCGGCAATCCGCAAAACGAGCTGAAATTTATTCACGTAGCCGGCACAAACGGCAAGGGCTCGTTCTGCTCGATGCTCGACTCCGTCTTGCGTGCCGCAGGCTATAAGGTCGGACTCTATACCTCGCCGTATATCAAAATTTTTAACGAACGTATGCGAGTAAACGGTGCCAATATCCCCAACGACACCCTCGCCGAGATAACCGATTACGTCCGGCCGATAGCCGAAAAAATGAAAGATAAGCCTACCGAGTTCGAGCTTATCACCGCTATCGCGTTTGAATATTTCAAGCGTGAAAAATGTGACGTCGTTATCCTTGAAGCAGGTATGGGCGGCCGCCTTGATTCTACCAATATTATAACCACGCCCGTCCTCTCCGTGATCACAGGCATCGCCCTTGACCACACCGCATTTCTCGGTGATACCGTAGAGAAGATAGCGGCCGAAAAGGCAGGTATAATCAAATCCGCGCCCGTCCTCTTCGGTGGCGAAGACCTCTCGGCAGGGGCGGTCATAGAAAAGAGGGCAGAGGAGTGCGGTGTTCCCTTTATACAGCCCGACTATTCGCTTATCGAAAATCTTTCTGCCGACCTTCGCGGCACGCGCTTTTCATACCGCCACCACAAAAATGTCAAGATAAATTTGCTCGGCCTTTACCAGCCGAAGAATGCAGCACTCGTGCTTGAAGCGGTCGATGCGCTCGCGGTGCTTGGTATGCCGATTGAAGAGAAGGACGTCCTTTGCGGACTTGAAGAGGCACGCTGGCTCGCAAGGTTTGAAATAGTAAACCACTCGCCTCTCATCATCTTCGACGGTGCGCACAATCCGCAGGGAATAGCCAGTGCCACCGAGAGCATAGCGCACTATTTCGGTGAGCGCAAGGTCGCTGTAATAACCGGCGTCCTCAAGGACAAGGATTACGAATTCATAGCAAATAAGCTCGCACGGGTGGCATCTTACGCCTTTACCATAACCCCCGATAACCCTCGCGCTCTCACAGCGGCAGAGTATGCCGCCACCCTCGCCAAAAACGGAGTGCGCGCCACTCCCACCGCAAGTATATCCGAGGCAGTCGCCCTCGCGGTAAACGAGGCTGATAAGCGCGGCGATGCAATAGTTTGCCTCGGCTCGCTCTACACCTACGCCGAGATAACAGCCGAGATCGAAAAGCTCGGAATAGCAAAAAGAAGATAAAACAGCAAAAGACGGATAGCCTACCGACATCGCGGTGCTATCCGTCTTTTTAATTGTGCTGTAATTACGGCTCGAAAAACGCCTTTAAGAATTCGTGCATACCGCCCTCGTAGCAGGCCTCTGCCAAAAATTCCGTGCCCTTCTGGTCGCCCCAGCTGTAATAAATAATGGTTCTGCCGAGGTACTCGCAAAGCTCCATATCACTGTTGTTGATATTGAGCGCGGCATCTATCCGCGCACGGTCTGCGGGGGTGAGAAAGGGGCTTCCAATCTTCTTATCCTCTGCATCGTCGTACATCAACACGGGGTTTATGGGGCTGTATTCCCAATTTTTAAGGTCTTTTGAACGGGCAAGGCAGTTTGCGTAGCGTTCATTCGGATACGCCTCAAGATATCCGACGTAATAGTATGGATCTCCCTCGAATGCATAAAGCGCAGGGCTTCCGGCATATCTATCCTTCTGAAAAACGCAGTCACTCGGTGTCAGCGTCCAATTCGTAAGGTCGGTTGATTGCAGAAAACGGAACGTGAAGGGCTTGCCGCATTCCTCGGCAGGCGCGCTGATTTCAATGAGCAACGTGTAAACGCCGTTCATCTTCGCGATATTCATATTGAATATTTTCCAGCCGGGAAGCTCAAGGGTTGAATATTGCTCCCAATTTACGAGGTCAAAGGAGCGGTAAAAGACCAAACCGTCGCTGCCCCAATCCGCACGCGAACCGGTAACGACGTACATTACGTCACCCTCCGCATACGCAAATCCAAAGGTGTGTCCGTCAGCAAAGCAGGGCGTCGGGGTGTTCGTTCTTACGTGTACGAAGCGCAAGCACGGCAGGTCGTTAAGACTGTGCCAGTCGGCAGTTGCGTTCTCCGCCGTGAAGCTTTTGCGCCTTACGACTTCGAAACGGTAAAGCTCTCCTTTGTAAACGAGTGGCGTGGTTTCGACGATGTTATTGCATTCTATCGTTCCAAGCTTGCGGATAAGGGGTCTTTTAGGATATGCCATCTTGCTCATTTCGATGCTCTTCCGTATCGCTTTAAAAAATCTTTATCATATTCGAATCGGCGATCTCGATGTATACGCTGTCGTCGATCTTGCCGACAAGCTCGGCAAAGTATGAGGTGATCGGGAACTCGGTGTAGTAGTGTCCCGCTTCAATGAGGTTTATCGCGCGCTCGGGCGCTTCTTCCATAACATTGTAGCCAATACGTCCGGAAACGTAGGTGTCAGCTCCGCCGGCAATTGCCGCATTGACGTAGCCCTTTCCTTCGCCTCCGACTACCGCAACTCGCTTCACCGTGTCGTAGCCGTCAGCCACGCGAATGCCGTCAGCCGAAAGCTTGGTCTTTATCAGATCGGAGAATACGTCAAGCTCGCACTCCTCCGCAAGATCGCCGATCCTTCCGAGTCCACCCTCGCCAAACGGCTCTACGTTGGTAAGCCCAAGCAGCTCTGCGAGAATGTCGTTGACTCCGCCGTCTGCCTTGTCAGCACGTGTGTGGAAGGAGAATACCGTGATGTTCTTGTTGATAAGCTTGATGATCTTTCTTGAAATGTTGTTGTCCTCGGTGATCGCGCCAAGCGGCTTGAAGATGAGCGGATGGTGGGATATTATAAGGTTAAATCCGCGCTCTATCGCGTAGTCTACGATCTCCTCGGTCACGTCAAGAGTGATCAGCACGTTTTCGATCTCCACCGATGAATCGGCACAGCACATTATTCCGTCGTTGTCCCACGCCTCGCGCAGCTCCTCGGGAAAATACTTTGTAAGCTCACCGTAAAACTCTCTTGCGTTCATATATCTTTCCTCAAATTCTTTATGTATTGATATAAAAGTGCCTCGTCGCACTCGTCCTCGCCGCCTGTGCGCTTTCCTCGCGCGATCTTCTCGTAAACGCGAAGGCGCGCATCAAGGTATCCTTGACATTCGGCACACCCCGTGTCGAGAAATTCGGCACGTCCAAGCTCTCTTTCGTATAACGAGGGCTCATATCTCTCGCCGGTATACTCGGCACATATTGTAACGTAATATTTACCTTGCGAGTAGGAATATACCTCTTTTATAATTGAAAAACCGTTTGTCAGAAGATACAGCCTCAGCTGCCCCTGGCGTGACATAGGCTGCAGTATCAGTCTTACACTTTTATCCTTTAAAAAGGGCGCCTTGTTAATTATATCGGCAATAAGCTCGCCGCCCATGCCGCATATCGCAACGTCGGTAAGCCCCTCGCCATCAAGTGCTGCCGCACCGTCGGTCAAAACGAATTTTATCTTTTCAAAAAAGCCTGCCTCGCGTGTGTTTGCCATCGCGGAGTCGAGCGGCCCACGGTTTATGTCCGAGCATACCGCGCACTCAATGCGACCCTCTCTTAAGAGAGCTAAAGGCAGGTGGGCATGGTCTGTGCCTACATCGGCGAACCTTGCCCCCTGCCTTACCAGCCCCGCGGCGGAAGCAAGTCTTCCGTCTAGTGCAGAGTTTTTCATTTTGCTGCGAGAAACTCGTTGATCTTCTTTACAAGAGCATCAGCATCAGTGCCGTGAACAAGGCACGCGTCCTCGATCGACTCGCCTCTGGAGTGGGGGCAGCCGAGACAGTGCATACCGATCTCAAAGAAGAACTGTGCGGTCTGTACGTCGTGGTCGAGTATATCGCCGATAAGCGTTTCTTTTGTTACTGTCATTGTCGTGTAACCTCTCTTTTAATATTTAACAGGGCTATTATATCACATAATAGATAAAAAATCAATACAATATTTAAAGTTACTATTTACATTTTTTGAATTTTATGTTAGAATATTAGGTATAATGAGAAAGTATGCCCAAAAGAGAGGAATATTAACTAATGATAGTAGTGCTTGAAGAAGCAAAAAGAAAGCTCGTAGCGCTTGAAGACGTTGTAAAAGAGCTTGGCAATCAGCTTCGCATTGAGGAAGCAACCGAGCGCGCCGCAGAGCTTGAGCGTGAAACCATGGTGCAGGATTTCTGGAACGATGCTGAAAAATCGTCACAGAAGCTTCGTGAGATAAAGCAGCTTAAGGACAAGGTGGAGAGCTATAACAACCTTGTGACCAAGCTTGAGGACACCTATACACTTTGCGAAATGGCGATTGAAGCAAACGACGAGGACTCGGTTGACGAGGTCGTTTCCGAAACCGAATTTATAGAGCAGGAAGCAGAGAAGAAGAGAATCGAGGTTCTCCTTTCCGGTCCTTACGATAAGAACAACGCGATAGTTTCCTTCCACCCCGGTGCAGGCGGCACAGAGGCACAGGACTGGGCGTCTATGCTTTACCGTCTTTACACCCGTTGGGGCGAGAAGCACGGCTTCAACGTCAAGCTTGTTGATTGGCTCGACGGCGACGAGGCAGGCATCAAGAGCGCGACTATAATGGTCGAGGGCATCAATGCCTACGGTTATCTTAAAAGTGAAAACGGCGTTCACCGCCTTGTAAGAGTATCTCCCTTCGACTCCTCGGGAAGAAGACATACCTCGTTCGCATCCGTTGAGGTAATGCCCGAGTTTGACGATGACGACACTATCGTTATCAAGGAAGAGGATATGGAGATCACGGCTCACCGTTCGAGCGGTGCAGGCGGTCAGCACATCAACAAGACCGACTCCGCTATCCGTATCGTCCACAAGCCTACCGGTATCGTGGTCGGCTGTCAGACCGAGCGTAGCCAGCTTCAGAACAAGGAGACCGCGATCAAAATGCTTAAAGCAAAGCTCATGGAGATCAAGATCCGCGAGAAGCTTGAGCGCATTGAGGACATTCAGGGCAACAAGGCAAACATCGAGTGGGGCAGCCAGATACGCTCCTACGTATTTATGCCTTATACTCTTGCCAAGGATACCCGTACAGGATACGAGGACGGTAATATCGACTCGGTAATGGACGGCGAGATCGACGGATTTATAAACGCATATCTTAAACACATATCCGCGCAGTAAAATAAGAAACGGAAACACGTCAAAGCACCGTGCTTCCGTTTTTTCTTATGCATTAAGCTCTTTCTTTATCATAGACGGCGACAATCCGTAATATTTCTTGAACGCCTTTGAAAAATTGAACTCGTCATCATATCCCACAAGCCGTGCCGTCTCTCCGACCGTGTATCCAAGTGCAAGCAACTTTTTGGCATTTTCCATTCGCACCTTCGTTATATAGTCCTTGACGCTCATGCCGTAGCGCGCCTTGAATATACGAAAAAGATAGCTCCTCTCAAAGCCAAAGGTCCGCGCAAGCATATCCACACGTAAGGGGTGCATGTAGTTATACTTTATATACTTTCTTACCTTGTGCAGCTTGTCCTCGTCCTCTCCCTCGCCATCATCAAATATAAGCTCGCACATAAGGTCGTACAAGATGGCAATATACCGCTCAGGCACCATGTCGTCCTTGTCAATAATCAGCCTTAATCTTTTGCCGATCTCCTCTGAATATGGGTATACAGAGTGCCCCGTGTTAAATTTTGCGGCCCTTTTGCCCGAAAATGCTATCCATGTATAGTGCCACGGCTCAACCTCGTCAGCGCGGTACACAGTCACCTCGCCCGGACGTATTATAAAAAGCTCGCCGCGCTCTATCTCGTGCGTGCCGTACTTGTCCCTTAATGTGCCGCGCCCGTCAAGGCAAAAGTGAATGAGATAGTAATCTCTGACCGCAGGTCCAAACTGATACCCCGGCGCACATTCCTCATCTCCTGCAAATATCGGAGATATATCGTCAAAGCTGTCCTCGTCCGCAATTATGTATTCCTTCATGCCCGTCCCTCCTTTTAGCAACATTTTACCATATTTTCGTCACAAAAATCAATACCAAATTTTGATATCGTGTGATAAAATATGATTGTAATCAAAATTGAAGGGAGCAAACCTCTTATGAAGATCACCTTTATGGGTGCAGGTAGCACCGTATTTGCCAAAAACGTCCTTGGTGACACTCTTCTCACCCCCGCCCTCGCCGAGGGACTCGAGATAGCCCTTTACGATATCGATAAGGACCGCCTTGACGAGTCGTATCTCGTTATTTCCGCTCTTAATAATAAGTTCAATGCAGGCAAGGCGAAAATTGACCGCTATTGCGGAGTGGAAAACCGCAAGGCCGCCCTCAAGGGCGCAAAATTCGTTGTCAACGCAATACAGGTCGGACTCTACGATCCTTGTACCATTCTCGACTTCGAGATCCCGAAAAAGTACGGTCTGCGTCAGACCATAGGTGATACCCTCGGTATCGGCGGCATATTCCGCGGTCTTCGCACCATCCACGTGCTTAAGGATTTTGCACGCGATATGGAGGAGGTCTGCCCCGACGCTTATTTCCTTAACTACACTAACCCCATGGCGATCCTCTCCGGATATATGCAGAGATACACAGGCGTAAAAACCGTCGGTCTTTGCCACAGTGTCCAGGTCTGCACCGAAACACTTTGCCGCGAGCTTGGCATCGATCACTCCACCGTCGGCAGCGAGAAGATCGCCGGTATAAATCATATGGCTTGGTTGCTTGATATCCGCGACAAAAACGGCAACGACCTCTATCCCGAGATCCGTCGCCTTGCCAAAGAGAAAAATGCGTGCGAAAAGCACTGCGACATGGTGCGCTTCGACTACATCGACAAGCTCGGCTACTACTGTACCGAGTCAAGCGAGCATAACGCAGAGTATAACCCCTTCTACATCAAGTCAAAATACCCCGAGCTTATCGAGCGCTTCAACATTCCGCTTGACGAGTACCCCCGCCGCTGTGTAAACCAGATCGCAAAATGGGCAAAGCAAAAGGAAGAGCTGCTCAACGGCGGAGATATAGAGCATAAAAGATCACTTGAATACGCCTCTCACATTATGGAGGCTATCGTTACAAATACTCCGTATAGCATAGGCGGCAACGTTCTTAACACCGGTCTTATCGACAACCTTCCTGCCGATGCGTGTGTCGAAGTACCTTGCCTTATCGATTCTGACGGAATTCACCCGACCCACGTCGGCAGACTTCCCGTGCAGCTCGCGGCTATGAATATGACAAATATCAATCCTCAGCTGCTCACAATCGAGGCGGCAGTAACGGGCAAAAAGGAGCATATCTATCACGCAGCTATGCTCGAGCCTCACACCGCTGCCGAGCTTTCCATTGACGATATCATAGCGATGTGTGACGAGCTTTTCGAGGCTCATACCAACGCAGGTTATCTTATATTGTAATTCGAAAAAATCCCCTCGATGTTTCTCGAGGGGATTTTTTGTTGACAAAGCCTTGCTTGTGAGTTATAATTTACTCAACACGTAACTCGAGGAGGGAAGTATGAAAAAGCTTCACCTTATATGTAACGCACACATAGACCCGATATGGCAATGGACGTGGGACGAGGGAATTTCCTCTGCGATAGCGACCTTTCGCTCTGCCGCTGACCTTGCCGATGAATTTGATTATATATTCTGTCACAACGAGGCCCTTCTTTACGAGGCGATCGAGCAGAACGCCCCCGACCTGTTTGCCCGCATTCAAAAGCTCGTAAAAGAGGGCAAATGGCACATAATGGGCGGTTGGTATCTTCAGCCCGATTGCCTTATGCCAGCCGGCGAGACCTTCGTCCGCCAGATAGCCGTCGGCCGCGAGTATTTTAAGCAGAAATTTGACACGACCCCCGACATAGTCGTAAATATGGACTCCTTCGGCCACAGCATCGGCCTCGTGCAGATACTTGCCAAAATGGGCTATCGCGGCTACCTGACCTGCCGCCCGAGAGCGGGTGATCAGTTTAAATACCCCTCGCGCTTCTTTACCTGGCGCGGCCCCGACGGCTCGTCGCTTGTTGCCACGCAGTCGGGTTCTTATAACACCCTGCTTGGGCACGCTACTGAAAAGATAACTAAATATGTTGCAGGCAGATCACAGGGAATGCTCGGCTCACAGTCGCAAGGCAGTACTATGGTTTCCGACGATGTCGACTATGTTCTCTGGGGTGTCGGCAACCACGGCGGCGGCCCGTCGAGAAAGGATCTGTCCGATATTGCCGCACTTAAGATCGACGGTGTCGAGATCGTCCACAGCACTCCCACGGCGCTCTTTGACGATGCTATCAGGGTTGGCGGTGAGGTCACCACCTCACTCGTTACCTGTATGCCCGGCTGCTATTCCTCTATGGCTCGCGTAAAGCAGGCCTTCAGGAGAACTGAAAATCTCTTTTATGCAACCGAGAAAATGATCGCTGCCGCGCGCCTTTGCGGCTATGCACCGGATCTTTCAAAATTCGCTGAGGCAGAGAAGCGTATACTCCTCTCCTCTTTCCATGACATACTTCCCGGCACAGTCGTTGAGGAGGCAGAAAAGGAGGCGCTCTCTACCCTCGGCGCTGCCGAGCGTGCCCTGCGCGATTATCGTACTGATGCCTTCCTCTTCTTCACAATGAACGAGAAATGTGCAGGCGAGGGGGAATTCCCCGTGTTCGTATTCAACTACGCACCCAAGGCTGTAAGCACCACCGTCGAGGTCGAGTTCTCGCTCGCCGATCAGAACTGGAGTGAGGAGCATCACTTCTCACCCGTTATCTACGACGAGAACGGAAACAGACTCCCCTCGCAGACGATCAAGGAGGCGTCGACACTCAACCTCGATTGGCGCAAGAGAATTATCTTTGAGGCCGAGCTCAAGCCGCTAGGTATTACACGCTTTACGGTCAGGGTTGAGCCTGTGCCCATAAGAGAAAGGGATGCGGTCGAGATCGGTGATATAAACGCCGTGCTTGACGGTGTGCCGCTTCTTTCAAAGAAGGCCGAGCTTGAGCTCTACGACGACACGGCCGACCCGTGGGGAATGAGCAACGACGAGCTCGTCGCTATGGGTAAGAACCCCGTATCATTCCGCCCGATGACCGAAAAAGAAGCGGGTGAGCTGTGCGCGGCGCGCCCGATGTCACCCTTCCGCATTATCGAGGACGGTGAGATATACACTAATCTTGAGGCGTTCTACACAGCAGGCAAGACCTCCGCAGTTTTGAACTATAAGCTCTATAAATGTAAGCCGTACGTTGACCTTAAGCTCACCGTCGAGTTTGCCGACAAGAACAAGCTCGTCCGCCTTAAGCTCCCCGTCCCCTGCGACCTTATCGGCGGCACGTCGGTAGGTGATGGCCCGTTCGTTTGGGAGAAAAAGCCGGATACCGAGCTTACGTTCCAGAAATGGGCAGGAGTTAAGGGCGAGGGTGACGATGTTTTTGCTGTTATCAACGACGGTGTATACGCAGGTAAGATTGAAAATGGATATATCTATCTGACCCTGCTTCGCGGCTCGGGGCATTGCTTCCACCCGATATACGATCGCGAGCTTTATCCGCAGTATCATTACCTTCCAAGAATAGATTGCGGCCGTTACGTTTATAATTTCCGTATATTCCGCGGCTCGCTCTCTGAGGTCTTTTCCGAGGCCGAGCTGTTCAATCAGCCCCCCTATGCCGTAAACGTTTTTCCGACCGGTGCGGCAGTAGACGCCATCACGGATAAGCGAATAAGCGTAGACGGTGACGTTATCGCCACTACGGTAAAGCCGCGCGAGGACGGCAGCGTCGTGATGCGCCTTTACAATCCTTCCGAGAGGGAAGTCGAGTTCACGGTCAGATACGGAGATGATAGCATTAAGGCATCCGCTGCCACCGCCGAGGTGGTCTCTCTCGTGTATGACAAAGGGTTCACGATTTTCCACGACGAAATTCCTTATTGATAAATTTTGGCACCGATGCTTTGCGGCATCGGTGCCTCTTTATTATCCAAGCTCTCGGTATTTTTTTAACACGTTGTCGATCGCGCATTTTGTGTCCGCGCTCACCTCCCAAAGAGGCAGGCGCAACTCACCCGTGGAGTATCCCATTCTTTCCATAACGTATTTTATCGGTGCGGGATTGGTTTCTTTAAAGAGCGCGCTGATAAGCTCAAGTGAGCGGATTTGTATATCAAGGCTTTCCTTGTAAAGCCCCGAAAAATACAGATCACATATCCTGCTTACCGCCCTCGGAAAAGCGTTTGACATAACCGAGATCACTCCCACACCGCCAAGAGCAAGGGAAGTGTATATCGCGCTGTCGTTTCCGGCGTAAAGGTCAAGATTTTCGCCATACGTTCTCAACGAAATCAGCCTATCGTGCGAGTCGGACGCCTCTTTTATGCCTACTATGTTGGGGTGGTCAGCCAATTTGTCAAGTACACCGAACGATAGGTTCACTCCGGTACGCCCTGGAACGTTATAAAGTAACACGGGTGCGGTGCTAGCCTCTGCTATTTGTAAATAATGCTTTACAATTCCACTATCCGTTCCCTTGTTATAGTAGGGAGTGACCACAAGCACGCCGTCGCACCCTATTTTGCACGCAACTCTGGTGTGCGAAAGCGCGACTCTCGTGTCGTTCGTTCCCGTGCCGAAAATGAGCTTAACGCGCCCCGCCACGCGCTCCTTTACGTATGCAAAAAGCGTGTATCTTTCTTCGTTGGTGAGCGTTGCTGCCTCGCCCGTCGTGCCGCCTACGACAAGCGCGCTGATACCGCCCCGCACCTGATCTTCAATGATCCGCCCAAGTGCTGCGTAGTCTATCTCTCCGTCCCTAAACGGAGTGATGAGTGCCGTTGCCGCCCCCTCAAAAATTCTATGTTTCTTCATTTCTCTTGCAAAATCCGCTCCTTTCGTGTATAATATATATACGCTAATATTTTATGCGCCGGCACGTATGTTGTCACCGAAAGGAAAATATGGAAAGCAAAGAACTTGAAATAGTAAACGAAAGAGTCGCAACAACTCTTACAACTCACGATTTTTATTACGATCTGCCCGAGGAGCTGATAGCTCAGTATCCGTCCGAGCGCCGCGACGGATGCCGCCTTATGACGTTGGATAAAAAGACCGGCGAGATCAGCCACGAGATATTCTCCGACATTATAGATCACCTTAATCCCGAGGATATGCTTGTCGTCAATTCCTCAAAGGTCATTCCCGCACGCCTTCTCGGCAAGACGGATAAGACCGGCGCAGATATGGAGCTTTTGCTCCTTCGAGTGCTTGATGGCGGTGAGTGGGAAACTCTCGTCCGCCCCGGCAAGCGCGCAAAGGTTGGCGCAGGCTTTGACTTTGCGGGCGAGCTTCACGCCACCGTCACGGGCATTCTCGATGGCGGTAACCGCACGGTCAGATTCGACTACGATAAAACCAAATACGATTCCATCTATGCCGTCCTTGATAAAATAGGCAATATGCCTCTGCCCCCCTACATAACCAAAAAGCTCGAAAACAAGGACGATTACCAGACCGTATACGCACGCACCGAGGGCTCGGCTGCCGCACCTACGGCAGGCTTGCATTTCACGACCGATCTTCTCGATCGCATTAAGGCAAAGGGTGTCGGCTACGGTGAGGTAACCTTGCACGTAGGCCTTGGCACGTTCCGTCCCGTAAAGGTGGATAAGATCGAGGAGCATCTTATGCACGGCGAGTATTTCGTAATGCCCGATGACGTCGCCGAAGAGATCAACCGTCGCCGCGCAAACGGCGGCCGCATCATTGCCGTAGGCACCACCTCTGCCCGCGTGCTTGAAAGTGTAACGGACGACTCCGGCATAGTCCATGCCATCAGCGGACAGACGCGCATCTTTATCTACCCCGGCTACAAGTTCAAGGCCGTAGATGCCTTGATAACCAACTTCCACCTGCCCGAAAGCACCCTCATAATGCTCGTCAGCGCCCTCGCCGGCAAAGAGCATGTTATGAACGCGTACGAAACTGCCGTCAGGGAAAAGTATCGATTCTTCTCCTTCGGTGATTGCATGCTCATTCAATGAGCATGCAATGAATTGCAACCTTGCGGTTGCATGAATTGAGCGTAAACGCTCATGAATTGGCTGCGCCATGAATTGCGCTACGGCGCATAAGAGGTTGCAATTCAATTCATGGAGCGCGAAGTGCGAGAAATCATGAAACGGAGTTTCAATTCATGACGGCTCGCCGTCAATTCATTTAATTTCTTGTATAGCATCAGATTTGCGGATAGTATGTTCATCCAATAAACCGTCAATTGCTTCGTTGTCGCTCGGCTCGCTTAAATCGCCGTAGGTAACTACGGCTTCATTTCGCTCGCGCCCTTACGCCTCGTCTACGACAATTTCTACTAATCAGCATTCAAATTTTCTTATATTCGACTCATAACGCTCGACATAGGTAACTATGCCATCGCGTTATTTGCTCGTTTCGCCTCGTCTTGAACAATTTCTACTAATCAGCACATGCATTGCGTTCCATGCAATGTTGTAGGGGTCATTCACGAATGACCCGCAGCCAACAAATGCGCGTTGGTCTGGTTTTTGATCCCACGTATGAAGAAAAATGCATCCTTTATGGAGATACATTATGAAATTCATTTGTCCTAAATGTATGCGCCCATTGGCTATCGGTGAGCGCGGCACAGCCGTATGTCCGAGCGGGCACAGCTTTGACCGTGCTCGTGAAGGGTATTATAACCTGCTGCTCTCTAATGCCGGCGGTGTCCACGGCGACAACCGTGAAATGCTTGAGGCACGCCGCCGTTTTCTTGACACGGGTGCGTACAAACCGCTTGCAGACAAGCTTTCCGAGCTTATTTTGAATGACTTTGCCGAGGGTGAAGCGCTCCTTGACATCGGGTGTGGCGAGGGCTACTATACCGCTGTCGTTTCCGCTTGTCTTAACGAGGCAGGCAAGCGCCCGTCCGTCTATGGCTTCGATATATCCAAGGACGGTGTGAAAATGACCGCAAAGAGAGATAAGACGCTTTCCTTGGCGGTAGCAAGCGCGTACAAAATGCCCTTTGCCGACGACTCCTTCGACGTTGCCTTGAACGTTTTTTCACCCCTCGCTTTAGAGGAAACCGTGCGAATTTTGCGACACGGGGGTAGGTTTATCATGGCAATTCCCGATGTAAACCACCTTTTTGGCTTAAAAGCGGCGCTTTATGAAACGCCCTATAAGAACAAGCCCGAAAGCCCGGAGCTTCAAGGTCTTGAGCTTGTTTTGACCGAGCGCGTGCAGTACACCCTCGATCTTAAAACGACCGAACAGATAAGCTCCCTCTTTATGATGACACCCTACGCGTACAGAACACCGCCCGAAAGCCGCGCTCGACTGCTTGCACTTGACAAGCTTGAAACTGAGGTCGAATTTGTGGTTTTTGTGTACAAAAAGCCTTGACAAAGCGCGCGCATGGGTGTATAATTACTTTTCAAAAGAACCCCCCTATTAAAAAAGGAGATAAAAGATGGATATAACGCACGGCAAATATCTTGGCGTCGACTACGGCGACGTCCGCACCGGACTTGCAGAGTGCGACCTCTCCGGCATGCTTGCCAGCGGAATTGCCACCGTAAAAGAGGGCGGAATGCGCAACACCGCTGTCCGCGTGGCAAAGGAAGCCGAAGCAAGATCCTGCAAAAAGATAATCATCGGCCTGCCCAAAAACATGGACGGCACCGAGGGCGAGCGCGCGAGCGTTATCAAAGCCTTTGCCGAGATACTTTCTTCCATCACTGATATTCCTATCGACTTCTGCGACGAGCGAATGACTACAATGCAGGCGTACCGCTTTCTTGACGGTGCCGGCACGTTTGGCAAAAAGCGCAAGGACGTCATAGACACCCTCTCCGCAGAACTGATACTTCAGAGCTATATTGATCGCGAACGCGCGAGAAAGGAATAAATCTTATGGATCAGCAAAAATCAAAATTCCGTACCTTTCTTGACAGAAAGGGCATCACCCTCTCACCGAAAGTATATTTCGTTGACGCGATGGGCGCTATGGCACTCGGACTTTTCGCCACGCTCCTTATCGGTACTATATTCGGCACGGTAGCCGGATACATACCCGAGGGCAACGTGATGTACGATTTCTTCCGAAATCTTGAGTCCTATTCCAAGGGCGCGACCGGCATCGTTCTCGGTATCGCTATTGCTAACGCACTCAAAGCACCGCCGCTCGTTATGTTCTGCGCAGGCGTAGTCGGTATGTGCGGAAACGCATTGCCGTTTATCTACGAGGGCAAGTCGATAACCGCAGGCCCTGCCGGCGCATTCATCTGTGTTCTTCTCACTGTCGAGATAGGTAAGCTCGTTTCCAAGACCACCAAGGTCGATATTATAGTAACTCCCGCAGTTACTATCGGTGTCGGCGTATCGATAGCAATGCTGATTTGCCCCGCAGTCGCATTTGCAATGTACTGGATCGGCTACTTCGTGAACTACGCTACCAATATGATGCCTTTCCTTATGGGAATCATAATTGCCGTAGTCGTCGGAGTAATACTGACCCTGCCGATAAGCTCCGCCGCAATATGCGCGATGATAGGCATCTCCGGTCTTGCCGGCGGTGCGGCAGTCGCCGGCTGCTGTGCGCAGATGATCGGCTTCGCTGTAATATCCTTCCGTGAAAACAAATGGGGCGGCGTTATCGCACAGGGCATCGGCACGTCCATGCTCCAGATGGGCAACATCGTAAAGAAGCCGCAGATCTGGATTCCCGCCACTCTCGCATCCGCAATCACCGGCCCGATCTCGACCTGCCTTTTCAAGCTCGAATGTACCGGCGTAAGCGCAGGCATGGGCACTTGCGGATTTGTCGGTCCTATCGGTGTGTTTACCGATATGGGCTTTAATACAAACTCTATCATCGGCGTAATACTCGTATGTATCGTCCTTCCCGCTATCCTCTCGCTGATCTTCTCCGAAATAATGAGAAAGCTCGGTTGGATACAGTACGGCGATATGAAGCTTGAGCTATAAGGAGATAAGAATGAAACCTAACAACACTTTACTTTGTGACTTTTATGAGCTTACAATGGCTAACGGCTATTTCGAGCTTGGAAAGGGCAATGAGATCGCCTACTTCGACGTCTTTTTCCGCAAGGTTCCCGACGGCGGCGGATTTGCTATCGCAGCAGGTCTTGAGCAGGTTATCGAGTACATAGAAACTCTCGAGTTTACCGAGCAGGATATAGAGTTCCTTCGCTCGAAAAACATCTTCTCCGACGGCTTCCTCGAATACCTTCGCACCTTCCGCTTTACCGGCGATATCTACGCTGTTCCCGAGGGAACTCCGATATTCCCGAATGAACCGATTATGACGGTACGTGCCCCCTCAATTGAGGCCCAATTCATCGAAACGTTCATTCTTCTTTGCCTCAATCACCAGTCCCTTATAGCCACTAAGGCTAACCGTGTTGTAAGAGCGGCCGACGGCCGTCCCGTAGCCGAATTCGGCTCCCGTCGCGCACAGGGTGCCGACGGTGCTATCCTCGGCGCGAGAGCCTCTTATATCGGCGGCTGTGCGGCACCCGCCTGCACTATATCCGACCGTGATTACGCCATTCCCGCAACCGGCACAATGGCGCACTCCTGGGTGCAGATGTTCGATAACGAGTACGACGCCTTTGTTTCGTACTGTAAGATGTATCCCGAGAACGCAACCCTCCTCGTAGACACCTACGACGTCCTTAAAAGCGGTGTGCCCAACGCCATTCGCGCATTCCGCGAGATTCTTGAGCCCCTCGGCATAAAGAAGTGCGGTATCCGTCTTGACTCGGGTGACATCACCTACCTTTCAAAAAAGGCAAGAAAGATGCTCGACGAGGCAGGCTTCCCCGAGTGTAAGATCGTAGTGTCCAACTCCCTTGACGAGAACATTATCCGTGATATAATTCTCCAAGGCGCAAAGATAGATTCCTTCGGTGTCGGTGAGCGCCTCATCACCGCAAAGTCCAATCCCGTATTCGGCGGCGTTTATAAGCTCGTCGCAAAGGAAAAGGACGGCGAGGTCATTCCCAAGATCAAGATCTCCGAAAACCCCGAGAAGATCACTAACCCCCATTTCAAGAAGGTATACAGAATATACGATAACGAAACGGGCAAGGCGGGCGCAGACCTGCTTTGCGTATACGACGAGGTTATCGATACCACAAAGCCACTTGAAATATTCGACCCCATCGAAACCTGGAAGACCAAGGTGTTTACCAACTATACCGTAAAGGAGCTTCTCGTTCCCATCTACAAAAACGGTAAAAGGGTTTATGACTCTCCCCACATCTCCGAGATCCGTAACTACTGTCTTGAACAGGTAGAAACGCTCTGGGACGAGGTCAAGAGATTTGAGAACCCCCACCGCTATTACGTAGACCTTTCGGAAAAGCTCTGGAACGTCAAGCAGTCCTTGCTCCGCAAGTTACATAAATAATTGACAGATGCCGTCCGCTACTCCCGGACGGCATCTTTTGTGTGAATACAACCCTTGCTTTCACTGTCGGTTTATGGTATAATGGAGTTGGAAAACATCGCTCTCGGTCACCTCTGTCGACGGCTATCTCACAGGGTGCGCCTTTGCGCGTTCCCGAGCCTTACGGTGATCGGGCAATACAAATGCAAAACCGCGACAAAAGGAAAACGATAAATAAGAATTTGGCAAATACGAGAGGTATGAAAATGGAAGCTATCGAACTACAAAAAGTGGATAAGTGCACTCCTCTGGCGGATGACTTACTGGACTTTGTAAAGAACTTCTCTTGGCTGGATGTAAAAGAGCATACGGTGAGAGTGCTTGAAAACTGGGAATTCGAAGAATGGGAAACTCCGTTTGTGGCAACGGTGAACGGAAAAATTGTTGGAATGGCAACCATCATGAAATCCGACTATTATCCCTTACCCCAGATTTTCCCTTGGATATCAACACTTTTTGTGAGCGAGGAATACCGTGGCAATCGAATAAGTGAAAAACTCATCGAGTTTGCCAACCAATATGCCAAAGCGATTGGATTTGACAAAACCTATATTCCAACGGAAAACATAGGTTTATATGAAAAATACGGTTATCGCTATGTGAAAGACATAGTAAATTACGGAAACGGAATCGACCGTTTGTACGTAAAAGAATTATATTGATTTCATTCACCAAATTCCAATTTGTCGGTTAGAATATAGAGCAATTCGCATAGGATTTGATATAGATTTTAACGCAAAACTTCAAGAATTACGAAAACAGAAATGACTTACGAAGAGGCAAGTGCCTTCGACACTTTGTTAAACGAACTCATTCACCTATAAATTCCGACTTATCGAATAGAACAAAACCCCCGACAGACCGTCAAATCTGTCGGGGGTTTTATACGGGAAATTTAACTAAGATTGTTTTCGTAATCCGCTATATCAACAATCAATTTCTTGCACTTGGGACAGCAATCACTTTCAATCTGATGAGGGGGCATTGCAGGAACTTCCAAATGTAATGCGTATTTTTCTTTGTTGTCAGGGCGAGTGCTTAACCTATGCTTTCTTTCGCTCCAAATTGCTGTGCCACAATTTAAGTATCCGTGAAGCATTTCTGTATTGCAAAAGGGACATTTCATATAATCACACTCCTTTGTTAAATTTCTATTTGTCGTTTTTTATTGCAGCTCCACCCCCCATATTACAAAGAAAAAGCATATCGCCATAATACTCAAGGCTTACTCCGAGAGGGAGTGGCTGACACGGGCGACCGAGGGTAGCATTTGTTACTCTCATTATAATACAAATCGGCAGGGAAATCAACCGCCCTGCTGAAATTTGATGGTTACCCGTTGTGCGATTTGCGAATCGCCCGTCTTTATTTTGCGTATTTTGCCCGCGATTCGCAAATCTAACTCTGCAAAGAACCGGCATATCTATAAGCATCCGCCATACAGCAAGGAGCTTTTTACCACACAAAATCATAACAAAACAAACATTTTGATCCATTACGGTGTGCATTTTATATAATGTTTTAATAATAGCACTTAGTAACAACTTTCAATAATAATCAAGTTTGGATTTCATTATTGTTTCCCGCATTCCTGTTCTAGCATTTAGTAAAGCATTTGTTAGTGTTTTAAAAATTCACCGACAGGCTCGTTAGCATAATAGTTGAATGTAGCTTTGCTTGTGGTGTAATTTACATCAGCTCCTTTGGAAATTAAAAGCTTAAAAATGCGTGAAAGGTCAGATTTTAATTCATCAGTCAAAATTCTACCGCTACTGTATGATCTTGGCACAATCTGGTCTGCTTGTGCCAAGGCTCTGCAAAGGCAAGAAAATTCCATCGCATCCTTTGCGTTTACATCAGCGCCCATATCAATAATTCTTTTAAGTATCGTAAAGGCGGAATCAGCTTTTTCTTCGGTACTGAATACCTCAAGACAGTCTGGTCTGACTACGTTCCATCGGCTACTCATTATAGCTCGAATAATAGCATCGTGAATAACCGGCGCACGCCAACGGTTGTCGGTGTTTGTTTCAATAAAATTAACGTCAGCTCCGAGATCAAGCAAAAGCTCTATGATTTCCGCGCTTGAAGCTTTAAGAGCTACCTGTAACGGTGATTGCCCCTCATCCTTTTTAGGAGCGCCAACCGATATGCAAGAAATAAGCTCCGGTGATTTATCTAAAAGTGCCTTGACCGTTTCATAATCACATTTTCTTATTGCAGCAAACAGCTTTTTCATTTTTTATATCCTCATATTTTAAGCAATCTTCAATTTTTACCGAAAAAACGAATGCGTCAAATTGTGTTGCCTCGTCATTTTTAATTGTAGGATTTTTACAATTGTAAATGAATTCATTTTTTTGACACAACTTCTTTTTCATTGCATATGTTATTTTTGCTCCGTCCGATATTTCGCAGGCCTGCATTTGCATACGTTCATCAAAATACTCACACTGATATGCAATCCTTAATAATATTGTATCATGCTTTAGTAAATATTTCAACTGCCTTTTTGGTTTTTGTAATACTTACAAAAAACGGTATCGATTTTTCTTCGATTCCATTTTTAATTATTCTTTAAGGTTTGTTTGAATCTCCATTAACCTTTAGTAGCAATTCCAATGATAACTTTAGTAATAATCCCTGACAATAACTTTCGGCAATAATTTTCAACAATAACCCCAAATAATTTTAAGCTTTAATTCTTAATAGTATTTTCCAAAGGTAACTTCTCACAATAATTCACCCCACAACTATTGACAAACCGCTCCCCACGTGCTATAATCGTTGCATACACAACTGTTGCAAACGCAACGATTTAGGAGTAATTTATGCCAAAGATAATGAAAAGTCTGAATTACATCAGTCGAGCGCAGGCGATGTTTATTTCAGAACGGCTCTTAAAGCAGGGAATAGTAGACGTATCCGCTGCGCACTGGCCGCTGATTTGGATGCTAATTCGCGATCCTGGTCGCTCACAAGAGCAGATCACGCACGACATCCGCCTCAATAAAAGCACCGTCGCGCGATCTCTTGCACAGCTGGAGGAGAGTGCTTACGTCGTCCGCATCCCAAAAACCGAGGACAAGCGTTGTCTGCTTGTCTACCCAACCGAAAAAATGTACGAGCTTATGCCTACCCTTCGTACAATCGTTTCCGAGTGGTACGACCATATCCTCGAAGGAATCAGCGAGGATGAACTCGAGGTCTTTCAATCCGCGCTCGTTCGCATCGAGCAAAACGCAAAGCGCGCCACTATGCACGGAGGTGCTAAGATATGAAAACAATGTTAAAATACCTTAAGCCCCTCGCCGGCAAAATGACCTTGGGTCTTTCGATAAAGATCATAGGCACTCTTGCCGAGCTGCTTTTGCCCCTCATCCTTTCTCACATTCTCGACAACGTCATAGTGCTGGAAAAGATAGGCTCAATAGTCCTTTACGGTGTCTTGATGGTGCTTTGCGCTGCGGTAGCCTGTGCCTGTAACATCATCGCCAACCGCTCCGCCGCCAAGGTGTCAATGATATTCTCTCGCTCAATGCGTAAGGATCTCTTTGAGCGCACTCTTTATTTGAGCGCCCGTGATGCCGACCGCTTCACCGTGCCGTCGCTCGAATCGCGTATCACCACCGACACCTACAACGTGCAGAACTTCGTCGGTATGATGCAGCGTATGGGCGTAAGAGCACCGATACTTCTGCTCGGCGGCGTGACTATCACGCTCATAATGGATCCCGCTCTTTCTCTTGTAATGATCGCAACGCTCCCCCTGATATTTATAACAACCTTCCTCATTTCGCGCAAGGGCGTTCCGCTCTATACGAACGTTCAGCGCTCCGTAGACGGAATGGTGCGCGTCGTTCGTGAGGACGTGCAGGGAATAAGAGTTATAAAGGCTCTCTCAAAGAACGATTACGAGAACCGCAGATACGATAAGGTAAACGCAAATCTCTCTCGCTCCGAGCGCAAGGCAGGTACTATAATGGGCTCTGTAAACCCGATAATGACCCTGCTTATGAACCTCGGCATCACCGCCGTCGTCGCGCTTGCCGCAGTGCGCGTTTCCGAGGGCAAATCCAGCGCCCCCACGATAATCGCGTTTATGCAGTATTTCACCCTTATCTCAATGTCCGTAATGTCGCTCTCAAGGATATTCGTTTCATATACAAAGTGCGCCGCAAGCGCTCGCCGTATTGCCGAGGTTCTTAATACTCCCGATGATTACTTTGTAACCGAAAAGGCAGAAAAATGTGACACGGGTGCGCATGTAAGCTTTGAAAACGTGTCTTTTTCCTACCTTGGCAGAAAGAACAATCTCGAAAACTTGTCGTTTTCTCTCAAACGTGGCGAGAGCCTTGGTATAATAGGCGCAACAGGAAGCGGCAAATCAACGCTCATAAGGCTCTTGATGAGATTTTACGAGGCAAATTCTGGCAAGATCACCATATCCGGCAACTCAGTTACCGCTTATACTCGCGAGGAACTCACCGAAATGTTCGGTGTCGCGCTTCAAAACGACTTTTTGTATGCCGAAACGATAGTCGAGAATATACGCTTCGGCAGAGATGTTCCCATGGAGGACGTGATCCGTGCCGCAAAGATAGCCCAGGCACACGATTTTATCGATACGTTCCCCGAAAAATATGACCATATGGTCACTCCAAAGGGTACAAACCTCTCCGGCGGACAGAAGCAAAGATTGCTTATTGCCCGTGCCGTAGCGGGTCGCCCCGATATACTTATCCTTGACGACTCGTCAAGCGCGCTTGACTATAAGACCGATGCAAACCTGCGCGCCGCACTCGCCGCCGAGCTTGGTGATACCACGCTTATCACGGTTGCGCAGCGAGTCAGCTCGGTTAAAAACTGTACGCACATAATCGTCCTTGACGACGGTAAGGTAATAGGGCAAGGCACACACGACTACCTGCTTGAAAATTGCCGCGAATACCGTGAGATAAGCGATTCGCAGATGGGAGGTGCCTTCGTTGACTAAGGGAAGACCTGAAAAGACAAAGCTTTCGGCAAAGCAGACACGCGGCATTCTCATCCGCCTTGGCGGCTATGTGCTTCGCGTGTGGTACTTCTTTATCCCTGCGATCATCTTCACGCTCTTATCAAACCAGCTCTCGCTCATGGGACCGAGATTTTCGGGCAAGGCGATAGATGCGATCGAGCTTGAGAGCGGAGTGGACTTTCCTGTTGTATGGGAAAACGTAATAAAAATGATACTCTGCTATGTGGTATCGGCACTGCTTGCATACTGCCTCGCAGTCATAATGATACATCTTTCTCAAAAGATAGTGTTCACGATGCGAAAGCAGCTTTTTGAGAAGCTCAACACTCTGCCCGTGGGATATTTTGACACCCACCCCACAGGCGACATCATAAGCCACATATCCTACGATATCGACACGATAAACTCGTCTCTCTCGCACGATCTTGTGCAGGTAATGACAAGCATCTACACGGTGCTCGGCTCGCTTGTATTTATGTGGAAC
>JAZNGE010000035.1:0-29655 GCA_045576315.1 Eubacteriales bacterium | reverse complement strand
CCTATTTGACTATGGCTATTAGACCCATGGCGAAGGGTGACGAGGATAGGATCTCTACCGGTATTGCAAGACTTCTCGAAGAAGATCTTACAATTAAGTATGTCAACAATTCCGAGACAAAGCAGCTTACCGTTTCCGGTCTCGGCGATATACACCTCGATATCATAGTTTCCAAGCTTAAGAATCGCTTTGGCGCTAACGTTGAACTTACCAAGCCGAAGATCGCATACCGCGAGACCATCAAGAAGAAGGTTGATGTTGAAGGTAAGCACAAGAAGCAGTCCGGCGGTTCCGGTCAGTACGGTCACGTAAAGATTACATTCTCACCCGGAGAGAGTGAGGGACTTACGTTCACTGAATCTGTATTCGGCGGTGCGGTTCCTAAAAACTTCTTCCCGGCAGTAGAGCAGGGACTTCGTGAGTGCATGCAGAAGGGCGTGCTTGCGGGATATCCCGTAGTTAACCTTGCCGCTAACCTTTACGACGGATCTTACCACGACGTTGACTCCAACGAAATCTCGTTCAAGCTTGCTGCTGCTATCGCATATCGCGAGGGTCTTCCCAAGGCACAGCCCGTTCTCCTTGAGCCCGTAGGATCGCTTAAGGTATACGTTCCCGAGAACTACGTTGGTGACGTTATGGGTGACCTTCCCAAGCGTCGCGGACGCGTTATGGGTATAGAGCCTGCAGAGGACGGCTCCGGACTTCAGGTAGTTGTTGCTGAAGCACCCTTTGCAGAGATGACCGATTACGTAATCGCTCTCCGCGCTGCTACCCAGGGTAGAGGTAGATTTGACTTCGAGTTTATCAGATACGAAGAGGTTCCTCAGAATCTTACCGATAAGATAATCGCAGAAGCACAGAAGAATAACGCATAATATTTACACGGCGCATTTCGACTTTCGGAGTGCGCCGTTTCTTTGTCCGGCAGGACAAGAACTGGCCCACTTGACAATTTGTGAAAAATATGTTACAATGATGCGTCTAATACAATCTCAAGAGGAAAGCATTATGATTGAAATCAAGGAAGAGGATATCCTCAAATACGATAAACCGGCATACAAACCTCGCAAGAAGAGGTGGGGTGACAGAAAAGAGGGAAGGCGACTTCGCTCACTGCAACCAATGAATATCATAATGCCATACATTATGAGAACACGTGCCGACGCGCAGAATCACTTTGAGGACACGATAGACATAACGAATATAGAACGTTATCTCACCGAGAAGAAAAAAGAGGGCTACACGGACATGACTCTCTTGCACGTCATTCTTGCCGCCTACGTTCGCGTAGTCGCGGAGCGCCCGGGTCTTAACCGTTTTGTCGCGGGTCAGCGCATCTACTCGCGCAATAACGTCGAGTGCGTAATGACGATAAAAAAAGAACTTTCCATCGAATCGCCCGACACCTGCATCAAGGTTGAGTTCGACCCCAGAGATAACATTTACAACATACATAAAAAATTCCAGCTCGTTGCAAAGGCGGCAACGCAGAACGAAGGTGACTTCGACAAGGTCATGGCAATTTTACGCAAGCTTCCTCGCTTTGTATTTCGAGGTGTAATGGCTCTTTTGCGCTGGATGGATTATCACAACATTCTCCCCAAAGCGCTCCTCAAGGTCAGCCCGTTTCACGGCTCTATGATAATCACCTCAATGGGCTCTCTCGGAATACCCGCAATATATCACCATCTTTACGATTTTGGAACTCTGCCTTTGTTTATCTCCTATGGTAGCATATTTCACGCAGATGCAATAAAACGAGATGGCACACGTGAGCGTCATCGTTTCGTCACCTTTAAGGTCGTAACCGACGAGCGCGTTTGCGACGGATATTACTATGCCTCCGCCTTCAAGCGCATGAAACGTTTTCTTGCGCACCCCGAGCTTCTTGACGAGGCACTCACAGAAGTCGCGGAAGATATTGATTAAAAAGCAAGCGTTTAAGGCGCGCATACCTCGGTCGGATATGCGCGTCTTAATGTTGAATTAAAAGATTTTCAAAAAGAATTAAAAAAGCTATTGACATTTCGGAAAACATCTGCTATAATATAGTGGTCGCGAAAAACGACAACATCTTGGAGAGATGGCCGAGTTGGTCTAAGGCGCACGACTGGAAATCGTGTATACCCTAACCGGTATCATGGGTTCGAATCCCATTCTCTCCGCCATAGTAAGAGAGCACCTCAGCAGAGGTGCTCTCTTACTATTTTCGGCTGCGATAATGAGGATTTGAACCCATTGTCGCATTGCGACTTGGGTTCGCATACCGCCGACGGCGGTATCCGGCGTATTGCGTGGGTATCTGTTTGTATTTAACTTGAAGCGGAACGGCAACCGCAAATTTACCGCACGCTAGCCGTACCCCATTCTCAAGAAAAGCACCTCAGCAGAGGTGCTCTCTTACTATTTTCGGCTGCGATAATGAGGATTTGAACCCATTGTCGCATTGCGACTTGGGTTCGCATACGGTGACCGTAGATCGAAGAGCTCGCTCTTCAGGCGTAGGGTACCGATATCTTCGCTTGCGAATACCCCATTCTCAAGAAAAGCACCTTGGTAAAGCCGCTTTTCTTTATCTATGCGCGGCGGGAATAGAATTTGTTAACTATTTTTTAATTCTCTATTGTTTTTTTAAGACAAATAGTGTAAAATATAAGAGTTGACTAACTAAAAGGATAGAGGCCTATGGACGTTAATTATAAAAAGGACAATAGATACAAGACCGCAAAATATCCCATAAGACAACCTTGGTATCTTACTTGGCTGATCTGGATATTATCCAAGATCATGCTGATGAACAAAAAATACAAGGTAGAAAAGATCAATATGGAAGGCATTAAGCCTCCTTATATGCTGCTCAGCAATCATATGTCGTTTATTGACTTTGAACTGACGGCAATGCTGACTCACCCGCACAAAGTTAATAACGTAGTAAATATCGACGGATACTACCACAGACCTTGGCTTATGACCTGGATCGGTGCTATCTGTACTCGAAAGTTCACGAACGATATGCACCTTATCAAGTCTATCAAGCGCGTTTTGCAGCGCGGAGATATACTTTGTATGTATCCCGAAGCAAGATATTCTCCTTGCGGCACTACGTCATTCCTGCCCGATTCGCTTGGAATGATCGTTAAAATGAACAAGGTGCCGGTAGTTGCCATAGTTCACCGCGGCAATTATCTGCACGCACCGTTCTGGAACTTTAGACAGAAGAGAAAAGTGCCGCTTCACACAACTATGACCTGCATTATGACAGCGGACGACGTTGAAAAGATGTCTGTCGATCAGATCAATGCAAGGATCAGGGAAGCGCTGCAGTACAACGAGTATCAGTACCAGCTGGACAACGGTATCAAGATAACAGAGCCATTCCGCGCAGAAGGAATGCACAAGATACTCTATCAATGTCCGCACTGTATGACAGAATCAAAAATGGCTACAAAGGGTGCTACACTCTGGTGCACGGAATGCGGCAAGCGCTGGACACTTAACGAGGACGGAACTCTCGAGGCGGAAAACGGCGAGACCGAGTTCAAGCACGTACCCAATTGGTTTGAATGGGAAAGATCCGAGGTAAGACGTCAGATCGAAGAGGGAACTTATCGTTTTGAGGATGTTGTAGATGTTCACTCGATGCCTGGTTGTTGGAAATTTGAGCCTCTCGGTGCGGCAACGCTGACACACGATTTGGAGAACGGATTTGTCCTTAAAGGGCATTATAACGGTCAGGACTACGAGATCAAGCGACTGCCGTTGCAGACCAACAGCTTGCACGTAGAATACGACTTCCCGCACATCAAGCCCTTTGACTGCGTCGATATATCAACCGAGAACGACTCGTTCTATTGCTTCCCGACTAAAGAAAACGTTGTAACAAAGCTCTCACTTGCAACCGAAGAAATATACAAGATCAAGCGAGCAAGTGTAAGACTCAACAGAGGATAAAAGAAAAAACGCGGTTCTGCCGCGTTTTTTCTTTTATATAGCGCAAGTAAGATCAAATTCTTTCAGTGCATCTATGTATCCTTGCTGATCGATGGGAAATGCAAGTCCGTGTCCTGCGCCGGGAACGGTCAGAAGCTTTTTTGGCGTTATGCAAACGTCATAAAGGCGACGCGACATATCGCAAGGAACGAAATCGTCCGACTCACCGTGAATAAAAATCACAGGTATTTTTGCATTTGAGATCGCTTCATACGGACTGGTCTGCTCAAGATCAAATCGACCGAAAATTCGCGCCGCGAGCTTTATGAAAGGGTATATAAGCTTCGGCGGAAGCTTCATTTCGAAAACGATTTTTTTGATGATTTCCTCGGCGGATGTATAACCGCAATCCGCAAGTGCATATACTACGTTTGCCGGAAGATCCTCGCCTGCAGCCATCATTACCGTTGCTGCACCCATAGAAATGCCGGTTATTATGATCTTGACGTCGCTGCCAAAATGCTCCACCGCAAAATTCACCCACGACAAGCAATCGCGGCGCTCGTTTATACCGAACGTTATTACGTGACCGTCGCTTTCACCAGAGGCTCTTTGGTCTACTATAAGCGCGCTTCTTCCAAGCGCAAAGCAACGGGCAACGCCACCGCACAGATCGCGCTCCGAATTGCCGCGATAGCCGTGAAAAAGTATTTCAAGCGGCGCTCCTGGGGCATATTCGTAATATTTTCCGCATAGGGTAAGTCCGTCAAAGGACTTTATGGACATGCGCTCGTAATTGAACGCGCGTATTTGCTTTGTCCACTCGGTGATCTGCTCACGGTGTGCCTCGTATATTTCTCCCTCGGGAATAGGATATTCGTCGGGGGGACATGGCTTGCGTTTAGGAGAGTAAAACACTTTGAAAAAGCAATAAAGCGTTATCGCCAGCGCCAAAAGGGCTATACCGGAAAGAACACTCGCTATTATCCATCCAATCATTTATTTTCACCATGCTTTCGCTCTGAATTCATTGATATTATTCTATCACAAAACAAAAATACTGTCAATACAAACAAAGGAGATAAGTATGAAAAAGGAAGAAAAGAAGAGAAGCACGGGCGCTTGTATGAGCACGAGAAACAACGAGATAAACACCGACCCACTCGGCTCTTGGACGGGCGCACCCGATGATCCGTACGACAAGCCGATACAGGACGCAGATGACCTCTGATAAACGGGCTGCTTCATTTAGGCATAACCCAAGCGAAAAGGTAGAGATGCCGTTTTATCGGTGTCTCTACCTTGCTTTTTATCAGAATTTAAAGTGTTAAGGTTGAAAACCAAGGGTTTTCTCCTTTTTTATCGTTTTTCGTTTGGTATCGCCGTATCGTCGCTCGACGTACGCCCGTACGCCTCTCACTCTTTGGCCGACGAGTTCTGCTCTAAATCAAGCAGTCCTTTGTTTTTATTTTTCGTCGTCCGACTTCTTTTTCTTGCGCTTAAATATAGAGTTTCTGAAGAGTATTATATTCAAAGCTGTGAAGAAGAGAACGAATATTATGAGCGTTAGCACGGGTTTCTTTGGTGCGAGGGTCGCGAGAATCATCATTGGGAAGCCGAATACTATCGCAGGCAGAGTCTGATAGATCAGGTTATCCGATGCGGGAGTATCAAAATTCGGGTCGATCTCGCGAAGAAGAATTACGCCTGTGCTGGCAGTACCTGTAAGCATACCGTACATTGCAAGCATCTGCTCATCCTTATATTCAGCAAAAAGAGAATGAGCGATCATACGGTTATAAATATAGGTAACTATCGCGCCTACAAGTCCCAGAATGAGAAGGATGAGCCAATAACGACCGATAATGTCGAGTCTGATAGCGCCCATGCCCGCAATGATCATAATATCAAAAAAGAAGTTGCTGGTTCTGGTGAGCAGGAAATTATTGGTGTATTCCTTCTTTATTATATTTTTCTTGCGCAGGAAATTCATCAAAACCTTGATGAGCGTTGCGGATATTACGCCAATAAGGAAATTGAAACCGTAAATGACCGACATCATCGAAGGAATAAAGTAAGAAAGCAGATACATAAGTCCGTAGGTAACGAAGTACGCTACTGCGATAAGCGCAACCTGTATAGTAAGCTTGTCAACACTTTCCTGCATGGGTATTTCATCGTCCTTTTGAATGTCATCGGACTCGAAATGCTCGGCTTTTTTAGAGCCCAGCAAAAGCTTGCCGCGAAGACGGCGTATATTCATATGCATTACTCCGCCGATCGCTGCGCTTAAAAATCCGAGAGCCGCAATCGTAAGACCGAAGCTTCTACCACCGTCAAAGCCGAAATCGACCTCGTATATATTACCGTAATTGAGTGCCTGTCCGGAGCCTTGGCCGTATCCAAAGGGAAGCAGAACGCCTGCCGCAGGGAAGAATTCGGGAAGTATGAAGAGTGTTATAAGCAAGCATATTCCCAAACCGACTATGGCTTGGAGAAGATAAGTAGCAACGGTAGTTACACCGGAGTTGAAGATCTCAGCCGTGCGCTTCTTGTTCATCTTATTCTTCATCGTTCTAAAGGATGATGCGATAAAGCCGAGAGCAAGGCAGTGATATGTAAGAACCTCAAGCACTTCAAGACCTTTGCCGGAAAATATGGGAGCATTAAAGAAAACTTCGCCTGTTATCAAATTATATACGCTGGATAAGATCAGAAGAAGCGCGCCACCAATAACCGAGGTGGGTATCAACGATCTGCCGAGTAACGGTATGGTTTTTTTGAGAATATTTGCAAATATCAATGCTGCAAACAGCATTCCGAGCACCAAATACGTGCTCCATGCACTAAAGTCCGAGAAATTCTGCATTTGTATCTCCTTTTAACACATTCTTGTAACGGTAGAAAAGATTTACATATTTAAGCGCGTTAAAGCGCTTGCCGCCCTTAAGCTGATATACCTTCTTGTCGTAGTATATATTCAGTTTATTGCGACCGAGAACTGCAAGCGATGCAACGTCGTCAAAGCTAAGTACGGAGCCGCCTATCGTCATTTTATTGCTGTACAGCTCGATTTTTACATCAGATGAGAGCTTTATCTTCTTTTTGTAGACAATTACCTCTGACACACTCGCCGTATCTGTATAGAGAAGCTTATCGGTGTCAGCAAGAGGATCAAGCGAATTGACGAATGAGCATTGCGCATCATACCAATCGGCTACAAAGCGGTAAGGGAAGTCAAATCCGACACCCTCAAGCTCTTTAGTTTCAAGATGTCTGATCTTTCTGTTACATTTCTTACACTCGATTATATCGCCATGGCTCTCAAAGGTAGAAAGTCCGCACTCGGGACAGTAATATATCGCGCGCTCGAGGTACTCTGCATTCTTTTTATGCTTAAACGTACCGGTGAACGCACCGTCATTTACCGCCAGGCCCTCGACAATCACCTTATAAAGCTCTTCGTTTGTCATAGACGAATACTCTTCGGGTTCTATAATTCTGGACGCATACGCGCGCATTTTACCCCTGCGAACAACGTCACTCCAACGGGGATGCACACCGTAGCCGCCCTCTATACGATAAAGAACTATCGGCAAGCCGAGCTTCTTAACCAGGGGAACTATCGCATCGTTTATATTAACGAGCCTGCCGCTGTAAGTACGGTTGCCCTCGGGAGCAATAGCGATACTGCCGCCCTCTCTTGATACCTGTATACAATTCATAACAGCGCGGACGTCTGTGGTCTGCTTTTTGATCGGAATAGGTGCAACGAGATGGCGAAGAAGGGAAGACACCCAACCCTTTGAGAAAATATCCTCTGAAGCGAGGTAGTAGACAACCCTCTTGAACGCCATTCCTACAAAGAACTGGTCAAAGGCTGTCTGATGATTGTATAATATAAGATACTGCCTGTCGCGTCCCTCTTTGAGCTTATTAACCTTTAATCCGTAGCGGATAACGGAATAAGGATAGAGCACGGCGTACGCAAGAGCGCGTACTATCTTGTGACGGAGGCGTATCCATTTTTTCTTGTTTTTAGCGGACATAAAACCTCTATTATTTGTGGTCAATTATTAAAAATTATTAAATACCATCAATAACTATAACACATTTAACCGTAAATGTCAAATAAAATTCGATTTTTTTTGACAAAAAGTCCATTTTTGCTTGAAAGACAGGGAATTGTATGCTATACTTTGTGAGTAAATCGTGAGCAATATAATATATGAGGTAGGTTCAATGAATAACGACAAGCTTGTCAGATTTGCCTGCTATACGACCAGCGCAACGATGTCGATAGTTGGTAATCTCTCACCGCTTTTATTTATAACGTTTAAAAACACATACGGAATATCATACTCGCTTCTCGGTCTGTTGGTTCTTATAAATTTTGTTACACAGCTGAGTGTGGATCTGATATTCTCCTTCTTCTCACACAAGTTTAATATCCCCGTAGCAGTAAAGATAACTCCGCTCATAGCGATGGTCGGTCTTGGTATATTCGCGGCTTCGCCTTGGATATTTCCTACCGCTACGTACGCCGGTCTTGTTATCGGAACTGTAATATTTTCAGCCGCAAGCGGATTTGGCGAGGTTCTTACCAGCCCGGTTATCGCAGCGCTGCCGAGCGAAAATCCCGAAAGGGATATGAGCAAGCTGCACTCCATTTACGCGTGGGGTGTAGTCGGTATGATAATTTACAGCACTCTCTTTATGTTTATTTTCGGTAGGGAAAATTGGCAGTATCTCACCTTTTCCTTGACCGCTGTACCGCTTCTTGCGTTTATTTTGCTTCTTCGCGCACGCTTGCCAGAGCTTAAAACTCCCGAAAAAATTTCAGGTACACTCGAATTTCTCAGAAAAAAAGAGCTTTGGATATGCGTGCTTGCGATCTTCCTTGGCGGTGCAAGTGAATGCACAATGGCTCAATGGTGCTCAAGCTACATTGAGGCATCATTTGGCATAGACAAGGTGTGGGGTGATATTTTCGGTGCGGCATTATTTGCGCTTACACTCGGTATTGGACGTACCGCGTATGCAAAGAAGGGAAAGAACATCGAAAACGTACTGCTCCTTGGCGGAATCGGCGCAACGCTTTGCTACGTCACAGCCTCGATCTCACCGATTCCGATAATCGGACTTCTCGCGTGCGGTCTTACAGGCCTTTGCGTATCGATGCTTTGGCCGGGAAGCCTTATAGCCGTGTCTGACAGAATCCCCACAGGCGGTGTGTTTATTTACGCCATGATGGCGGCGGGCGGAGATCTCGGCGCTTCGGTAGCACCGCAGCTTGTCGGAGTTGTCACAGATGCGGTAACGGTAAACAGCACCTGCATAAATATAGCGGCAGATCTCGGCATGAGTGCCGAGCAGCTCGCGATGAAGATCGGACTGCTTGTCGGAATGCTTTTTGCCGCGTGCGGTATAGTCGTTTATTTCTTGATGTGGAAAGGCGCACGCAATCGCAAAAAGAATGCAATATAATAAAAAAATACCGTAGTGTGAACTACGGTATTTTTTATGTTAAATTGTAGAAAACACAAGCAATGCGATAAAGGTGTAGATGAAATTCATAATCACCATCACGAACGCGCCTGCGGCACAAGATACAGCATTTATACCCAAAATCAATGTGGCGATGGGACGAGGCTGTACCTTTTTGAATGCTTTGATGGATTTTATACCAAGCACCAGCGAAACTATTGCTACCGCTATACTGACAAGAGTAAGGAAAAATCCAGCAAACAAAAACGCGCCGGCGCCGCTATCTACATCGGCGGTGATAGAGATAATGGAAAACAGGATAAAATAGAAAGCAATCAACGACATATATAACGCCACGCCGGAAACTACCGTTGCAGCAATCGCACGGCCAAGACCGTACTTGCGGTTTTCGGGGTGGGGGATATCCTCAACCGTCAGGTCAGGTGCGGAATAATAGCTATATGCATACTCCTGACCGCTATTTTCCTGATTAGTAAACTGAGATTCCATATTAATATACCAAACCAACTATCATAAAGCTAATGAAGGAAATGAAGAGTCCAATTGCCGCGAAAGAAAGACCTACAATACCAAGAACGAGAGTAGCGATAGGACGGGGAAGTCCGAGCTTAGGCGCGGAGGTAAAGGTCTTAATTGATTTTATACCCATTATGAGTGAGGGAATAGCCATACCAAGCGTCATCATAAGAAGGACGATAGTTGCGGCAATTTCGCCAACCTCTGCAACGCCAAGGGTTATTGCACTGAAAAAGTACGCGAAAAAGCCGAGAATGGTGGATGCAAGCGCCTTGCCAAAGCCGTTCATTCTGGGGTTGCCGGTCGTGGGCTGGGGCTGATAGGGTGTGTAGGTAGCGTACACGTTATTCTGATAGGGGGCCTGATTTGCGCCCTGCTGATAAGTGGTGTTGGGATTAGAGTAATAATACTGCTGATTGTTAGGTGCAGTGTAATTGGGCTGAGGATTTACAGGCTCCTGTACAGGCTCTGCGGTAGCTGCTACGGGCTCCTCGGTCACGGTCTCGGGGGTTGCTTCAACAGTGGGGGCGGGCTCCTCAGCCTTTACCTCTGCGAATGCCTCCTGCTCCTGCTTTACGCACTCGTTACAAACGAATGCATCATAATCAATCTTTTTTCCGCATCTGGTGCAATACATTTTAGTTCCTCGCTTTCTGTATTATAAAATTATGTCTTTAAAAATTCTGATCTTTGAAATATCCGATCCGCAAACGGCAAGATGATAGGTCACACCGTCAACGTCGACGGTCTCCGAATACGTTTCATAATCAGATGTTTCTATTTCTGCCGGAATATATTTATCCGAATTTAAGGTTTTGAATATACTTTCTTTTTTTGTCCAGAGCTTTAAAAGCTCTTTGCTTCGAGTGCTGTCGCAACAGATTTCTGCCAAATGCTCTTGTTCCTTTTGGGTAAACATTCTACATTCAAACGTCGATGAAGCGATATTCTTTTCGACTTGTATATCTACACCGACCGGCTTTCTTGAAAGGGCAACCGCAACCAAGCGACCGCTGTGCGAAATGGAAAGCTCGCAGTCAGGACAAGTCCATTTTCCGCTTTGAGCCTTGCTTAACTCAAGGCGCTTGATATCATATCCAAATGTATTTGCCAGCGCGTATTCAAGCAATTTCCAAGCATAGTACTTATGCCTTTTTACCTCGTCGTTTTTCACGGCGCGCACTTCTTTATCCCTTTGTTTAGGATACAGAGTCTTATACTTGAATTTATCGGGTATGGGAGCTAGGTAAACGTCGAGGACGGGCAGGGCACGGAAGCGCTCTCTGAACGCCTCTGTCTGAGACGAATACTTAACGCCGAAGATACACTCATACGCAAAATGCTCGCAATTATTGAACAGCATACTGTATCCGCGCTCTCCGATTCGTCCGCGCGCGATTTCTACGCTTCTCGTAGGGGAAAAGCGCTTTTTGAGCTCCTGTTTATCAAGCACGGCAACCTCAAGAAAGCCGCCCGCCAAAAAGCTGTCAATGTCGCTTGTTGTCACCTCGACATCAGACTCTGCAACGGTGCGCACGGTTGGCGCAAGTCCGAATTGCAATACGTCATTCTCGGTTACAAAAATACCGTAATGATAGATGTCACCGAGCTTAACGCGTATCATATCTCCGAGCTTAGGCTCGGCAAGCTCCCACCTCATCGTTTCTCCCGCTTTTTAGCTATACGGTCGTTGTAGTAGTCCACAAGCTCGGTTTCCTTGGCGTGCAAATACTCGCTTGCCTCGCGCATAATTTGCATCGAGGGGCGTTCACCGTACATTGCCGCAAGGTCAATGGGGTCGCCAATAACCACTGCCGCACGCTGATACCATTTTTCGCGCTTAACGATATAAACGGGAAGAATAGGGGAGTTTGCGGACGTTGCCATAAGGACCGCGCCTGATTTGAAGGCAAGAAGCTGGCTTTCGGTTTCGTTCACTTGTCCTTCGGGGAATATCAACACCGCCTTATCACTTTTTAACCTATCTGTAACCGAGTGAAAGGTTGCCATACTGAAATTAGCGCGGTCAACGGAAATACAGCCCATGGAATTGAAGAAAAAGCTCATAAATCCGGGCTTGAACAGCTCCTGCATAGCGAGAAAGTAGATGTGCCTGTACCAAAAAATGCAATTGAGCAGCAACGGGTCGGTCATTGATATATGGTTTGAGCATATAAGGACACGACCTTTGATCTTTTTTCTCTTTATGAGCTTGCCGTCAGATACGTGATAAACCTTCTGGCGCGCCCAAAGCAAAGCGGGAATTGCGCCGGTTATCTTAACGAAGTAATAGAAAAATGGGCACTCACGCTTTTTGTTGTTTTTGTTCGAGTTCATCCTTGAGCTCCAATATTTTTTGTCTGAGAATTCGAGTGAGATTAGCGATATTTTCCTTTTCCATCATACTGTCGTCATAAAGCTGACGAAGATCTATCGGCTCGCCGATTATAACGTGCGAGCGCTTGCCGCACAAATAATTTGCGGTATTATAAACGGGGATTATAGGCGTGTCGGTTTCAAGAGCAAGATAGACTACGCTTGGCTTGAACTCGAGAAGCTCCTCTTCGGTGGTGTTTATCATTGCCTCGGGAAATATCTCGACGACGCCACCCCTATCAAGTATCTTCTGGCACTTACCGATGAAGGAAAAATCGTGTGCCTGACGCTCCACCTTGATTCCACCGAGTGCACGAAGGAAAAAGGTCATAAGCGGATTTTTACGGAACATTATCTCGCCAACGACACAACGAAGCGAACGATTCCAAAAAAGAAACGTCATAAGTCCGAGATCCCAGATGGAGCGATGATTTGCAACCACGATGGCCTTGCCCTTTATACGTCTGCCCTGGACCTTACGGTTTGAGTAATAGGTCTTAAAGGGCAGAACGAAAAGGGAGGGAATAAACGCCGTTATTTTGAAAAACCAGTTAAATAAAAAGTACAACATTATTCTGCGTTATAGAGCGTGTTTACGTTCTTCTGCATAAGTGCAAGGGTAATTACGTTTACGGGAAGAACGGGGAAGATTACGGAAAGAATTATAAAGAGCACGTTATTACCGACGAGCTTAACTCCAAGCTCGTTCGCTTTTTCGGACAGCTCCTTGTGCATCTTTACAGCCACGAACGCGCCTGCGAAGGGCACGAAGGATGCAAGCGCCCACATAAGAGCACTCTTTGACTTGCCGACGATCTCCTTAACCGACTTGAGAAGAAACGCAAGCCAGATAAATCCGAAGACAAAGCCGGAAAGGATAGAGAGGCCTATCTGAACGAATATAGTTTCGCCCTTTTCTTCTGCTGCGAACTCATCGGGCTCGGCAAGCACCTCGCTGATATCGAGGGTGGGATCCTGCTCCTTGAGAGCCTTTGCAACCTCTTTGTGAGAGAAGTTCTTGGGCCATCTTGATGAGATTATTATACCTATAATACATACCGCACTTACAATGAAGGGGATAAGTATGAGACCAAAGTTGAATATTTCGCCGGAGGTTACGCCAAGACGCTCGGCGGTAGCCGCAAAATCTATCTCGTTCTGACCGTCGGGAATAACCGCGCTTACAACCTTATCAAACTTCTTGCTTACGTAAAGCATCTTGATGTTCTCGTAAACAAGTGCGCCGGAGATCGAGCTGACGATAGAGGAGATAAGTGCCTGCACAGCGAAATACATCGCCGAGTGGTTCTTGCCGGTAATTCTTTCCTCAACGCCCGAGATCTGCGCGGGAATAAGCAGAGGCATCATAAAGAATGCGCCAATCGCCCAGCTACCGCAAATACCGCCAACTGCGCCGATTATGATCTTGGGAAGGGCATTATCTCCCCAGAACATAGTCGAGCCCGCGAAGAAAGAGAATATCGCAATAGCAAAGGTCGCAAGACAGGTCTGGTAGGTAAAGCGGATACCCTTTTTCGCTTTGACCTTGTTGAAAAGATAAAGCATAATGGGCACGGGAGCAAACGCACAGGTATTAACTATTGCCATCTGTCCGCTGGTAAGTCCCATTCCGCCTATTATCATAGCATTCATTCCTACAAGGAACATCTGAAGACCGAAATAGGTACAACCGTTAACAAGCTGCCACTTCATAAAGAGCTTGTTTGCAAAGGTAAGCTTTAAGCTCTCTCTCATGCTTATCTTTTCCGCGATCATACCGTCGTTTTCGGGATAACCGTACTTCTCACCCTCTTTTATAAGGAACAGGGGGATGGAGATGGTAAGCATAATAGGCAGACAGATAAATACGAATTTATCTATATTGAGCTTGAACGCCTGAAGAAGCAGGGGAACAAGTGCGTAAACTACGCAGTAGGAAATGGTATCGAAGAAGGACTTGTATCCCGAAACGCGAAGTCTCTGGGGCTCGTCTATACAAACCGTCGAAAGCGAGCCGTAGAAGGATATAAGACACATAGTATATGTTGCGAAGAATATCAGCGACCAAGCAGTCACCCAAATGGTATTTGCAATCTGGTTTGTGCCGAATACGGGAAGCCAACACATAGCAAAGGACAGTATCATAGGTATCATACATACGAATATGGTAGGACGCCTTCTGCCCCATTTAGTCGACAGGGTATCGGTTATGTACGCAAAGGGAACGTCGATAAAGCCGTCGAACGCCTTAGCGATAGGATAAAGAATACCGAAAAGCCAAGGAGCGATAAAGCAAACGCCGCTCATAATAGCCTGATAGCTACTTGTCTCTCCGAGAGCTGTGGGGTTCATCGCATCGGTGAAATACGCGCCCATCAGCACCATAAGGAAATTGGGACCAAATCCGGAAAAAGCATACACCAGCTCTTTCCACTTTTTGTCAAGAGATTTTACTTTCATAGTTAATCCTTTCCGTTTTTCATTATGAAATCACAAAAATCACGTACTGTGTAAAGTCGCTCATCCTCGTTGGAGGGCAGGCTGATGTCAAACTTGCTCTTCAAAAGATTCAGAAGCATAAAATAATCAAGGCTTGAGCCGCCGAGATCGAGGAAAAACGTTGCGGTGGGGGAAATATCCTCAACCCGCTTTTCGAGGGCGGTCGCAAAGCATTCACACACCTCGCACTCAAGGTCGGAGAGCATTCTCGATATCTGCTCATCGGAGTTATCGCGATTGATTATTCTGAATTCACCGCGCGCATACCGTGCTGCCACACGTTTTCTGCTGATCTTGAACTCGGTCGTTTCAATAAGAGGATCGGGAGTTAATGCAAGCGTTTTTATTTCGTTTGAAAGCCCTGCGTCGCGTATAGCTGCCGTAAGAGCATTGACGATCTCGCTTACTCTCTCGTCGGTGAAGCAGGATTTGACACTGGCGATCAAAACGGGGGATTTGTTTTCGTCGGCAAATATGCACACCGACTCACAACCCTCAACCTTGATCTTCGACTCGGCGATCACGGGATTTATATTCTCGCCCGTTTTGCTGACTATAAGGTCGTCAACACGGCCGTCGATGTAGAACCTGCCGCCGCACTCGCGCACGAGGTCGCGCGTATTGAACCACTCGTTGAAATCAACGACCTTGATCTCATCGCCCTGTATAATACGCGATGCCATCGCCTTTGTCCTTACGAGCAATTCACCGCTTTCGGAAATAGAGTATTCAACCTCGGTGAACGGTGCTCCGATAGAGCCTTTATTGATTATCTTGGCTTTTTCGGAGGTATCTACGGAGGTGATTCCTATTTCGGTCATTCCGTATCCGTTTGTCAGGTGATATCCTATGCCGTTAAAGAACTCGAGAGTTTTAGTCTTTATATGGCTTCCGCCGGATATGAGAAACTTTACGCTGTCACCGAAAAGTCCTTCGCGCACCTCAGAAAGCGCCGTCCGTGCAACCGCCGTGCCAAGCGATCCGAGAGAAGAGGATAACTTTAAGACACGATTAAATTTTGAATAGGTCTTATTACCTTTGGACTTTATTGTGCGCACGGTCTGCTTGCGTATCTTTTCCCACACTAGCGGAACGGCGAATATATGCGTCACCTTGTGTTTTTTGATGGTGTTGAGAAGTGTAGCCGGGTTCATATCGCGCAAAAAGACGAGCGTACGCGAGAAAAATCCGAACCACAGATAAACGGCGATAAAGCCAAAAACGTGGTAAAGGGGAAGCGCAACCAAATGCTTTAATTCGCCATCGTGGTGTGTAACGATGGAGGGACACTTCGTTATAATGTCAACGCTATTGCAAAGCTGATAGTAAAAATTCTCGGCGGTGTACGCGCAAAGTTTTACCTTCTCCGTAGTTCCTGATGACATAAACACGACCTCGTGTCCCCAGGGACGTTCAATAGCCTCCATCTCTGCCTTCGGTGCTATATCGGCATTTACGGTCTTGCAAGAAAACGTCTTTGAATCCGATACGACCGCTTTGACAGAGTGGTCGGAAATGATTCTCTCAAGAACATCGTCGGTGAGACGCATATTCATAAGCAGGGGAGAATATCCGCACATCAGGATAGACCAGAATATCTCTATCCAGCGCATTGAGTTATTCATATATATTCCGACAAGCGATCCAACCGGAATGTCGGACAATTCATCTCTAAGCGAGGGCGCAAGCTTGAGTACGTTATCGGAAAATTCGCCGTACGTAAGCTTCTTGACCCTATATCCGTCCGATATTTCTGCCATGGTGTTATCACGCTCGGAGAACATATACTCAAAAAGAGTGGCAAAATTCTTCTCGCATTTGCTATACTCAGCGATTTTCCATGAAACATATTCATTTATCGTGCGGAAGCCGCGTATGTTTGTCAATTGCATTTATCGCAGTCCTTTTTTAGAATTGAACTTAAAAATATAAAATATATATGTCATATTATATCACTTGATGTTCCAAAATACAAGGGTTTGTTTACGGTTTATTAAAATATTTTTCTTAAATATTGTTAAGTGATTACAAAAAGCGAGAAGCAATTTGGTAAGTATTAGACAATAAGGAAAAAGCAGCCGATCCGCGAGAGCGCAGGATCGGCTGCTTTTATCGTTAAAATTCATTACTTGAGGTTAGCAAGGATGTCCTCAACCCAAGCCTTAACCTTTGCCATCTCGTCAGCAGAAACCTTCTTCAAGAAGGAGAGACCGCCGGGGATGTAAAGGATCTTGTCATCGAGAACGTTGGAGTCGTTGGTCTTTGCCATCTCAACGATCTTTGCTGCATTCTCGGGTGTACCGTCGATAATGAAAGCTACGTTAGCGGTAACGCTTCTCTTAAGAGATCTCATAAATCTTGCAAAATCATCGGGATAAGAAGACTTTGCACTAGCTACTACGACAACAAGTCTTTCACCGTCGCAAGGATAAGCGGTAGGGATCTTGTCGGTTGCCTTATCTGCGCTGATAAGCTTGGTAACCTCGTCGGCAATGGTAAGAAGCTTGCCCTTCGAGGTGCGGGTAAGTACGCGCATTCTCATGGTTATATTTCCTCCAAAAAATTATTTACACTACATTTTAGCATACATATTCGAAAAAAGCAACAACAAAAGAGAAAATTTATTGACATAGAGGTTAATTTGATGTAAAATTGTGGTATAAACGATCCAAAAAGGAGCATCAATAATGAAATTCAAAAAATACGATGGCAATCCGATACTCAGACCCAATCCCGAGAAGCCCTGGGAATCTCTGTGCGTGCTCAATCCTGCGGTAGTATACGACGAGGACAGAGAAGAGTTCGTTATGGTATATAGATGTGCAGGTCACGACGTGCGTCACGAGATCAAAATGGGACTCGCGACCTCGAAGGACGGTATAAGCTTCACGCGTCAGTGCGACGAGCCCGTGTTCTACTCACTTCCAAACGAGCCGGACGGCGGCTGTGTCGAAGACCCCCGTCTTGCAAAGATCGGCGATCTTTATTACCTCACGTACGCGGCAAGAGCATACGCCCCCGGTCAGTATTGGCTTGAGGAATGGAAAGAGGGAATATCCAAGCCCCCGATGTATCTTGACGAGTCTGACGTTATCGGCGAGGAGCTGCCCAAGATGGCAAAGCAGAACATCACCGTATCTTGTCTGGCGGTTACAAAAGACTTTAAACGCTATAAAAAGCTGGGCAGAATAACAGAAGCGTCGGTTGATGACCGCGACGTAATTTTGTTCCCGGAGAAGATAAACGGCAAATACGTTATAATCTCGCGCCCTAAATTCAAGGATGTTCCCGGCATCGAAATGCCATCGATCTGGATATCCTTTACCGACGATCTTCTCGAGTATCAGAAGCCCGAGCTGCTCATGACCGGCGAGGAATGGTGGGAGTGCCAGAGAATAGGTGCAGGCACAACACCCATCAAGACCGAGTACGGTTGGCTTATGATATATCACGGAGTGGACGAGAAGGGAATCTACCGCAACGGTGCGGTGCTGCTCGACCTCAATGACCCGAGAAAGATACTTTCCCGTACAAAAGATTTCATTATGGAGCCCGATCAGCCGTTTGAATTTGAGGGATTTTATGAGGGCTGCGTTTTCCCGACCGCTGCCGTTGTTAAGGATGAGTTGCTTTACGTATATTACGGTTGTGCAGACAAGTACATAGGACTCGCTACTACTAACTACAAGGAATTTGTAGAGTATCTTGCCAAGGAGTGTAAGATAGATGGATAAATACCTCTTTTGGCTCAAAAACACCTCAAACTCGCCTGAAATTCAGCGCGAGCTCAAGGAAATAGAGAATAATGCTGCTGAAATTGAGGATCGCTTTTACCGTGATCTCGCATTCGGCACGGGCGGACTGCGCGGTGTTATAGGTGCCGGCACTAACAGAATGAACGTATACTCGGTTGGCCGCGCTACGCTCGGTCTTGCTGATTATATGCTCGAAAGCGGAGCGAAAAAGAGCGTAGTTATTGCATACGACAGCAGATATATGTCGCGCGAATTCGCAATGAGGGCCGCCGAGATCCTTTCATCAAAGGGTATATGCGCATACGTCTTTGACAAGCTTACACCCACCCCCGTGCTTTCTTACGCGGTGCGCCGGCTGAATGCAGGCGCGGGAATAGTTATCACCGCAAGCCACAATCCAAAGGAATATAACGGATACAAGGTTTACAACGAGCACGGCTGCCAGATAACCGATAACGCAGCATCAAAGATACTTAAGTGCATCAATGCTCACGACTATTTCGAGCCGTTTACTGTTAACGGCGAGCTTGTGAAGCTGATAGGGGACGAGATCCTTGAAAAATATCTCACCGATATTCGCAAATATTCACTCTTTGACGAAGTTGCAAGCTATGCTCCCGGTGTAGTTTACACCCCATTACACGGCACGGGAAACGTACCCGTAAGAAAGATACTCGACAACATCGGCGTTACCGACGTACAGATCGTGCCCGAGCAGGAGCTTCCAGATTCCGACTTCACGACTTGTCCGTATCCTAACCCCGAGGAAAGAGAAGCACTCACGCTTGCGCTCGAACAAGCCAAAAAGAGCGGGGCAGAGCTTGTTATAGCAACCGACCCCGATGCAGACCGTGTTGGCGTGGTTGCGCGCGATGATAACGGAAATTACAGATTTCTTAACGGAAACGAAACCGGTATTCTTCTTATGAACTATATGCTCGAGCGCAAGGCTGCGCTCGGCGCGCTTGGAAACGCCCCCACCGTTATCAAGACTATCGTTACCACCGATATGGCATTCTCGATAGCTAAAAAATACGGCGCGACCGTAAAAGAAGTACTTACCGGCTTCAAATACATCGGCGAGGAAATGGACCACACCGACAACTTTGTAATGGGTATGGAGGAAAGCTACGGCTATCTTGTCGGCACTCATGCAAGGGATAAGGACGCGGTGAGCGCGGTTATGCTCGTTGCGGAGATGTTTGCATACTACAAAAAAGCAGGAAAGAGCCTTATTTCCGTTCTTGACGGACTTTATGCCGAGCACGGATATTATCTGACGGACCTCGTTTCCTTGACCTACAAGGGCGCGAGCGGAGCAGAGAAGATGAAAGCAATAATATCCGACATACGCGAGTCGGGAAGCATTGGAATCTACGGCGAGAGCTTCGAATTCACCGATTTTGGTGAGGGAGTCAACGGGCTGCCAAAAAGTGACGTGCTGCGCTTTAAAAATGATAAAGTAAGGGTTATCATTCGCCCGAGCGGAACCGAGCCAAAGTTGAAGATATACTATCAAATAAGCGCAGAGAGCGAGGATTTGGCAAGGGAAGTTCTCGAAAAAGTGAAGGCCTGCGTCGAAAAGACATTATCGTAAATAACTGTTAGCGGAGGTGACTTTGTGAATCTCTCTATATACATACCCATAATAATACTATGGGTAATCATCTTCATTACGCAACGTAACAACCGAAACCAAATTATTATAAAAAAGGTAATCGAAAGAAGAAAATCAGGAGGCAATACAGAAATGAAATCACTTGCAGCGAAGTTTATTGATAAAGAATGCATAATATACGCCTTTGACGGTCGCCAGCTTACCGGAACGATCAAGGAGGTTGCCGACGGCGCGATCCTTGTTGAAAAGGACGGAAAATCGGAGGCGATCAATCTTGATTTTATCATGCGCATCAGAGAATATCCCGTCAACAAGAAAGGGAAAAAGAAATCCGTCGTAACCGACTGAGCATAAAATGCGCTCAAGAAGGGAAATTTGCAACACTATGTCAAGACGTGAGGCAAAAAAGAATTTTGCTGAAACCGGAATTTGGGGCAAAAAGCTTACCAACAAAACAAAATAACCCACAGCACCTAACGAGAGATCGTTGGGTGCTTTTATTATTGACAAAATGAAAGGATTGAGCTATAATTATGGCAGAATAAATCAAAGAACTATGGTAGAAAGGATATTGAAAAACTATGTTTGAAAAAGAAACCGACTTTTTCCTTGGGGATCAGGGGCTTATCGATGCACTCGGTGAGGAACTTGTGTCAAAAATCAAAAAAGAGAAACCCGAATTATACGCCTCTTTGCGTAACAACCCTATTTTTATGCCTTCGGATGTAGCCGACGATGCGATGATCTAAAGATTATCCAGAACTAACCCACAACTAAATTATTTTAAGGCACACATCGTGACCCACAGGGCAACGCGGTGAGTGCCTTTTTATATTCATACGGTGCAAATTGGCAGGGGAGAGTTTAGGGGGATTTGCGGTGCTTGTAGGTTAGGTGAGAGTAGGGGATAGTAAAAGGGAGAAGCAGGCGGCAGGGAAAAGACAAAAGAGGAGGGCATAGTACCTCCTCTTTTCCGTCAGGGCTTCTCCCCTCCCTCAAGCTTGGGGCATCTCTCGTCTTTTGCTCCCCTTTGCGCCTCGGGGCTTACCGCGGTGAGTTGCCCTTGCCTCTTTTTGTTGGGACCGTTTTCACGAAAAGGGGACTAATTCTCCTGTATATCCAATTATACAAAACAAAAATTTTGTATAATTTAGGGAACAAAAATAGCTAAAATAGGGGTGTTTTTGCTCTTTTTTAGCGTTTTTACGTATTTTGCGGTGATTTTGGCTTTATCGATTCTCTGTACGGATTTTCGCCACGTACAATTCATTTGGACGATTTTTGTACGTACAATCATACACACAGAAATTAATTTTCACAAGAAATCCAAGTCACATATACAGTAATATTTTTTCGCAAAAAGCCGGTTAACACAAAAGAAGGAACGTACAAAGCATAGATAATTATCAAAGGTAATAACAAAATCGGCGAATTTTATAGGGAAGTGTTCCCTTAAATTTTTTCAAAATTCCCTTGCAATGCCCTGCATTATGTATTATACTATTTAGAGAATACTTCCCTATTTTATTTGTTTTTCAGATACTTTCGGCGAGTCGCTTCCCCACCTCTGATATGCCGTTCTGCCTTGTTGAGTTCAAGTATTTTCTTGACTTGGCTGTACAAAACGGCGTTTGTGTAACGCAATTTGACCGCAAGATCCTTATGTACCGTACTTTTGCTTATACCGTGGTGAGCGGCGCATCCGCGCACTGTATCTCCGGTTTCTATAACGTATTCGGCGAGCACCTCAGCTCTGTCTCTACCGTTCATTTTTATCATAGCACCCTCATTTCGTCACCGTGGTGACATCACATATTCGAAATAAAAAAGATTTTTCTATACAAATATATGAAAGGCTTTCAGGCTTAATGATTAAGGAAGAAGTAAAATTTATAAATTCAACGGTTTTTGAAGGCATGACTTCTATCCGTGCTATAATACGCGCATGGGATGAAGGAATAGCAAAAAGGCAGATCAAAGAGATCGTATATGACAAAGATAGACTATCAAAAATCGCAAAAGAGATAGGATATTTAAAGGCAGTTTCTGAAAAATACGGATATTCCGTAAGAGAGTCAGAGTCTGGAGAAATAAACGAATTGACCCTCGGAAACTCGCACGGCGGAATTATCTCTATCACCGAAGAGCGCATCATTCCTTCCCTTTCCTCTGACTCGCCCATAAAGCCCGACGGCTTTTACTGCATGATACAAGGCATTGAAGATCCGTATAATTTCGGTTACTCACTGCGCTCGCTTTATGCCTGTGGCTGCGACGGAATAATTCTGCCGGAGCGCAACTGGATGAGCGCGGCGGGCGTGGTAGCGCGCAGCAGCGCCGGTGCATCCGAGCTTTTTCCGATGTATACCGCCGATCCGTTGGATACGGCGAAGCTATTTAAGGAGCTTGGGTACACTATTGTATGCGCGGAAGAAAAGACGGATAACGTGCTTGGAAAGTGCGAAATGAAACTGCCGCTGCTTTTGATAGTAGGCGGAGAAAAACGGGGAATCTCAAAATCGCTTGTCGAATGTGCGGACATGCTTGTTAAGATAGATTACGCAAGAGAGTTCCGCGCTTCCCTGTCCGCAGCATCAGCAACAACGATGTTTGCTTATGAAATTATGAGGCAGAATAGCTAATTTATTCACATAAACAAAAAATGCCGAGAGTTTTTCTCTCGGCATTTTTACTTTAATTTCAGCGACCGCAACCACATCCGCCGCCGTTTTTATTGCCGCCTTCGTTAATGGGAGCGGCACCGGTTTTAAACTCGGAAACGGGGAAAGCGATGGTGTTGAAAAGTGCGCAGGGGCTTTCGTTATTGGTCGCAGGCGCACATTCCTTATCGGGCACGCTGTAATCGCTCGCCTGTACAAGAAGCTGTGCCGGACGCATGATTCTGATTACAGAGAACACGCCGAAGGATACGAGCAATCTTGTTCCCTGCGTGCCGGGGCATACGTTGCAGCCGGCGCACTCGCATACGCACGCGGGAATCTCGCAACCGCACTCGTTGCAGCCGCACTGACAGTCAACGACCTTCTGTCCAAGCACGATGGGCTCTACCGCTTCTACCACAGCTATGGGCGCGTCATCGCTGACAAGGGTGGGGTCACCCATACTGCAGAAGCTGCATCCGCCGGAAGAAAAGGTTCTGAGGTTGCCCTCGCCGCCATAAAGCACGACGTCTTTTTCAAGCACGGCGATACCGGTGAAGCATTGGCTTCTACCTACTCCGAGGCAGCCCTCGACCTCGACCTTGACGTAATACCTTACGGTAACGCGATAGAATCCGCAGTTGAACGGTATGGGATCTACGCTTACGCAAGCGGAAATAAGCTTGGTGTTCTTAATTCTGACGCTGGTAGCGGCGGCGATTATTCCCTCCCCGTCTTCGTCGAGATATACTCTTGCATCCTCAAAGCAATCTCTGTCACGGCAGGAATCAAGAACTCTTTTGGTGTCTATGCACACGGCACCTCTTCCATCCTGAAAAGAGCCGCATGATGTATTTGTATTTCTATTCTCTTGCATTCTGACTTCTCCTCGTTTTACACGCGGAAAACGTGTAATACAATATTTCGGAAAGCTTTTATGCTCACCTTGTTAGCATTGTATGCAAGAGCGCAAAAAAAGGTCCACTCGATCGAGTGGACCTTTTTGAAAAAGTGTTAATTAAGCGTAAGCCTTGATCTCTGCGGGGCAATCCTCAACTGCGATAGACGCGGTCATAACGAGGTTTACGTTAGCAGCAAGAGTCTCAAGTCTCTTAAGGATAGCGATGAAGCCGTCAACATCGTCGCCGATGATCTTGAGTGCGGAATCAACGAAGACATCGGTGATATCGTTGTTGGACGCAAGAACGCCTGCGATAAAGCCGTAAAGGCCGGTAGCGGTCGAAATGGAATACTCGTCGGTATCAATAAGTCTAGCCTTATATGTAATATCATGAGTGAGCTTGTCACCCTTCTCGATGCAAACTACGGAACCGTTGGAATTTGCGGTAGCGGTGTTAACGAGCTCGATAAGCGCCTTAGTCTTACCGGATCCCTTGCTACCAATAAACAATTTAATCATTTTGGAATCCTCCTGTATTTTGAGATATAAAATTACAGTTACAGTAATTCTATCTATATTTTACACCACGTATTTTAAAAAAGCAATAGGATTTTATTCGATTTGTATAATTTTTATATTTTTTTCGTTAAAAATATATTACTTACCTATTCTCTTTTCAAGCTCAGCGCGCATATCCTCGTATCCGGGCTTGCCAAGAAGAGCAAACATGTTCTTTTTGTACGCCTCAACGCCGGGCTGGTTGAAGGGATTTACACCGAGCATATATCCCGAAATAGCGCAAGCGATTTCGAAGAAATAGAACAAATATCCGCATGAATATGCACTTCTGTCAGAGAGCTCGATCATAATGTTGGGAACGCCGCCGTCGTTATGAGCGATAAGCGTTGCCATCATAGCGGTCTTGTTAACGTAATCAAGCTCACATCCGGAGATAAAGTTAAGTCCGTCCACGTTTGCCGGATCGTCGGGAATGACGAATTTTGCACCGGGGTCAAGAACGTTGATAACGGTTTCGAACAGATTTCTCTGTCCCTCCTGGACGTACTGACCGAGAGAGTGAAGGTCGGTAGAAAATACTACTGAGGCGGGGAAAATTCCTTTGTTGTCCTTGCCCTCGCTCTCGCCGTAAAGCTGCTTCCACCACTCGTTCATCATGAGCATATAGGGCTCGTAGCCTACGAGTATTTCGGTGGACTTGCCGTCCGCGAGAAGCGCGTTTCTCACTACCGCGTACTTAACGGCATCGTTGTCGGCGTTGTTCTTGTCGGTATAGGTCGCTCTTGCATCCTGAGCGCCCTTCATCATAGCATCAATATCAATGCCTGCAACGGCGATGGGAAGCAAGCCAACTGCGGTAAGAACGGAATATCTGCCGCCTACGTCATCGGGAACAACGAAGGTTTCATAGCCTGCGGCATCGGAGAAATGCTTGAGTGTTCCCTTTTCCTTGTCGGTGGTTACGAAAATTCTGTCCTTTGCGCCCTCTTCGCCGTACTTATCGATAAGCATTGCCTTGAAAACACGGAAAGCAACTGCAGGCTCGGTGGTAGTACCGGACTTGGATATTACGTTAACGCAGAAGTCCTTGCCGTCGAGAATCGAGATAAGCTCGGTAAGCGCGGTGGTGGATATGTTATTGCCGGCAAAATAAATGTCGGGGGTGCCCTTCTTAAGATTGTTGTAAATAGGGCTCTTAACGAACTCGATAGCCGCACGCGCGCCGAGATAAGAACCGCCAATTCCGATAACTACAAGGACGTCACAGCTCTTTTTGATCTTTTCTGCGGCGATCTTGATTCTTGCAAATTCATCCTTATCGTAATTTACGGGAAGATCTACCCAACCGAGAAAATCGTTGCCTGCGCCGTTCTTATTAAGCACAGTTTCGAGTGCGGAGCTTGCAGCGGTGTTGAGCGCTGATATTTTCGCATCGTCTATAAAGCTTTTCGCATATTTGTCAATAACCTTAAGTGACATAACAGTCCTCCAAATTTTGTTTTATAAGAAAAGTATATCACATAATTTTTATGTTTTCAATAGCGAAAAACGATAATTATTCCTCATTTTTCGCATTTTGCATTACCGCACAGCGTAGTATGCGGCCAAAGAGCCCAAAAACGCCGATCCCGTCTATGTTTTCCTTAACGTAGAGCTCACATTTTCCTATTCTCTTTCCACCGATCTCGTAAACGATACTGCCCACCGATTTGGAAGAATCAACGGGCGCTGTCAGATGATCCGGAATATCATAAACCTTGGAAATTTTAGAGAGGTCAGACTTGTTAATTATCGCGCTGAAGGGGCGCGAATAGACATTCACAGAATCTATTTTGCCGCCGTATACTGGAACGCACTCTACCGCCTCTTCGGGATCCGTATATACCGTGTAATTCGCAAATCCGGTATCGAGCAGCTTTCTTGCGATCTCATTACGCTCGTCGCGCGTATCCGCGCCCATTATGACAGCTATCAGCTGCATATCACCGCGCTTTGCCGCCGCGCTGATACAATACCCTGCTTTATCGGTCGAGCCGGTCTTCAAGCCGTTACAGCCGTCGTAATAGCGCACAAGACGGTTGGTGTTGGTAAGAGTAAACTCACCGTTTCTTATGGTGTCCTGCCACATTGAGCTGTATTTTGTGATAAGCTCATGCCGCAACAGCTCGCGCGACATTATAGCGATATCCATAGCGGACGTATAATTGTCGTCGGTGGTGTCGTCAAGACCCGTTGGGTTGTCAAAATGCGTGTTAGTCATTCCGAGCTCGACGGCGCGCTCGTTCATGCGCTTGACGAAAGCATCGACGCTGCCCGAAACACGCTCCGCAAGTGCAACCGCGGCATCGTTGGCGCTTGCGATCACGGTGCATTTGATAAGCTCATCCGCCTTCATTCGTTCGCCTTCTTCAAGAAAGACCTGGCTGCCGCCCATCGAAGCCGCTACGCTTGAAACGGTTATTTCCTCGTCTAGCGACATAGCCCCGCTCTCGACCGCTTCCATAACGAGAAGCAAGGTCATTACCTTTGTAACCGATGCGGGAGATGCGGAGTGCGACTCGTTGTGTGCATACAGCACCGCACCCGTATTCGCCTCCATAAGCAAGGCGGATTCACAACCTGCATTAAATTCGATATTATTCAATTTATATGCTTCTGCCTCGTTATTTTCATTGTTTTCGGCAAATACAGGTAAAACAGTACCGAAAGCAAAAACAAAAAGAAGCATAAAAGCGAGAACTCTTTTCATATCGTTCCTCCAAAAACCTTTATGCTTCATTCTATTTAATTTTAAGCTGATATATTACCGATTCGTTATTTTTTTGTAATCGGCGGCGGTGATTGCGTAGGTTTCGATATCTATATATCTTCCCTTTGCATACATCGCCTCGCGGCGCACTCCCTCAGGCTGCATCATACACTTTTCGAGTACTCGGCGGCTTGAATTATTTTCGGGCATAAAATGTGCCTCTATTCTGTTTAGCTCCAGCACTTCAAATCCGAAGGTTATAACGGCGCGAAGTGCCTCGCATGCAATTTCCTGCCCCCAATACGAAGAGTTGAGAACGTAACCGACCTCGGCGCTGTTGTTAGGCAGATCAAACGAGGTAAAGCCGCACGTGCCTATCATTTTACCGCTATCGGTAAGTGTTACTGCCCAATCGTAAAACTGCGCCTTTTTATATCTGCGATCCACCTCGCGCAAATATCTTGCGGTATAGTCCTTGTCGGGATGCGGATACCATAAAAGATACCTCGGCACTTCGGGGTTAGAGGCGTATTCAAAAACGTCGTCGAGGTCGCTCGGCATTATTCTGCGAAGCGTAAGACGCGACGTTGTTATAATCGGTATTCTGGTAAATAACCTGAGCTCTCTCTCTTCCATAAGCCACTCCTTTTATGCCATTATAGCAAACCAAGGGTAATATTTCAACAATATTTTTAATTTTTATAAAACTTTTCGGTCAAATTAGAGTTTTCACCTTGTATTTCGCGCAAATTTATGATATTATATATAGGATAATATTTAAGGAGCTATACCGTGGAAAAGAAAAAACCGACCAAGCGTTTGCGACTCGTTGACTTCGAGCGCGACGGCAAGGGTATAAGCAAAAAAGAAGCGGACTTAAAGCCCGGCTTCAAAAAATTCTTCATTTCATATAAAAACAATTTCGGAAAGCTTGTTTCCACCAATATAATTTTCGTACTCGGAAATTTCCCTCTGTTCTTCCTTATAGCCGCGCTGGCGGGAATTACAAAGGCTGATGCGTTCGTTCCCTTCTCCGACCTTTTTCAGAACGTTAACGGCATCTTCAAGGCTGACGGTGGATTTACGGCATACAAGCTCTCCCTCTTTGCACTTGAGGGCTTGCAGGATCAGACACTTGTTCCAACGGCGTGGACGTACGTATTTTACGGCATCAGCGCTCTGTCACTCTTTACGTTCGGCCCGATAAACGCTTCAACCGCTTACATAATACGCAATATGGTATCCGGTGAGCCGGTTTTCGTATGGGCGGACTTCAAGTACGCACTTAAGAGAAATCTTAAGCAGTCTATCCCCTACGGTATGATCGATATAGGCGTATGTGCCCTGCTCATCTGGAATATTTACACCAATATTGCCTCCGGAAACTTCCTTACCTCGCTGTTTTTCTGGACGAACGTTATAATCTTCATCTTCTATTTCTTTATGCGCTACTATATGTACGTGCAGATGGTAACCTTTAAGCTTACCGTATTTAAGATGATGAAAAACTCGCTGATATTTTCACTTCTCGGCTTTAAGCGCAACATCGTTGCACTTTTCGGCATAATTATTTGCCTTGTTCTTGAGGTGCTTTTCCTCTTTGGTCTTGGCGGTATACTTATGCCGCTGGCTATCGCCGCACCGCTTGCGATAATGTTCTCCACCCTTGCTTATATGAAGGTATATGCTTCATATTATAAGATCAAGGAAATAATGATCGACCCGTATTACGAGGAGCATCCCGAGGAGCGTCCCGAATCCTACGAGGACGAGGAGATAATTATGCGCGATGACGTCACCGAGCGCGAAAGACTCGAAGAGGTCAAGCGCAGAAACGGTATAATCGACTAACAAATACACGCGGAGGCAGATTAGTCTGCCTCCGTTTTTATTTTTATTTTTGTTATTTTATCGTCATTCAGGAGATTAAATAGAAAAGACGAGTCTATACAATAAAAACCAGACCGCCGAAGCGGTCTGGAAAAATTATTTTCTTTTTTTGCTTATAAATCCCGTAATCACTGTCAATAAAATCACCACGAACACATGAATAAATAGTATAATAATAACCATTAATACTGAGTCATTAAATAATTGGATTATCTCGTTAATCACTACCAAAGAAAACGATAAAATTCCTACTATATATCCTTGGATTTGAATTATCAACATAGGCAAAATTATTCCGTGAGAACTAGAGGATTCACCTTGCATGCCCTTAAACAAGAAACCTATTTTTTTTAGTTTATAAATTTTGAATTTTCGTTCATCTATACTTTGATAGGTTGTTCGCTGCATAAAAATTGGTATTGCAACGATTAAAACGGCAAATATAAATCCAATTAATATATTCATTTCTTTTTCTCCCTAGAAAACCCAGTATTCGTTTATATCAAACGATGCATCAATTCCACTAAATGCTGACGTAGACACTCCATAAGATATTATTGCAATAAAAAACATACGGTTCATTTGTGATTGCATTGCATTATCATAAGTATAACATACTACTACGGATTTTGCAAGGGTGGAAAAATATGCAAACGGTTTTTGTTTGTATTTTTGTAGGGACAGGCGTCCTCGACTGTCCGAAAAAAAGAAAGGACGAAAGCCTTGGCGCG
>JAZNGE010000034.1:0-25990 GCA_045576315.1 Eubacteriales bacterium | reverse complement strand
CATTCTGCCCTTCTTGTCAAGGCCCATATATTTTACGGTTACAACGTCACCGAGCTTGAGAACGTCCTCGACCTTGTCGATGCGCTGCTTAGCGATCTTGGAGATGTGGACCATTCCTTCCTTGCCGGGAGCGTATTCAACGAATGCGCCGAACTCCTTGATACCTGTTACTGTACCTGTGTAAACCGCGCCAACCTCGGGCTCGAATACGATAGCCGCGATGCAAGCACGAGCTGCGTCAGCCTGCTCTGCGTTTACAGCCGCAATGCGGATAGTTCCGTCGTCCTCAATGTCGATCTTTGCGCCTGTGTCGGCAACGATCTTCTGGATAACAGCGCCGCCCTTACCGATAACCTCACGGATCTTGTCGGGGTCGATGTTCATAGTTGTCATCTTGGGCGCGTACTTGGAAACCTCTGCTCTGGGAGCGGGGATAGCCTTGAGAATAACCTCGTCGATGATATAATCACGACCGATATGCGTCATCTCGAATGCCTTACGAATGATCTCGGGGGTCAAGCCGTCGATCTTGAGGTCCATCTGAATGGAGGTGATACCCTTGTGCGTACCTGCAACCTTGAAGTCCATATCGCCGTAGAAGTCCTCAAGACCCTGGATATCGATCATGGTATCCCAAGAGCCGTCCTCAGCGGTGATAAGACCGCAGGAGATACCTGCAACGGGAGCCTTGATCGGAACACCTGCATCCATAAGTGCAAGGGTGGAACCGCATACGGAGCCCTGAGAGGTAGAACCGTTAGAGCTTACGACCTCGGAAACAAGGCGGATAGCGTAGGGGAACTCCTCCTCGGTGGGAAGAACGGGAACGAGAGAACGCTCAGCAAGTGCGCCGTGACCGATCTCGCGGCGGCCGGGGCTGCGGAGAGCCTTTGCCTCACCGGTGGAGTAGCCGGGCATATTGTAGTGGTGCATATATCTCTTGGTGGTCTCGTCATCAAGGCCCTCAAGCTTCTGTGCATCGGAGAGAGTGCCAAGGGTTGCGATGGTGAGAACCTGAGTCTGACCACGGGTGAAAAGACCCGAGCCGTGAACTCTCGGAATTACGCCAACCTCTGCTGCGAGGGGACGGATCTCATCCATTCTACGACCGTCAACGCGCTTCTTGTCAACGAGAAGCCAGCGGCGAACGATCTTCTTCTGTATCTTGTAGATAAGCTCGGGGAGAATGGTCTTGATGTTCTCATACTTCTCCTCGAAGGTAGCAACGATGTCGTCCATAATGGGCTGCATCTTTGCATCGCGAACGTTCTTATCGTCGGTATCAAGAGCCTCCATAACTGCCTTCTCGCAGTATGCGAAGATCTCGTCGAACATATCGTGATCAAGCTCGCCGGATGCGTAAGCAAACTTAGGCTTACCGATCTCGGCAACGATCTGGTTGATGAAGGTAACGAGCTTCTTGATCTCCTCGTGAGCGATCATGATCGCATCGAACATAACGTCGTCAGCAACCTCGTTTGCGCCTGCCTCGATCATAACTACCTTCTCCATAGAAGCAGCTACGGTAAGCTCGAGGTCGCTCTTTGCGCGCTCTTCAGCGGTGGGGTTAACGACGGGCTTGCCGTCTACAAGACCCATGAACACGCCGCCGATAGGACCGTTCCACGGAATGTCGGAAATGGAAAGAGCGATAGATGCACCGATCATAGCGGTGATCTCGGGGGAGCAATCGGGATCTACGGACATAATGGTGAGAAGAAGCGAAATGTCGTTACGAAGATCCTTGGGGAAGAGGGGACGTACGGGACGGTCGATAACACGGCCTGCGAGAACTGCCTTCTCGGAGGGCTTACCCTCTCTCTTGAGGAAGCCGCCGGGGATCTTGCCCACTGCGTACATCTTTTCGTCGTAGTCTACCGACAGAGGAAGGAAATCAATGCCTTCTCTGGGAGCTGCGGATGCGGTTGCGGTTGCGAGGACGGTGGTCTCACCGTACTGAACGAGTGCTGCGCCGTTTGCAAGACCTGCGATCTTGCCGGTCTTAACTACGAGAGGTCTGCCCGCAAGCTCATACTCGTATACCTTGTAGTCATCAAACGTCTTGAAATTTTCTACCATGTTTTTTCTCCTTTTCTTTTTAGGGGAGGTGAACATAGCACTTAAGTATGCCCCCGAGACGCCCTCGGACACATAATTAACTGCTACTTCCACGCTTCCCTATTCTTTTAAATTTGTTTTTAGCGATTTTTGGTTTTCACAACAAACGGGAACGAAGATGCTCCGTTCCCGTTATAGTGAAATATCTCGGGAAGTAACGAATTACTTTCTGAGACCGAGTCTCTTAATTACAGAACGGTATCTCTCGATATCCTTCTTTGCAAGGTAATTAAGAAGCTGCTTTCTGTGTCCAACCATCTTGGAAAGACCTCTCTGAGAATGGAAATCCTTAGGATTCTTCTTCATGTGCTCGGTAAGGCCGTTGATTCTATCGGTAAGGATAGCGATCTGTACCTCGGGCGAGCCGGTGTCGTTCTCGTTGATCTTGTACTCAGCGATGATGGCGGTCTTGGTTTCCTTTGAAATCATTTTTCTTCACCTTTCGTAAATTTATTTCTCCTAAAATCCGAGTAGGGCGCGGGTGAAATACGCAAGCCACGCAAGGGTCAATGCCCGAACGGAGCAGGGTCATACGCCGTACCAAGATATAGGCCGAGGGTTATTATAACATACTTTTTATAAAAAGTAAAGGGGTTTTCAAATATTTTTTAATCTTTTTTACGCCTCTGCCTCGGTGCACCAATGCTCTCCGGCGTAAAGAGTTACCTTTACCTGTGCGCTCGTGGGTCTGCCTACGACGCCGATATCGAGAATCACGCTCATAACGGGGGCAGTTATACGCTCGACGGTGACGGGAACAGACACGTGCGTTTTCGTGGTGTAGGTGGACTGAAGGGGGGCACTGATATAATTGCCCGAGGGGAGAGTGATGCCGTCGTCGGCGTAGATCCTGATGTTTGCGAAATGACCGCGCAGAGTGCCCTTCATAAGATCGTAAAGAGTTAGGGTCAGGGTGAGCGTTTCACCCTGCTTTACAAAGGGCGGCTTGCCATAGTCGAGGATAACGCCGGTATTGAAGAACTCGTATCTCACTGCGTAGGGAGAGAGTCCCATCACGGTGCTGACGGGGAGGGTGCAATCCTTATTATGACCGAGGACGCCGGGGGTATATACCGCCTCGGGAGGACAGGCCATTTCGGCGGCGGGGGTGAGAAGGTAGCCGTTATCGGTGACGGAAAGCTGCTTGCCCGAAAGGAATGAGGGCATAAGGCGCATTATTCTTTCGGTGACCTCGGAGGTGGTTTTCGGAATATCGATGCCGCCGTTAAGCTCTATGCAGCAGGTATTGATAACGCCGCCGAGGGGTGCCATCCATTTCTCCGGAAGGGCGTCGTTGCCCTTGATTATTCCAATTATCGCGCCAACCGTTCCGGCGGTGCAATCGGTGTCCTCACCGCAATTGGTGGCAAGGCAGAGGGAGCGCTCGAAGTCGCCCTCGCCGTAAAGGAGAGCGAGGGTGATTATACCGATACTGCAGGGGGCGTCGTAGCCGGGGCGGACGTCGGTAACGCCGTCGTCGAGCAAGCCGCTGTCGAGTCTGACGTGACCGACGCCGAAGCTGCTGGGGTGCTTTTTGAACAATGCAAGCCGGCAATCCTGCCAGGTGCTTCCCTTTTCGTACGCTTCCCTTACGATGCGGACTGCATCAAGGCAGCCGCTGTTTTCGGGAAGATAGGTAGAGGCGATATCTATCAGAGCGTTGACATCGGAAACCGCGAATGCGGCACTCTCGAGTGCGGCGCAGAAGGCTGTTGCCCACACGCCCTCGTGAGCGTGGTCAACTATGGCGTCCTCAATCGCGTATTTAACGGCGATATCGGGGTGCGCTGCGGCAAGGCACGCCCAAATCTCAGTACGGATCCACGCGCCGTTAGAGTCCTTATACACGTTTGCGACCGAGCCGGAAAGAGGGGGCAAAAGACCTGCTGAGAGGTTGCGCTTTGCGGCGCCGTACTCTGCCCAATCGGGTGTGATAAAGGTATTCCAATGCTCTGCGAGGATATGAGAATTCACCTGTGCGCCGTATCTTTCTGCGGCAACGAGCCAAACGAGCTGAAGGTCGAGGTCGTCGTTGGCGGGGGGATTGCAGTTGAGGGTTTCCTGTACGTAGAATTTGACGTCGTGAGTGCCTCTTGGCATCTGCTCAAAGGGAGCTCCGAGGACTCCGCCGGCGTTTTTGCCGTTGAAGCAGCCGAGAATCTTATTTTTTAGTTCCTTATGATTGAGAGTCATTTGTTTTTCTTCCTTTTCACAAAATTAATCGTTCCTGCCGCGACAGCCGATGCGGTAAGCGCGGCGGAAATACCGATGATAATGCCGATTGGTGAGCTATCTTTTTCAAGCTCGGCGGAGCAAACGTCGCAAAGGTAATCCCTGTTTTCGTCCGTGTGATCGGGCTGGGGGCGCTCATCATTGCAGGGTGTGCAGGTGGTGGCGCAAGCGTTCACATACTTATGACCGAGGGGGTCACCGTCAGTCGCACCGCAATTCTCACAGACGTAGGGATCGGTACAGGTAGGCTCACGCCAAACGTGATCCTTCGGCTTGCCGAGAGTTTTGCCACATCCCTCTCGCTGACAGATCTTGGGTGCGGAGCAGGTGGCGCTGCTGTAGTCGTGGCCGAGCGCGTCAACAGCCTGTGCGTCGGGGGTAGTGGGAGTGGTGCAAGCTTCGTCCGAGAAATATGCGCTACACTCGGTGCACTGCCAGTACTGCTCGTTACCCTTTTTATCGCAGGTGGGGGCGATCTCGTCTATGGACTTGGGGGTGTGGACGTGAGGCTTTTTATAGACGGTGAGCTCGTCAAAAACGCTCATATCGTCGAGGAAATAGGACTTGAAGGTGATTGAGTTATCGGTTACGTAGAACATAACGGCGCTCTTACGCTCTTCTTCGTTCACGCAAGCTGCGTAATAGGCATCGGGAACGGAATTGGGATAAAACTTGCTACCCGTAGATGAGCTTGCGGCGATGTGAAGCGTACCCGAGGGCTCGCTTATGTATCCATCTGTCTCCACGTCATCGGTGGGGGTGGCGCCGTTCATTATCTTACTTCTTACGTAAATATGGTCGTGGCCGCTGAGGACGACGTCTATGTCAAGCTCGGTAAGCACGGGCGCGAGTACCTCGCGGTACTTGCCTATCTCGGTCTCGAAGTATTTATATTCGGGGCTAGAGTGATCGCCTGCGGAGAAAAGGGCGTTATGGAGAATAACGAACGTCCATTTCGCATCGGGGTTAGCGGCGATGGTCTCTTTCATAAAGGCCTTATGCTCACCGTTTGTGGCGGCGGAGGTATCCGACATATTGAGGTGCATAAAGAGAGCGCTGTTGTAGGTGTACCAATAGTTTGCGCCCGTTTCGTTTACGCCATACTGTGTACTGACGTTAGGCAGGGCGAAATGCTCGGTGAAGGCAACGGAGCTACTGTCGTGAGAGGGGCCGATCGTAGGCGCGAAGGTGAGACCGGCGAGCTCGTCAACGAGGAGGTAGCCGTACTGCTCCTCCGAGTCGGGGGTGGTTACCTGGTCGCCTGCACTGACAAGCAGGTTGGTGCCTAAGCTTTCCTTTATCTTGGTGAGGGTATCTATCCATGAGGTGCTATGCTTTTGGGTACTGATCTGCGGGTCGCCGACGAAGACGAACTCGAAGTCACCGAGGGAGTCGGTGGAGAAATAGTGAATATCGGAGTAGTGACCGTTGACGTAAAGGCGGTAGACGTAGTCGGTATCGGGAGAGAGTCCGCTTACGGTGGCCTTGTGCGAGTAGTAGCCGGGCTTGTTCGTTGCGGCGGTAGCGGTAGTGTAGGAGACGGAGGCGGTTGATGGAAATTGGCCGTTTTCCATTTTAGACTTAGGGGCATAGTAAACTGCGCCGCCGATGGAATCGGTGCTGTACCAGGTTATATTACGCTCGGTCACGTCTGCGCCTACGGTGAGAACGACGTTAGTGAAGAAGGTTGCCGCGTTTTTCTCGGTTGAGGCGGTCAGGGATGTAAGACCGAAATATATATCCGAGCTTGCTTTTTGGTTATTATGAAGCTCTACGGCAAGGGTATTAGTGCCCTCGACGAGAGCTTCAGATATGGCGTACGCATCGAGCCAGAAGCTTTGATCTGCGGAGGTCATATCGGCGTAGTACATATTGGTCGTGGAGGCAGCGGAGGGCTTCTGGGAGCGTGAGTCCTTTACCACCTTACCGTTTATGTAAACTATTATAGCGTCGTCGGCCTTCATATCAAAGTTAAGCGTTGAGATCTTGGAAAGGTCGTCCACCGTGAAGGTGGTGCGGAAGAAATAAGTGGGTATAACGTCACCGCTGATTCCGTCCTTGTGGAGATTGAGAAGAACGGTGGGAGTGCCGCAACCGGAAATGCTGCCGAGCGCACCGTTTTTCGAGCCGAACGTGCCCGTGGCACGTTTCCAAGAGGAGTCGTTAAATCCGGGATTGGTCCAATCGGTGAGCGAAGGGAGTGTGAGAGCGGGGTCAACATTAGTATCGAGGTAGCGCCACTCGGTGGACAGGTCTATAAGCGTGGTTTCAGTATCGGCTGCGTTTGAAATAAGCGCAAATACAGGAAGCGCGAGCACCAATACAAGTGCAAAAACAAGCAGTTTGATACGAATCTTCATATTTTCCCTCCAAAATTAATTTGACACGGGTGGGCACTTGGGGCTTTTTTCGACCAAAAAGAAGTAGGGGGACGTGGGAGAGTTGAGTATACGGAACTCGGACGGGCAGATGCGATATTTGGAGAGAGTTTTGAAATACTCGCGGAGCATTTCTCCTTCGAGTGCGCCCTCCTCGTGACCGGGATAGATGGCAACTATCAATACTCCGTCGGGGGCGAGAAGGTCTATTGCCGCCTCGACCGCGGGCATAGTTGTCGCACGCATTGTGGTAACTGCCTTTTTGCCGCTGCCGGGAAGGTAGCCAAGGTTGAACATACCTGCCTTTATCGGCTCTTTTACAAATTCCTTTACCCTATCGTGAGAGGCGCAGATAAGAGTGTAATTTTCGGGTGCGGACTCACTTTTTAAAAGACGTTCGGTGCTTTCGAGTGCCAGAGGCTGTATATCGAAGGCGTATACCCTGCCCTCTTCGCCAACGGCGCGAGAGAGGAAAAGTGTGTCGTTGCCGTTGCCCATTGTGAAGTCGACGGCGACGTCCCCCGGGGCAAGATGCTCGAGTATAAAGTGCTTATGAAGCTCTTTTAAGTCTACCATTTCAGTTTTCCTTTGCGTGTGAGTTGGGAGTTACGAATGCCGTGTAATTTGTTTTATAGATGACGAAGCCCGGCTTTGAGCCCGAGGGCTTTTTCACGTTTTTCACCTTTGTGTAATCGACGGCGACGGGCGCGCCCGTTGCCTTGGAGTAGTATGCGGCGATCTCGGCCGCCTCGGTGTAATCCTGCTCGCTCGGCTCTTCCCCATCGGTGACGAGGATAACGTGAGAGCCGGGGATATCCTTGACGTGAAACCAGATATCGTCCTTTGAGGCAAGCTTAAAGGTGAGGTGATCGTTTTGTATATTATTTCTACCGACGAGGACGGGATAGCCGCCGCTTGTCGAAAGCTCGATAGGCTTGAGCTTTATCTTCTTTTGCGGGCGGTAGTCCTTCATTTTTGAGGAATAGCCGGAGCGGTAAAGCTCCTCGCGAAGCTCGGTGAGGTCGTCCTCGCACTCGGCCTTATCAAGAAAGGCGCGGACGGTATCGAGGTAGACAAGCTCGGACTCCCATTTTGCGATCTGCTCGGTGAGGACTGCCTTTGCCGTTTTGGATTTATTGTAGAGCTTATAGAGCCTTTGAGCATTTTGCGAGGGGGAAAGTCGGGTATCAAGCTCTATTTCGATCTCGGGGCAGTCGGGGTCGTAATAATCGACGCAGGTGAACGAGGACATACCCCGCTGTATGCGATAGATGTTGGCGGTTATGAGGTCTGCCTTGTGCTTATAGAGCTCACCGTTTTCGCTATCGAGGAGTGCCTCACGCTGAATGGCGAGCTTGCGCTCGGTGCGCGCGACCGCGTTGTTGAGAAGAGTGAACAGGTCGTGGGCGCGCTGACGGATGCGCTCGATCCTATCCTTCTCGGCAAAATAGAGGTCGAAAAGCTCGCGCAGGGAGTCAAAGTGCTTGACGGTGACACTGTTTTCGAGATAGGTGATGTTCATATAGGAGTAATCGATCGGCTTGCCGCTTTGGTCAATGGCGACGGTGGGAGTATAGCTGCCGTCGATAAGAAGCTTTTGCCAATCGGATACGACGGAGTAAAAGTGCTCGGGCTCGATAAGTCGGATAGGCACGTCGAGGTTGCCCGTTGCTCTGTAAACAAGCTCACGCGCTATCTGCGTTGCGATGCCCGAATAGGTTGAGGTTATAAACTTCTCGCCCGTGCGCTCCGAGGGAAACTCGGCAAGCTTTTGCATAAAAAGCTGTTTATCGATGACGAGGGGTGAGAGCTTGCTTTGTTGCTCGGGGAATGTATAGCGCATACCCGGCAGCACCTGTCTTACGGTGCTGGCGGCAAAGTCGATCATTTTAAGGGCGGTTATGATCTTATCGTCCTTATCAAGAACGATGAGGTTGGCGTACTTACCCATTATTTCACAGACCAGCTTTTTCTCGGTCGGGAAGCCCATCTCGTCATAGCAAGCGAGCTTGAAATGAGCGATACGGTCAAAGCCCGGCTGCTCCACACCGACGATGCGCGCACCGATAAGATGCTTACGAAGAAACATACAAAACATCGGTGCTTTTAAGGGATTTTCCTTTGCCACGTCGGAGAGCTGAAGCCTTGGGGCGTTAGGGCCAACGTTGAATAGGAGGCGGCGGGACGTGCGGCCGCTGTGGATAACGAGATCTATCTCATCGTTTTGCGGCTGAAGCACCTTTTCAATTTTAGCATCGGTAAACTCACGCGAGAATTCGGTGAGCACCGCGCGCATCATACAAGCGTCAAATGCCATTTTTATCTCCTGGGATTGTTTTTGTAAATAATTGTTGTCGTTTTTGCGGTTTAGTCTTGGGGCGTGTAAAATTTAGCGACATCTAACAGCGCCTCACGCTCGTTTTTAAGGTCACCGTTTATGACAGACGTAAGCAAAAAATCGAGCATCTCGCCAACCGCTTTGCCGCGGTATCCGAGGGCTAAAAGCTCCTTGCCGCCTATGGCGAGCTGACGGGTGGTATAAGCCTCGCCCGACTCGATAATGCCAATCACGTGACAGTGTATGCACGTGCCGCTATATCCAAGAAGTGCCCTCGTATGCGAGAGCAAGAGAGTGTTATCTACGCCTATATCACGCAGGCAGAGCTTGACGTCGGCAGCCCCCTCGATCACGCGCGAAAGATTGCTGAGGACGGCTACGCCCGAGTCGCGCATTGCGTTATTCATTTTAAGTCGGTCGGCAACGGTGATAAATTTGCTGACGGGATCGTCACACCCTGCGAAGAGAGAGAAAAATCTGACTTCGGGGAGCGAGGATGCAAAGCGCATCTGATCGGGGAGAGTGTAACCCTTGATGCCAAGGGCGGCTTCGATAATGGTGGGATAGTTATGGAGCACGCGGTAAGCGCTCGCGCCCGCGATAAGCTTTTTGATCTCGGTATAGATGCGCTCGCCCGAAACGAAGGACAACAGGTGCGCAAGCTCCTCTGCGGCGGTGGCGGTGCTCTTCTCTATCTCAAAGCCGAGCGTGGCACTAAAGCGGACGGCACGAAGGATACGCAATGCGTCCTCGTCAAAGCGGCGGTACGGATCACCGACGGTGCGGATGATACGCGCTTTAAGGTCTTCTCTGCCGCCAAAGAGGTCGGTAAGACCGTCATTTGAATTGTACGCCATAGCGTTGACGGTAAAGTCACGGCGGGAGAGGTCTTCGGCTATTTTCTCGGTAAAGGTAACCGTATCGGGATGGCGGTGGTCGAGGTAATCACCGTCGCGGCGATAGGTTGTGACCTCGTGGGGCTCGCCGTCTACCATAACCGTAAGAGTGCCGTGCTTAAGTCCTGTCGGAAGAGTGCGGAAATCGCGGAAAATGACGAGCATTTCCTCGGGTGTGGCATCGGTGGTTATGTCATAATCGTAGGGAGTCTTGCCGAGCAGGTGATCGCGCACCGAGCCGCCGACAACGTCCGCCCTGTGACCGTGGCGGTTAAGCTGTTCTATTATAGTTTTTACTCCGTTTGGCAGCTGCATAACGGTTGCCCCCTTTCTTTTTTATATATTGTAACACATTAAACCTTAATTGTCAAAACCTATTGACAAAATTATACGCAAAATATATAATTAAACTAATTAAACACTTGGAGGTGTGCTATGAGCATTCAGGATATTATAACCGAGAGAAAAATCCCCGAGCTTATGAAGCTTAATACAGGCAGAAAGCTGAAAAACGCAAAGGACATCGAGCTTCGCCGTGAGGAATTAAAGAAGATAATGCAGGTCGAGGAATACGGAATGATCCCCCCGAAGCCCGATCATCTTGAGGTTACCGTCAACGAGGAGTATGCAAACTTCTGCGCGGGCAGAGCCGTAAGAAAAAATCTGACCTTTACCGTAACTATCGGTGAGAAGAAGTTTTCGTGGCCAGTCACTGCGAGCATACCCGCAAAAAAGACTAATATCCCCGCATTCGTGCATATAAATTTCCGTCCTGACGTACCCGATATGTATCAGCCCACCGAGGAGATAATGGACAACGGCTTTGCGGTATTCTCCTTCTGCTACAACGACATAACAAAAGACAACAACGATTTTAAGAACGGAATTGCTCCCATTTTCGGAAGTCGCAGAAGAATGGATGCGCCCGGCAAGATCGCTATGTGGGCGTGGGCGGCTATGAGAGTCATGGACTACATTGAAACGCTCGATATAATCGATAAGGAAAACGTAGCTGTAATCGGCCACTCCCGTCTTGGTAAGACGGCACTTGTAGCAGGCGGATATGACGAGAGATTTAAGTACATAATCTCTAACGACTCCGGTTGCTCGGGTGCGGCTATCACACGCGGCAAGCAGGGCGAGACTCCTACAGTAATCACCAATCGCTTCCCCTTCTGGTTCTGTCCGAGATACAACAAAAACGCGGAAAAATTTAACGATGGCAAGTTTGACCAGCACTTCCTTATGGCTCTTTCCTACCCCAGACACCTTATGGTAGGAAGCGCGGAGGAGGATCTTTGGGCAGACCCTGCAAGCGAGTTTCTCGGCGCGGAGATGGCAAGCGAGTTCTGGCGACTTGGCGGCATGCGAGGTCTTGTACATAACGGCGAGATCCCCGAGGCAAAGTGCGTGCTTGGCGAGGGTGAGGTATTCTACCACGTCAGACACGGCGCTCACTATCTCGCTCGCGAGGACTGGCAGGAATATATGAATTATATCAGAAAGAATATATAAAAGTTGGGCTGAGTCATTAAGAAATCAGCAAAAAGGTAGAGATGCCGTTTTATCGGTGTCTCTACCTTTTTTGCTTGGGGTTATGCCTAAATGAAGCAGGCGTATGGGCGGCTTGATTTAGAGCAGAAATCGTCGGCTGAGGAGTGAGAGGCGTACGAGCGTACGTCGAGCGACGATACGGCGATACCAAACGAAAAACGATAAAAATGGAGAAAACCTTTGGTTTTCAACCTTAATACCTTAAATTTCAACAAAAAGCAAGGTAGAAACGCTAAAAAACAGCATCTCTGCCTTTTCGTTTGGGGTTATGCCTAAATGAAGCAGGCCCTGTCTTTATATTTCTATCTCGTGGGTGCCATCCTTGGTGACGTAATGCTTTTTAACGCCGAGGATATCCATCCACTTGCGTGTTACGGCGGTGCCGTAGAGGCGCATACGCCCGTTTTTAAACTGTGTTTCGGTATTGGCGAGATACCACGGCAGCTCGGGCTCGTTATAGAGCCAATCGGGGCAGCACCACAGGCACGCCTCGGGCATTATCTCGGCATAGACCTCCATACCGACGTTCATATGTCCGTGATGCGCCATTTGGACGATGTCGGACTTTAAGAGGTGGCGGGACTCGCGGAAGAGGAAATCGCCGCCCTCTGCACCGAGGTCACCGAGGAAAAGCACGGTTTTGTTAGGTGCGGTGAGCTTAAAAACGAGAGATGAGTCGTTGATTACATTGGAAACGAGCCCTTTATGCCAAGTATATATAAAGTCGATCTTACACTCGTCGACGGTGATGCTGTCCCCCTGCTTTACTATATGGGAGCGATCACGGATAAGCGGCTCGATCTCGGCAAAGGCGGGGAGCATTTCGTTAAGCTCCTCGGAATGATACTTATAGTTGGGGACGTTGTGGTCCTCAATAAGCGAATACGGCGGAAAGTTATAATAAAACGCCTCGACGTCGAAATCACAGCCGCCGTTGTTATGAAGCTCGTCGACGATACCGCCGATGTGGTCCTCGTGTGCGTGGGTGAATATCCACGCGCTGATATGGCGGCCGCCTATATACTGCTTTAAGAGGGGCATATCCGCGGGTCTGCCGCCGTCGATAACTATGGCATTATTCTGTCTTGTAACTATGACGAATGCCATCATATATTTGCTCGTTTCGGTTATTTGGTAAAGTAGCGTTTTATCGTTCATTTTCGCTGTCCTTATAGGTTGTTGCCTTTATTTTAACACATAAAAGGTGAAAACGCAACACCGTTTTGCGCTAAGAATTGATTTTGGGACAATTATGTGATATAATCGAAATATATTTTTCCGGAGGAAGCCTGTAAATGCCCGAAAAATCTTGTGGAACTATACCATATACCGTAAAGAATAACTTTATATATTATCTACTCGTTAAGTCAAAATGCAACGGATACTGTGGATTTCCAAAGGGACATATGGAAAATGGAGAAAAAGAGGAAGAAACCGCATTCCGTGAAACGCTAGAGGAAACGTCATTAAGAGTGACTATCGATCGTAATTTCAGACGCGAGATAACATACAGATTGAATAACGGAATAGATAAAACCGTTGTGTATTTTCTTGGGAATTTTCAAGATCAAACACCCGTGCGCAACGGTAATTTTGAAGATTTTGAATATTTGTTACTCTCTTTTGATGGTGCTTATAAAGCCCTTACATTTGACAACACCAAGCAAATACTAAAGGAAGCAAACGAATTTTTGACCAGTGCAACAAAAAACGCCTCACTTGTGTAAAGGGAGGTGGCTCGCGAAGCGTGACGGAGGGATTGTAATGCAGAGAAAACATAACAAAGACATCGTACCAATCGCAAAAATATTGCGAAAAAACATGACCAAGGAAGAAAAGCACCTTTGGTATGATTTTCTGCGCACCTATCCCGTTCGATTTTCTCGTCAGAAGGTTCTCGGAAGATATATAGCGGATTTTTACTGTGCAGAGGCAAAGCTTGTTATTGAGCTTGACGGTTCGGGACATTATACCGAAGGAGGAAAGCAAAACGATAAAGAAAGAACCGCTTTCCTTGAAGAATACGGATTGACCGTTATCAGAATACCGAATACGGAAATACACAAAAACTTTCGAGGTGTTTGCGAATATATTGATCTCCTAGTACAACAATCCCTCAGTCAGCTTTGCTGACAGCTCCCTTTACACAAGGGAGCCATTCAGCAGCAGAAATAAAGCTCCCGCGTGCCGTTTCTTTGGCAAGCGGGAGCTTTCGTTAATTTCAGTTACTTTTTCTTGGGCTTTTTGATGCGGTTAAGCTTCTTGTTGATGGCAAGGAGCTCTTCCTTTGTGAAGGAGATGTTAGCCATACCGAGCATGCTGGAGAGACGAAGCACGGTGAAGCCGCCCATCATTTCCATAAGGCCGCTTGAGCCTGCGCTCTTGAAGTCAATCTCGAAGCCGCCGGACTTCTTATCGTCGGACTTCTTGCCCTTTTTGCCTGCGTTCATCTTCTTTTTGAGCTTAAGACCCATGCTGATGAGCCAGAGTTTACCTCTCTTGGACTCCATGATGTCGGAGATCTTGTCGTTAAGGGAGAATCTGCCCTCCTTTTCGGTTACGTCAAACCAGTTGAGGACTGCGCCAACCTCGCGAAGAACGTAATCCATATTGCGCTCCGAGACCTTGCGGATCTTGCCCTCGTCGGTGAGGTGTCCTGCATTGGCAACGATGGTGCTTTCACCCTCGTTCTTAACCTCGAAGTAGAAGAAGTGGTCGGGCGCGGTCTTCTTGCCGATGCTCACACCGTTTACGAACAGCTCGACCTCGGGCTGATTGGAGTATACGGTCACCTTGGTGATGTCCTCTACTCTGTCTATATATCTTTTTCCACAGAGGTGCACGAAGGGCTCATCGGAGAGCCAAGCCTTGTAAGCGTAGAAGGCGTCCTTCTTATACTTTCTGTCCATGGTGACAAGGCCCTTATGGTTCTGTCCGTTTTCGCCGCCCTCTGCACGAGCATCTGCGCCAAAGTCGAACATATTCCATACGTGAGTAGACCACATGAACTTACGGGAGAAGAGCTGCTTTATGAGCTCCTCGTGGTAGTACGCCTGATATTCCTCGGTGTAGTCGCCCTGCTTGGGGTCAGAGGTGTGCCAGTTAAGCGCCGCGCAGCCATACTCGGAGCAACCGATGGGAATGTTCGGGTGGGTGGCGTGGAACTTATCGAACCAAGGTCCGTTCATCGAGGTCTCGCCGCCGTACCAACCGAAATAGTGGTTGTAGGACACGAGGTCGGGGATCTTTATATAGGGGTCATCCATCTTACACATCGAAACTGCGGCGATGGTGGTAAGACGGGTCTTGTCCATTTCGTGAACGAGGTCGTTGAGGATACGGTGGTTTTCAAGAAGGTCCTCGTCAGCACCGGCAATAGAGATCTCGTTGGAAAGTCCCCAGAAGAAAATAGATGCGTGGTTGTAGTTCTGGGTTATGAGCTCCTTCATCTGCGAGATGGTGTTCTCGCGGCCGCCGGGCATATGTCTGGAGATATAGGGTATCTCTGCCCAGATAACAAGACCGTTCTCGTCACAGAGGTCATAGAAATACTGATCGTGCTGATAGTGAGCAAGACGGATGGTGGTAGCACCGACCTCCATAATGAGATCGATGTCCTCCTTGTGATGCTCGGGAAGAAGCGCGTTACCGATGCCGAGGCGGTCCTGGTGGCGAGATACGCCGCGAAGCGCGTATTCCTCACCGTTGAGGATAAAGCCGTTGTCGGGATCGACACGGAAGGAACGGCAGCCGAAGCGGTTACATACGTTGTCGAGAACCTTATCGCCCTCTACGATCTCGACCTCACAAGAGTAGAGGTAGGGATCGCGGCGACCGTGCCAAAGATGTACGTCATTGATCTCGAAGGTGACCTTGGAGTCCTTGGACTCGATCTTCTGCACCTCGTTTTCTTCCTTATCGTATACGGTATATACGAGGGTCTGGGTATCGGAAAGAGGGGTGGTGAAAACCTCGACCTCGACCTTTGCATTCTTGCCGTCAACGGTGGGAGTGATCTTAAGGCCGTTGCCGCCGAAGTAATCAAGATCGAAGTGAGTATTGTTTACTGCGATGAGGTTTACGTTACGGTAAAGACCGCCGTAGAAGGTGAAGTCTGCCATCTGGGGATAGACGGTTTCGTTGGGGGAGTTGTCTACGACGATAGCAAGCTCGGTATTATCAGTGAGCTTATCGGTAAGGTCAACACGCCAGGTGGAGTAACCGCCGTCGTGGTGCGCGAGCTTCTCCGCGCCTACGTAAACGTCGGCAGAGGAGTTTGCGCCACGAAGCTCGAGGTAGTATTTATCAGCCTCGGGAAGCTCGGATTTGTTGATGGTTTTTACATAAAGGCAGCTGCCGCGGAAATAGTCGTTGCCGCCGTCCTGACCGTCTATCGCGTTCCAGGTATGAGGAAGATCGATAAGATCACCCTCGCGGACTGATACGTCGGTCGTATTCTTGGCAAAGAGCCAATTTTCATTAAGATTTATAATGTTTCTCAATTACTTTTCTCCTGTTTTATTGATACGTATATTATACACCGAATACGTGGGTGTATAATCAATTTTATTCAGCGGATACGGTTTGATCTGCGCTGTGCTTTTCAATAAGGTCTGCGTTCATCTTATCGAGAGTCTTCTTATCGATGTTGTAGATAAATGCAAGGCCGACAAACTGAAGAACTGCGGAGAAGAGGTAAAGACCTGCAACGAGCCAGCACATATTCTTTGCAGTCTCGAGGGTCTGACCTGCAACACCCTTCTCGGAAACGTAGCCGAGAACACCCATAAGTGCAAGCGCGATGGTAGGACCAACGCCCTGTGCGAGCTTACGGAAGAAGGAATGGAGGGAGTAAACGGTGCCGTCCTCACGGGTGCCGAACTTCCACTCATTGTAGTCGATAGCATCACCCATCATAGCCCAGGATACACAGGTGTAAACACCCATACCTACACCGAAGAATACAAGGCCTGCCATATATACGATAAGAGCGAGGTCGGTGGAGGGCATAAGGGGGAATATCATCATAATAACTGCGCCGACAAGAGATACGAGAGCGCCCATAACGGATGCTTCCTTCTTACCGAACTTGTCAACGATCTTCTTGATGAAGGGAATGAAGAATACCATAGGAAGAAATCCTACGATCATAACAACACCGGAGAGCTCTGCCTTACCGAAGTAGGTAGCGAACATGATGGTGTTTGCGGTGGTAGCAGACTGCATACCGAGGAACATGCCCATAGCAGCGAGAGTAACGCCAACTGCGGGACGGTTTCTCATAAACTTGCCGAAGGACTTGAAGATATTTATCTTCTCGGACTGCTCGTTAGTCTTAACGGAGTTCTCGTCAACGCGGATAGTGATCTTTTTGAGCATGAACATAAATGCGATGAAGCCGAGGACACCCATTATAACGGCTGCGATAAATGCGTTGCCGCCGATAAGCTCCTGAACCTTTTCAAGAGTGAGGGGGTTGATCATCTGCTCGCCGATCTCGTAAGCTTCACCGGTCTTGGGGTTGGTGTGGAACACGCCGTCAACGCCGGGGATAATGCCGGTGCCGTCGTAATTGATGCTCTTCCAGATGATGAAAGGAAGGATCATGCCGGGAACCATGTTACCTACCATAGAGCCGATGGAGCGCCAGGTAGAAAGCTGTGCCTGCTCACCCTTATCTGCACTAACAAGGGGAAGCATAGAGCCGTAAGGAACGTTAGCTACTGTATAGAAGGCATCCCAGATAACGTATGCAACGATAAAAATTATGGACTTGAAAACAACCGCGCCGGTTGCCTGGCTCATTCTGATAGATTCGGGAAGCGGAAGGAACACGAGTGCGCCCGCAATAAGAAGTCCGCAAGCACCGAAGAATATGTAGGTTTTGAATTTGCCCATCTTGTACTTTCTTCTGTCGCTGTCTATCATAGAACCGATAAGGGGGTCGTTGATAGCATCCCAGATCTGCGTTACGAGAACGAGAGCCGAGAGAAGACCGATCTCCATATACATATAGACCAGCCAGAAGGTCTGTACGGTCGATTTGAGCGCAAAGCTCATATTACAGCCGAAGTCGCCTGCCGCATAGGCGAGCTTATCAGCTATACCAAATTTACGCTTGCCGTTTGCGTCAAGCATTGGTTGTTTTTTCATACCTTTTCCTCTTTTAATAACATTTTTTTAGGGAGCACAGCTCCCCTTTTCATTACTATTATAATTTATAAGCGCAGAGGAGCGTGAGTAAAATTTTAATGCTATTTTGTATTTTTTAAATGTTTTTTTGAAATATTAGTTGTTTTTTTACAAAAAAGTGATATAATTGAATGTGAGAATTAAAAACTACGCACAACCGGCTTTTTGCGCTATGCGGTTGTGCCACAGAAAGAGGAATATGTTTTACAAGCAGGAGCTGTCGTTTTTATGCGACGTATTTAACAAGAGCCACCTCAATGCAGCGGCAATAGAGCGGCGCGAGCTTATCCGTATTCTCGGCGAGGAGAATCTACACGATCAATTCTACTCAAAGGAGAGGCTGATCGGTGCTATACCCACCTTTCAGGCGCGGACGGTATACACCTTTACGGACAGGGCTGCGCTTTCGTACAAATTTATCGTGTTGCCGAAAACAGACGTGCCGACCGTATTGACCATCGGGCCGTATCGCACGGTGCAACCGACCGAAATCGAGCTTTTGGAGATGGGAGAGCGATTCGGAATAACGCCGCAGAAGCAGAAGCATTTTGCGGAATATTACGAGAGTATACCCTATTTGCCGACAGATTCGCCGCTGTGGCTTATGCTGAACAGCTTTTGCGAGAGGATATGGCAGAGCCCGGCGTTTGCGGTTGAGGATATTTTTCCGACGAAGGCAAGCGCGCAACGCGAGAGCGGCGCGGCTATTCCCGATGCGTTTCACGACGACAGCGAGGTGAGCATGAAGGCGCTGGAGAGGCGTTACGCCTTTGAAAACGATATGATACGCGCGGTGGAAAAGGGTCAGCTGCACGTCGAAAAGCAGCTTATGAAGGCTTTTTCGGCGGATGCGTTTGAAAAACGAGTGAAGGACCCGATCAGAAACTCGAAAAACTACGGCATCATAATGAACACTCTGCTCAGAAAGGCGGCAGAGCGCGGCGGTGTGCATCCGATGATAATCGACCGCACGTCGTCGGAATTCGCAAGAAAGATAGAGGCACTTGATTCGCTTGAGGGGACGGGAGAGCTTATGTGCGAGATGTTCCGCGCTTACTGCAAGCTCGTGCAGGAGTATTCGACCGCCGGCTTGCCCGAGGTGGTAAAGACGACTATGCTGCGCATAAACGCCGATCTGTCAGCCGATCTCTCGCCACACGCACTTGCTAGGATGCAGGGTGTCAGCCCGGGGTATTTATCGACCGTTTTTAAGAAGGCGACGGGGCAAACGCTTTCGGACTATATACGCAGTCGGCGTATGGAGAGAGCGGCGCACCTGCTTGGCAGTACAAATCTGCAAATACAAACGGTTGCCCTGCACTGCGGAATAATGGACGTGCAGTATTTTTCAAAGCTTTTCAAAAAGCAGATGAATCTGACACCGAGTGATTACCGCGCGTCAAGGCGAGCGACGTGATAGCGAGCGCAAAGCGCCGCATAAATGCACAAAGAAGCGCCCCATGTCGCTTTAATTTGACACGGGGGTTGACATTTTAGCAAAAAAGGACTATAATCATAGGGACACAAATTGCTTAAGACAGGGTAAAACGTATGCTTAAATTAGTAATCTTTGATTTTATACTGCTTATATTGATTGCGTTTGCGTTGTTCACGGTAAAGAAAACGGTGAAGACGGACAAGGGGCGCAATATCACACTGCTCGTTGCGGCTTTGGTGACCGTTTTATTCCATTACAGCGAGCTGATCTTTCGACTTATTACCGCAAGCGGTGCGCTTGAATACCTTAAAGAAAACCCGAATTTGATACTGCCCATTTATCCTTGCAATGCGGTAATGTGGTCGTGCGTTATTCTCGCTTTTACGAAAAAGGACACGAAGGCGGGCAGGCTTCTTACCGATTATATTTTCTGGTTCGGTATAGTTTCGACACTTGTGGGAATGTTCGCCAATATGGATTTCGTGGCAAATCCGACGCTTGCAAGCTATGCGAACATAAAGAGCATCGTTGCGCACGCTACCCTGCTCTTCAACGTGCTTTTGCTCGTGCTTTTCGGAATGGTAAAATGCGATTTTTGGCGCAATATGAAGCATATATTCATTTCCGTTGTCGGAATGTATTTCATCGGACTTTACTGCAACCTTGTTTACAGGGTTATGATCTCGGAAGAGGCGGCGTACGATGTCAACTCGATGTTTATAATTCACTCTCCGTTCGAGAGCTTGGGATTTTTGAGATACCCGATCATCGCGGCGATAGGACTGGTGCTATACTTTATCGTGTTCGCACTTTGCGAGATCGTTAAGAAAAGGAAAGAACAAAAATAAACAAAAAAAGAAAAATGCTCAACGCCCGATTGGGCATTGAGCATTTTTGGCTAATAGCTGTAATTTTGATACAAATGCTTTTCTAAAGAATTATTCTTTTGAAAGCGCCTCATCTATTTTGTTGGCAAGAGTTTCTGACATACACACCATAGATTCTATATGTACTTTGCCATTTGATAAAATTAAAGTCATGGAATCTTGGTTGACGCGCAATTCCTTTATATCAGAAAAATGATATACAGTTGTTTTTCCTAAAAATGTCGTGTATTCGAACGTGTCATCGTCGATAATCCGGATCGTCTGATTTTTCCAGCAAAGCCACGCGGCAATACCGAGTCCTCCGCAAATCAGAACACCGATCACCAATCCCCAAATTTGTGTAATAAACATTGCAACTAAGAAAGTCACTGCCAAGGCATCAAGAAAGAAACCGAAATATTTCAAAAAATCAGGCAAAAACATATCGGCGCGAGGCGTTGTTTTACATTCATGTGGTTTGAAGATTTTCATAATATTACCTCCGTTTTTAATTCGTGTTTTTATTATACCACAAAAAAACAAAAACCGCAATCCCTTTGTATCGGAATTGCGGTTTTTGTTTGGTGCAGGTGACGGGATAATTGAACAGCGCTCGCAAGGTTCGAACAAAGGCGAGCGCAAGGAGTTTGCCGAGTTACTGGCAACGTCGGCAAACATCCACCCTCGGCGATAGCCGTGTAAAATTTTAAAGCATACGATTGCCTCGGGAGGTGGGTTCTGCATCCACATCACCTTCACAAATAAAAAAATGACCGAGAAAAATCTCGGTCATTGGTGCAGGTGACGGGATTTGAACCCACACGTCTCTCAACACTGGAACCTGAAACCAGCGCGTCTGCCGTTCCGCCACACCTGCATATTAAGTAAAAAAAGTAACTCGTCAAGAAATTCGACGCGCTACGCGCAGTCTGCAGCATAGACTCGCTTCGCTCGCTAATGCACAAGAACGAAACGTTCTTGCTTCGCCTTCGGCTCGTCCGCCACACCTGCATATTTAGTTAAAATGTAGCTCATCGAAAACTCGACGCGCTACGCGCAGTCTGATGTCCGCGACCACTTGTATAATATACCACAAAAACGGTCCGTTGTCAATATGATTTCAAAAATTAAATGTATAAATGACCTTATTTTTTGCAAAAACCTATTGACAAAAGAGAAAAAAGTTGATATACTATTATGGCAGGTTGACAGCCACACCTGTATGGAGAAGTACTCAAGTGGTGAAGAGGCGCCCCTGCTAAGGGTGTAGGTCGGGTAACCGGCGCGAAGGTTCAAATCCTTTCTTCTCCGCCAAAAATACGGCATGCTCATTCGAGCGTGCCGTATTTTTTTGTCGTAGAGGATTTGAACCTGAGCGCCGGAGGCGCAGATAACCAAGCAAAGCCGAGTCGGCAAGCTCGCTTGTCAGCGAGGCGGCGAAGGTTGCTCCACGAGCGTTGCGACAAAGTCGCAACATAGCACAAAGTGCCAAACGCCGAGCGTTTGAGGCTCGCAGGGAGTAAGGTTCAAATAATGCCGCAATTCTGATACAAAGGGATTGCGGTTTTTGTGTTTTTGTGTTATAATTAAGAAAAAAGGAGGAGCCGACATGCACTTTGATTTTTTGAAAGAATTATTTCCAAAATATGTTGTTGAATTTTGTTTTGAAGAAGATGTAGAAACCGTCTATATAAGGAACAGTTTGTTTGATTTCCCGATAGTGGTGCACTATTTCCCTGATGATTACTACAAATATCTTTTGTGTTTTGCGACACAACATAGAGATACATCTTCAAAAGACGATTTGATAAGCTATATTTCCTCTTTTATAAACGCAGAAAAGGCTGCTATTGAATTTTACAAAGACGGGATGAACCGTTTTGGTGGCGAGATCGAGACTGCTGCTTTGGATGACTTGACTTACAATTCTTTGAGGCTTAAGTTTGGTTATCATGATCTTAAAGATTTTACGTTTAGCGTAAGGGCGTGGGACAAAAGATTTTGTTTTGATGCCCATTTTGAAAAAGATGATTCCGGCAATGTAACCATTGTGAAAAAATTGTATCACAATTAGGGTTATTAGCCAAACAAAAACCGCAATTCCGGTACAAAGGGATTGCGGTTTTTGTATTTATGTGGTATAATAATAACATAGTAATAATCAGTTACGACGAAGGGAGGATACTTTATGGCAAAAAATTTTTTGTGGATAACGAACACAGAGGAAAACATACAATTTTATCGTGATTCTTCCCCTAAGTCCAACCTTTCGCTTCATTTTGCATCTGCTATTGATTGCGACACAAAGAAAAACATTTGCAGATTTGTTCGCTATTTAAGGAAAGAGTTTTTCTTTCCAATAAGATGCAACGTTTATTTTTGCAATCAAGAGAAGTTTCATTCCTCAAAGGGAGGCTATTGCTACGGCATCTTTTACTCTAATGAGGAAAGCTCCGGGCGCATTTATCCGCAGATATACATACCTGCAAATATGGATTTGTTTTCCGTTTATCATTCGCTCTCGCACGAGCTAACACATTATTTTCAGTGGTACTTTTTAGACGATAATAAAAAAGGGGACCGTTCGCTTGAAATCCAAGCATCAAAATATGCAACTCGAATTTTAGAATATTATTGTAATTACCATTGTAAAGAGCCTGACAGTTCATGCCAAGGTTGCCACGGACAATAATTTTTGTATCAAAATTACAGCTATTAGCCAAATAAGAACGCAGAATAGGATACAATTATTTGTGCCTAATCTGCGTTTTTTATTGCTTTTTAGGGGTATTTTTGCACTTTCGAGGCATAAAAAGTATATTTTTGATAAAAGAAGCCTATCTTCCGAGAGTTTTTGTGCTTTCGGTGGCTGGGCTTTTTGCTTTCGTTAAATTTATGGAGCTAATCGCTACAATATAGCTAGCAAAGGATAAAATAGTGTTGAAATTATTGGAAAAATATGATATAATATATTATATAAACTCGCAGTATAAATTTAGTAGACAAAGGAAAGGAGAAATACCATGACAAAAATCAACGGAAGATTTATTGCGCTTTTACTTATTGTCGCAACTGTTTCGGCTATGTTTTCGGGATGTGACTCGATTTTCGGTCAGAAGCCTGACGGTACGGTTAATTATGACGAAAAAATGGATGCCTCCACGGGAAAGTGGCTACTTATGGACGAGGAGGATACATACTTCATTTTTGACGGTTCGGAGGGCGTTATGACCTTCAGCTACTACGAGGACGACGCGCTGAAATATCAGGGCGGCTTCAGATCTATATACAGAAGCTCCGACGATGCAAAGACTCCCTTGACCTTCATTCTCACAAGAAGTGACAAGGAGAATGAGGACTGGATCAGCTGCTACGCCGAGGGCGTTGACAATGGCTTCACACAGTTCAGCATCATCTACGCCGAGGAGGACCTGGGCTTCACAGACGGCACGGTCTATACTCACGTTTACCGCATAGGCGAGATGCCATACAAATTCGGAACCTACGTGCTGGAGGGCAATTCTCATAAGTCTTACAGTAAGGACATCTATAACGACGGACAGTACCGTCTGCCCGAGGGCACCTACACCGCAGAGAGCAGCCAGAGCTTATTTGTACTGCCCCTGATAAATCAGAGCTTCTCGCTCTTCATCTACACAAACGGCGAGACAGTCATTGAGGGAATCTTCAGTATTTCCGAGGACAGAAAAACGCTCTATCTCTATATCGAAAACGACATTTATGAGAAGGTAAGAAAGGCCGACAAGGATAACTACGACACCACCGTTAGCATCTACTATCCGCCCGATTTTTATCTCCGCGGCAGCTTCGATAACAATGACAACAGCATCGTTATAAACGGGCTCTATCATCATTCATATAGCCCCACCGAAATTCAAGACTCGGTCTGGGTATTTGACACATACACAAGACAATAAGAACTCATTACACATATTGGAGGAAGCAAAGAATAACCAAACAGGCTTAAGGTTTCAGCCGAATAATTAAAATTGAAACCGTTTTCAAAAAAATCATCCGTTTTTTGCTTAATTCATCCGCTTTCAATTTTGTATCCTTTTCGTATACTTGATTTAAGAAAATATTTGATCGAATTAAAACAAGGAGGTCTTATGAAAAAAAACAAAATCATCAAAATTGTCATCACTGTAATTTTGATTGCTTTGATTGTTGCGTCTTTGATATTTTATTTTGCAGATATTGTTATAAATAAAACACCACCTACAAAAAATTTATTCAAAGCATTGACGGCGGTTTTAATATGCTGTGGCTCGTTAATTCGACTTTACGTGAGAAAAGGCAGACGAAGTCTTGCTTACTATGAAAGCCAATATTACGAGCATATCGAAAATGCATTTGTAAATTCTCCTTTTTACAGAAAAAAGCTCCTTTGTGCAATTAGACTATATAACGAAAATAATTTTGGTAAAGCGTTAAAGTATCTTGGGGAGCTTAAACAAGTTTCTAAAGGAAGAGATGATTTGTATGCGGTTGGGTTGTTTACCGCCCTTGCTTTTACCGATATGGGATGCGAGAAAGATGCTATTATTGTATACAAAGCATTGTTGAATATGAACATAACCTCTACGACCATATACGGAAACCTTGGCAGCATATATTCCAGCTTGGGTAATTATGATGATGCGATTGCAACTCTACGTTTATCAATACAAAACGACGAGAACAATCCCGCCCCCTATAATAATTTGGCAAAACTGTATTTTGACACATATGATTTTGAAAATGCAAAAAAATACGCACTAAATGCATTGAAAATCAATCATAAGTTTCGTCAGTCAGCTTCACTGCTTGCGATAATCTATTCTCTCGAGAATGACAAAGAAAATGCCGAAAAATATTTCCATATAGCCATATCCAGCGGAGAAGATCCCTCAAGGTTGCAAAAAGCTATAAAACACTATCAAGCAAAATCATTACAAGAAAATGCGCTTGACGACCAGAATTATGATGACGAATGATATCAAAAACTAATTGTTGATAGATGGGTGTATTCAGATCCCGTCACCTGCGCCAATGAAATTAAATGGGTTATAAAAAATATACTATTCCCTATTGCATTGTTAGGAAAGATATGGTAAAATAGACTAAAAGGTCGCTGTCGGCGACGGAAATGGAGATCTGTTATGGCTATTGAAAACGTTTACAAAATAAGAACCAAGGGCAACAATTTGTTCCTTCGTGTAGCAAAGGGACACTTTATGAAGTCCAACGGTCATATGAATTATTATATTGAGGTGACCAAGCAGAAATCAAAGCTTTCGGAGGCTATGGCTGTTGCGGACGAGCTGGTTGCGTACTACACCAGCACCACTATGATCGACACCATTCTTTGCCTTGACGAGATGCAGGTAATCGGTACTTGTATGGCGCAGAAGCTCACTAGCTCCGGATTTGCTAACGTAAATTCTAATCAGTCGATATACATTCTCACGCCCGAGAAAATCTCGGCAGGCCGCTTTATCTTCCGTGAGGAGTCGATGTCCATGATCGCGGGAAAGAACGTGCTTATCCTTACCTCTTCGGTTGCGACCGGTAGAACGACGAGTGTTGCGATGGATGCAGTTAAGTACTACGGCGGAAACGTGGTAGGTCTCGCATCAATTTACTCGGCGGTAAGCGAGTGCAACGGCGTTCCCGTGCGCTCGGTATTCGACGCTAACGACCTTGACGGTTATTACTGCGTGCCTCCGCACGAGTGCCCTCTTTGCAAGGAAGGCAGAAATGTTGACGGCGTGGTAAACAGCTACGGCTTCTCGCGCAGCTAATCGAAAAATGGCAAGCAGCAAGGGATACCTTGATTTTATCTTAGACCACTGCGACGGGCTCTCTGCTCGCGCTATGATGGGTGAGTACGTGCTATATTACGGTGGCAAGGTAGTGGGCGGTATATACGATAACCGCCTGCTCTTAAAGCCGACGAAATCTGCGGTCTCATTGCT
>JAZNGE010000033.1:0-12133 GCA_045576315.1 Eubacteriales bacterium | reverse complement strand
GGTACGCAACGAAATTTGCCCTTGCGGGCAAGTGAAATCGCTTCGCGGTGAAATATTTGCTTCGCAAATGTGAAATGTTCGCTATGCGAACGTGGGCAAATTTCATTTCACATCGAGCAAAGCGAGATATTTCACAATGTGCAATAGCACATTATTTCACGTTTTGCGAAAGCAAAACATTTCACTACATGCGTTTGTGACCACAAATGCAGTGCTTGTCAAGAAAAAAGGACGAGGAATTTTAACAATTCTTCGTCCTTTTCCTGTAGGTAGGTATTATTCAATTTGATACTGCTTTATCGCAGATACCCCACGGTACACATTTTTGCATACCGTATGGCATTTTTTATAACATTTTAGGTTTTTACCCAAGAAGCACGTCGGTGACTAGCATCAGACAAAATCCTACGAGCAAAGCGTAGGTCGCGCCGCGCTCCGAGCCGTGGGCGTGAGTTTCGGGGATCATTTCGTCACTTATGACGTAAAGCATCGTGCCGCCCGCAAAGGCAAGCGCGAAGGGCAGGATCGCCGATGCGAAGCCGACTGCATAGCCGATAAGCGTGCCGGCGACCTCAACAAGTCCTGTGAGGGCGGCGATAAGAAAGGTCTTTTTCGGCTTCACACCTGCGGCAAGCATAGGTGCGATTATGACCATTCCCTCGGGGATATTCTGAAGTGCGATACCACCCGCAATAACGAGCGCACCTGCGGTGTCGCCTGCGCCAAATCCAACGCCTGCGGCAATGCCCTCGGGCAGGTTGTGTATTGCTATCGCCGTAACAAAGAGCATAACCTTGCTAAGGCTTGACGATCTGTGCGACTCAATGTCCTCGCCCGCCATTTTATGAAGGTGGGGCACTATCTTATCAACGAGGTTAAGGCACAGAGCACCTGCGAAGATGCCGGCAACCGTAATAATAACGCCCCATTTGCCACCGGATTCAACCGAGGGCACGATAAGTCCAAGCACGGCAGCCGCAAGCATAACTCCTGCCGCAAAGGACAAAACTATGTCGGAGAATTTATGAGATATCCCCTTAAATAAAAATCCTATCAATGCACCGATGACGGTTGCGCCGCCGACACCGAGTGCGGTAAGTAAAACAAGCTGCATATTTAATTCCTATATCTTTCTGCCGACAAATCCGGCGTCTGAAAGCTCGTATATTTCGGTAAAACCGTGCGAGCGCACAAGCTCTATCGCATCGTCAAAGCCGCAGTCAAGAAAGTCCTTGTTGTGACAGTCTGTGGTGATAAGAAGCTTGCACCCCTGTGCCTTCATTTCATCGAGGATAAATGCCGCAGGGTACGGAGTGCTTTTGTATCCGCGACCGATAGGGCCGCCATTTACCTCAAAGAACTCAAAGCTCTCATGGACGGCAACGAGGGCTTCAAGTGCCATTTTTCTATATTCGGGGCTACCCGTGTCAAATAATTCGGGTGCTTTCTCTTCATACTTCGTGAGTATGTCGAAGTGTCCGACAAAGTCGCCCTTGATGTGCGAGGAGAGGTTTGCCATATTCTCATAGTACGCTCTTGCATACTCAAGTCCGCAGCCGCCAAAGAGCCGCTCTATCGCGCTTTTTGAATGCTCGACCGAGTAGTCGTAGCACACCTTTTCGCCATCCTTTACCGCGTAATGCACCGAGGCTATCGTGTAGTCGAACACGCCCTCGGGCATATGCCCCTCCGAATAAAAGTCAAGCTCTGTGCCGAGATATATTTTAAGTCTGCCGTCGTAGACCGACTTCAAGCGGTTTATTTCCTTTATATAACCCTCAACGTTGTAGCGAAGCTCACAGGTGTCGTTGAAGGCGGTGTTGGCGTGTGAGGAAAAGCCGAGCGAGGTAAAGCCAAGCTCCAAGGCGCGCTCCGCCATTTCCTCGGGTGTGTTTTTTCCGTCGCAAAACCTTGTATGTGTGTGCAGATTTTGCAGCATCTTTATTTTTCCCATAACGACCTCCGTTCTGCCGTTTTTTCGAGCAATTTCATATCAATAAGATACCACATTTATCACTCAAAGTCAATACCGCCAAGGGCAAAAAAATCACCCTATATATGCCACGGAGCAACAAAAATTTTCTACATCTTTGTAATACAGGCACGCGCGCACAACTTTTTTCGCGCAAATGTGCGTTTATATATTGACATCGCCTTATCCGTGTGCTATAATCTATAAGAAAAATTTAAAGTTAATATCGGAGAAAAAGATGAAGGTTATATTCCGTAACGCTAAGGTATACGAAAACGGATCTGTCATAATCAAGGATATGCTTATGACAGGGGCTTCCCTTTCCCATTTCACCGCTACATCTATCCCCTCTGATGCTACCGTTATTGATAATTCCGTTATTTTACCCGGTTTTTGCGATGTGCATGTGCATTTTCGTGAGCCGGGTTTTTCTTATAAGGAAACGATAAAAACGGGATGCGCGGCGGCGGCAAGAGGCGGCTACACATCGGTGCTGACGATGCCGAATCTCAATCCCACGCCCGACAGCCCCGAGCATCTTAACGCGCAGCTTGAGATAATCGAGCGCGATGCGACGATATCCGTGATCCCCTACGGCACGATCACAGTCGGTCAGGCAGGCCGGGAGCATGCGGACCTTGAGGGCATTGCCGATAAGGTCGCGGGATTTTCGGACGACGGACGCGGAGTGCAGAGTGAAGAAATGATGCTCGCGGCGATGAAAAAGGCAAAGGCACTCGGCAAGCCGATCGCGGCGCACTGTGAGGACAACTCGCTCTTAAACGGCGGATATATTCACGACGGCGAATACGCCAAGGCACACGGTCACAAGGGTATCTCGTCGGCAAGCGAGTACGTGCCGATCATAAGAGATATAGAGCTGGTAAGAAAAACCGGAGTCGATTACCACGTATGTCACGTGTCGACGAAGGAAAGCATAGATGCCATAAGACAGGCGAAGGCCGAGGGAGTCAACATAACCTGCGAGACGGGTCCGCACTACCTTATTCTTGACGACTCGTGTCTGCAAGAGGACGGCCGCTTCAAGATGAACCCCCCTTTGCGCTCACCGAGTGACAGGGAGGCGATGCTCGCAGCACTTGCGGACGGCACGGTGGATATGATAGCGACCGACCACGCCCCACACTCCAAAGAGGAAAAATCGCGCGGACTTGAAAAGAGCGCGATGGGTGTTGTCGGACTTGAAACCGCGTTTCCCCTGCTCTACACCTACCTTGTCGAGCCGGGCACCATAACCCTCGAAAGACTTGTTGAGGCTATGTCGGCAAAGCCGCGTGAGCGCTTCGGCATAACCGATGACGTAGGATTTACAGTATTTGATCTTGGCGACGAGTACGAGATCGATCCCGACGAATTTCTCTCTATGGGTCGCGCGACCCCGTTTGCCAATATGAAGGTCAAGGGCAGATGCCTTGCGACCGTGTATGACGGCAAGCTTGTATACGTTGATAAAAAATTGATATAAAATCGGAGGACTAAAAAATGGCAAAGAGGAAAGACATCAAACGAGTTATGATCATCGGCTCAGGCCCGATCGTTATCGGACAGGCGGCAGAGTTTGACTACGCCGGCACACAGGCGTGCCTTGCTCTCAAGGAAGAGGGCTACGAGGTAATACTCGTCAACTCCAACCCCGCAACGATAATGACCGACACCACCATAGCCGACAAGGTATATATGGAGCCCCTTACCCTTGAGTACGTGGCAAAGATCATCAGATACGAGCGCCCCGACGCGATAGTTCCCGGCATCGGCGGTCAGACCGGTCTTAATATGGCTATGCTGCTTGACAAGAAGGGCATTCTTAAAGAGAGCGGCGTTGAGCTGCTCGGTACGTCCAGCGAGTCCATCGAAAGAGCCGAGGACAGAGAGCTGTTCAAGGAGCTGTGCCAGTCTATCGGCGAGCCTGTAATTCCCTCCGAGATCGCAAACACCCTTGAAGAAGCGGTAAAGGCTGCGGCTGATATCGGTTACCCCGTAGTTCTGCGCCCCGCATTCACCCTTGGCGGCACGGGCGGCGGCTTTGCATACAACGAAGAGGAGCTTCGCACCCTTGCGGTAGGCGCGCTTGCGGCTTCTCCCGTTAACCAGGTTCTCGTTGAGAAGAGCGTAAAGGGCTACAAGGAGATCGAGTTTGAGGTTATGCGCGACAGCGCTGACAACGCTATCACCATCTGCGGTATGGAGAACATCGACCCCGTCGGCGTTCATACCGGTGACTCGCTTGTCGTTGCGCCCATTATGACCCTCAACGACCATGATCTCAAGATGCTCAACGACAGCGCGATCAAGCTCATCAAGGAGCTTAAGATAGAGGGCGGCTGTAACGTACAGTTCGCGCTCAACCCCACCTCCTCCGAATACTATCTTATCGAGGTAAACCCCAGAGTTTCGAGAAGCTCGGCGCTTGCATCCAAGGCATCGGGCTATCCTATCGCACGCGTAACCGCGAAGATCGCGGTCGGTATGACCCTTGACGAGATCGAGGTTGCCGGCACGAAGGCATCCTTTGAACCCTCGCTTGACTACGTAGTTGCAAAATTCCCCCGCTTCCCCTTCGATAAGTTCACGTCCGTACCCAACAAGCTCGGCACGCAGATGAAGGCGACCGGTGAATGTATGTCCATCGGATCTACCCTTGAAGAGTGCCTGCTCAAATCGGTACGCTCGCTTGAGACCGGCGTATGCCACTTCTATATGCCCAAGTTCGAGAATATGTCGAGCGAGTGCGTAGAAAAATACATCGAGGAGTTCCACGATGACAACATCTTTGCGGTAGCGGAGCTGTTGCGCAGAGGAGAAACCGTAGAGAAGATCGCCGGCATCACCAAGATCACCCCCTACTTCCTCAAGTCCATCAAGAAGATCACCGATATGGAAAAGAAGCTCGCCGAGGGCAAGAACGCAGACGTGCTTGCCGAAGCAAAGGTAATGGGCTTCTCCGACAAGTATATCGCAAAGCTGTGGGGCGTTAAGGAGATCGAGGTCTACAAGATGCGTAAGAAGAGCAAGCTCACGCCCGTATTCCGCATGGTAGACACCGCGCACGTAGGCGCGTACATTCCTTACTTCTACTCCTCTTACACCGGCGAAAACCAGTCCAAGCACACCAAAAAGAAGAAGGTCGTAGTGCTTGGCGCAGGTCCTATCCGTATCGGACAGGGCGTTGAGTTTGACTACTCCACCGTCCACGCCGTAACCACCATTCGCAGACACGGATACGAGGCAATAATCATAAACAACAACCCCGAAACCGTTTCCACCGACTACACCACCGCGGACAAGCTCTACTTTGAGCCCCTCACCGTTGAGGACGTAATGAACGTTATCGACTACGAGAAGCCTGAGGGCGTTATCGCATCTCTTGGCGGCCAGACCGCTATCAACCTTGCGCAGCCCCTTGCAGACCGCGGCGTAAAGATCATCGGCACCGATTGCGAGGCGATCGACAGAGCCGAGAACCGCGACGTATTTGAAAAGCTGCTCGCTTCTCTTGACATTCCTCAGCCCAAGGGCCAGGCAGTAACCAAGATCGAGGACGGCGTTGAGGTTGCAAAGAGAATCGGTTATCCCGTTCTCGTACGTCCCTCGTTCGTTCTTGGCGGCCGCGCAATGCAGCTTGTCGGCAACGAGGATCAGCTGCGCCACTATCTGCACACCGCGGTTGAGATCGACGAGGACAAGCCCGTGCTTGTCGACCATTACATTCAGGGTAAAGAGGTTGAGGTCGACGCGATCTGCGACGGTCACGACGTATTCGTAGCAGGTATTATGGAGCTTGTTGAGCGTACCGGTATCCACTCGGGCGACTCGATAAGCGTTTACCCCTCCTTCTCCATCTCGGACAAGGTTAAGGGCAAGATCCTCTCCTACTCGAAGAAGCTCGGTCTTGGCATCGGCATCATTGGTCTTTTCAACATCCAGTTTATCGTTGACGACAAGGAAGACGTATACATCATCGAGGTCAACCCCCGTTCCTGGAGAACCGTTCCCTTCCTTTCCAAGTCCACCGGCTACTCCCTTGCGGACATCGCGACCGAGGTAATCATGGGCGCGACTCTCAAGGAGCTCGGCATATTCAGCATCTACCCCGATGAGAAGAAGAGATGGTACTGTAAGGTGCCCGTATTCTCCTTCAGAAAGATAAACGGCATTGACTCCTACCTTTCTCCCGAGATGAAGTCCACCGGTGAGGCGATCGGATATGACGACGACCTTAACCGTGCGTTCTACAAGGCTCTTCAGGCATCGGGAATGGACGTTAAGAACTACGGCACTCTCTTTGCGACCATCGCTGATGCGGACAAGGAAGAGGCGCTTCCTCTTATCCGCCGCTTCTACAACCTCGGCTTCAACATCGAGGCTACTACCGGCACGGCTACCTTCCTTAAGGAGCACGGCATCAGAACGAGAATAAGAAGAAAGCTCAGCGAGGACTCAAACGAGCTTGCGGAAGCAATAAGACAGGGTCATATCGCTTACATCATCAACACAAGCGACGTTTCCTCATCCGACGAGCAGAAGGACGGATATGAGATCCGTTGCCTTGCAGTCGAGACCAACACCACTCTGTTCACCTCTCTTGACACGGTAAGAGTTCTTCTTGACGTGCTTGAGGATATCACCATCACCATCTCTACGATAGACAGCTGATATGGCAAAAGTATATAAAATTACCTTTAAAAACGGTGACTCGTATCGCGGCGAGGCCTATAACGGCCTGCCGCACGGTCAAGGCACGTACACCTATGCAAACGGCGACGTTTACGAGGGCGAGCACGCAAACGGCTACCCTTGTGGCGTGGGCGTTCTGACCTACAAAGACGGCTCCGTCTACAAGGGCACGGTCAAAAAGGGTCGGCCAAACGGCGAGGGCACGTATACCTTCGATGACGGCGACGTATATATCGGCCGGATGAAAAAAGGCAAGTTTCACGGCCAAGGAAAGTACTACTCCGGCGGTGTAACCCTTATCTACGAGGGCGCGTGGAAAAATGACGAAAAGCACGGCTTCGGCACGGAATACTATGATGACGGCGGAAAATACGTCGGCAATCTCAAAAAGGGCGAGCGCCACGGCAAGGGTACGATATATTACCCGGAAGGAGAGCATTTCAAAACCTATACGGGTCGCTTTGTTCACGACGTAGCCAAGGGAATGGGCGAGCGCACCTACTCGAACGGTATGACGATCAAGGCGGTTTATGACGGCGAGGACATAAACAAAAACCGCCGCCTTGAATGGAATCTCAAGGATGGAAACTCCTACGTTGGAACTCTTACTGCGGACGGAGAATTTCTTCACGGTAAGTGGGTAATGCCCGATGGCGAGTGGTACGACGGAGATTGGAAGGACTTTAAGCCGCACGGCCGTGGCAGATGGCACTATCTTAACGGCAACGAATACGAGGGCGAGCTTAAGGACGGCAAACGTCACGGATACGGCACTATGAAATACAATAGTGGCGACAAGTTGGTTAGCAACTGGAAAAACGACATGCCTCTCGGAAAACACACTTATTACTGGGCAAACGGTGACAGGTGCGAGGGCACGTATCACCCCGACGGAACCTCAAGCGGCACAATTTATTATTCCGATGGAAGAACCGGCTACGGCCGCTGGGACAGGAACGGAAAACGCGTAAAATAACGAAAGAAAATCAGAAAGGTACTCGCTGTGAAGGATACGAAATTTACACTCGTGAAAAACGAGTGCATAGCAAAAAATACATACCTTTGGGTGCTTGACGGTGATATATCGGACATCACCGCACCCGGACAGTTCGTCAACATCAAGCTTGACGGCTTTTATCTGCGCAGACCTATCTCGGTATGCGATGCAGAGGGCGGCAGGCTTACTATCATATTCAAGGTAGTCGGTGAGGGAACAGAGAAAATGGCAGAGGCAAAATGCGGCGATGAATTTCTCGTGCTCACCGGGCTTGGAAACGGCTACGACACGAGCGTATCGGGTGATAAGCCCCTGCTTATCGGCGGAGGCGCAGGCGTGCCCCCTATGTATATGCTTGCAAAAAAGCTTATAAAGGAGGGCAAAAAGCCTACCGTTATACTCGGCTTCAATACTGCTGAGGAGATATTCTTTGCCGACGAGTTTGCCGCTATCGGCTGCGAGGTAAGAATTGCAACAGCCGACGGCTCGGTAGGCATCAAGGGCTTTGTTACCGATGCTATGGAGGTCGGATACACCTACTTTTACACCTGCGGTCCCGAGCCTATGCTCAAGGCTATATACTCAAAATCCGAAACCTCGGGTCAGTTAAGCTTTGAGGAGAGAATGGGTTGCGGCTTCGGTGCTTGCATGGGCTGCTCCTGCAAGACCAAATACGGCAACAAGCGTATATGCCGCGACGGCCCGGTGCTTGTAAAGGAGGAGATAATATGGTAAACACTAAGGTAACCCTCTGCGGTATAGAGATGGACAACCCCATCATTCCCGCAAGCGGTACGTACGGCTTTGGCTACGAGTTTGCCGAGCTTTACGACATAAATATACTTGGTACTCTTTCCTTTAAGGGTACGACGCTTGACGCCAGATTCGGCAACCCTACTCCGAGAATTGCGGAGTGCCCCTCGGGTATGCTCAACGCAGTCGGACTTCAAAACCCCGGTGTTGACAAGGTAATTGCCGAGGAGCTTCCCAAGCTTCGCGCTTGCTTCTCAAAGCCCGTTATGGCTAACGTATCCGGATTTTCGGAGGACGAATACGTCGAGACGGTAAGAAGACTCGACACACAAAACGACATCGGCTGGTTTGAGGTCAACATCTCCTGCCCCAACGTACACGGCGGCGGAATGAGCTTCGGCACGAGTCCCGAAATGGCGGGAAAAATCACGAAAGCGGTAAGGCGTGTAACGAAAAAGCCGCTTATCATCAAGCTTTCACCCAACGTTACGGACATTGTTTCTATCGCCAAGGCGTGCGAAAGCGAGGGTGCTGACGGCATCAGCCTTATCAACACCCTGCTCGGTATGAGAATAGATCTCAAGAAGCGCAAGCCCCTTTTGGCAAACAAGACCGGTGGCTTCTCAGGCCCTGCTATCAAGCCGGTTGCCGTAAGAATGGTATACCAGGTATACGACGCGGTAAAGATACCGATCGTAGGTATGGGCGGTGTATCAACGGCAGAGGACGTTATCGAATTTATGCTTGCGGGTGCTACCGCGGTTGAGGTGGGCGCAGCCAACCTTGTAAACCCCTACGCCTGCCGCGATATAATAAACGACCTACCCCGTGTAATGCAAAAATACAAAATCAACTCACTTGAAGAAATCATAGGAGGTGCCCACTAATGGGAAAAGACGTTATAATCGCCTGCGACTTTGCGAGCGCACAGGCAACATTTGACTTTCTCGACAAGTTCGAGGGAAAGAAGCCCTTCGTTAAGATAGGAATGGAGCTTTACTATGCCGAGGGACCCGCGATCGTGCGCGAGATCAAGGCAAGAGGACACAAGATATTCCTCGACCTCAAGCTTCACGATATTCCTAACACCGTAAAGAAGTCTATGGCAGTTCTCTCCCGTCTTGACGTGGATATGACCAACCTGCACGCCGCAGGCACGACCAAGATGATGGAGGCGGCTATCGAGGGACTTACAAGACCCGACGGCACCCGTCCTATTCTTATAGCAGTCACCCAGCTCACCTCGACAGACGAGGAGACCATGAAGCGCGATCTTCTTATCGACGCTCCTATTGCCGACGTTGTTATGCACTATGCAAAGAACGCGAAGGCGGCGGGACTTGACGGCGTTGTATGCTCTCCCCTCGAGGCAGGCGGCGTACACGAGGCGTGCGGCAAGGATTTTGTTACCGTTACCCCCGGTGTAAGATTTGCAGACGGTGATATCGGCGACCAGAAGAGAGTTATGACTCCTGCCGAGGCAAAGAAGATGGGCTCGGATTACATAGTTGTCGGCAGACCTTTTACTGCGCCTGCCGATCCCGTTGCGGCATACGAGAGATGCTGCGCTGAATTTATAGGTTAAGGAGTGTTGAAAATGGAAAGCTACAAGAGAGAATTTATAGAATTTTTGCAGAGCGCGGGCGTTTTGAAGTTTGGTGATTTCACCGCAAAGAGCGGCAGAAAGATCCCCTACTTTATCAACGCGGGTATGATCAAGACCGGCGAGGATATCGCAAAGCTTGGCGAGTTTTATGCAAGAGCGTACTTCGAAAAGCTTGGACAGAAGAAGGCGGTTCTTTACGGCCCTGCAGACAAGGGTATTTCCCTTGCGGTTTCCGCAGCGGTCGCACTTTCCAAGAACGGTCTTAACGTCCCCTTCTTCTTTAACCGTAAGGAAGTCAAGGATCACGGCGAGGGTGGCGTTTTCGTAGGATACGTTCCCACCGCTGGCGAGGAGATCGTAATTATCGAGGACGTTATCACCGCAGGCACTGCTATCCGCGAGAGCATGGAGATCCTCTCTCACGTTGAGGGAACAAAGGTTGCCGCAACCTTCATTATGGTTGACCGCAAGGAAAAGGGTCAGACCGAGAAGGGCGCAATGCAGGAGATCGAGGAGCAGTTCGGCTTCCCCGTTTACTCGGTAGTTACCGTATACGATATTATCGAGTATCTTGAAGAAAATCCCGAAAACAAGGAAAACGTAGACAGAATCAAGAAATATCTTGAAGTTTACGGCTCGGCGCAAGCTTAACCCTGTATAAATTCACACCTTATCCGCTTGCGCTTGAAATTCTCTCAAAATGGGCCCCTCCCCCATTTTGACATAATATGCACGAGAATTTGGTCGTACATTGGAAAATCATAGCCGCAAGCTTAACCTAATGGAGAATAGCAAAATGAGAAATCTGATTGACATACTCGACCTTTCGGTTGAGGAAATAAACGAACTTATAGACACCGCAAACGATATTATCGGCAACCCTAAGAAATATGCTACCGCTTGCTCGGGAAAGATACTCGGCACACTTTTCTTTGAGCCGTCGACAAGAACGCGCCTCAGCTTCACCTCGGCTATGATGTCCCTTGGCGGAAACGTGCTTGGCTTCTCTGAGGCAAGCTCCTCCTCCGTTTCGAAGGGTGAGACGGTTGCCGACACTACGAGAATGGTAGGTGCGTACACCGACATTATCGCGATGCGCCACCCCAAAGAGGGCGCGCCCATCGTTGCCTCGGGCGTTTCAAGAGTTCCCATCATCAATGCAGGTGACGGCGGACACTTCCACCCCACCCAGACTCTGACCGACCTTCTCACCATCAAGCGCAAGCTCGGCAGACTTGATAACCTTACCGTCGGTCTTTGCGGCGACCTTAAGTACGGCAGAACGGTACACTCGCTTATCGCGGCGATGTCGAGATACGAGAACGTTAAATTCGTGCTTATCGCACCCGAGGAGCTTAAGCTGCCCGACTACGTAAAGGACGAGTTCCTTACCGAGTGCGGCTCATACAAGGAGGTTTACAGCCTCGAGGACGCGATCCCCGAGCTTGACATTCTTTATATGACGAGAGTGCAGCAGGAGCGCTTTGCATCGGTAGAGGAATACGAGCGACTTAAGGACTGCTACGTGCTGACCGCAAAGAAGCTCGAGAGCGCAAAAAGCACTCTTTCGATACTCCATCCCCTACCCCGTGTAAACGAAATTGCCACTGACGTGGACGCTGACCACCGTGCGCACTATTTCGACCAGGCGGCAAACGGCAGATACATTCGTATGGCACTTATTCTCAAGTTACTTTCCGAAACTGACAAGGAAGACAGCGCAAAGAGAGTCGGCGAGGAGAACCCCGCCCTTGAATGCACCAACCCCCATTGCATCAGCCGCACCGAGCGTGGCGTAAAACGCCTCTTTGACGAGTACGGCAAGTGCGTGTACTGTGATCAGTATCTGGAATAATATAAGCCACAAGACGCGTGATTTCTGATTGTAAAAAATAGGAGAAGATCTGTGGTAATCATTATAGCTTTATTGATTGCTTTTCTGCTGTTCTCACTGACCTTGGGAATATATTTTCCTATGCAGATTTATGACGGTACAGACAACACAAGCATATCAATCGTAGAACAAGGCGTTTCTCTGGAAGCCGCTGCTTACCATCATATAGTAGAGGGACTGCAAAACGAAAAATACGGGGTAATAGAGGAAGTCGGA
>JAZNGE010000032.1:0-4589 GCA_045576315.1 Eubacteriales bacterium | reverse complement strand
CATATATTCAAATGGGGTTCGAGTATCAAGTAAAATCACGTCCTCTCTTTCACGCAAAGAGGAAATATCTTCATAATAAAACTGCTTTACCACACCGTTTTTGATGTTTTCGGCAACGAAGCCTGCCATATTCACGGGGTCTTTCGCAGAAGAATACGGCGGAGCGTACGCCAGATCCAAATCCGTTAGCTCGTCAGCCCTTAAGCCTGCGCGGATAGCTGTAGCAATCACGTCAATGCGCTTATCCACACCGTCGTAACCGACGATCTGCGCGCCTAAGATCTTAAAACTTTCCTTTTCGAAAATCAGCTTTAGCGTCATTGCCGTTGCGTTCGGGTAATATCCTGCATGCGAATTTTGCGTTAAAATAACCTTTTCATATTCGTAGCCGCTTGCCTTAGCTTGCTGTTCGTTAATGCCCGTCGTTGCCACCGTCATATCAAAGAGCTTTATAACAGACGAACCTTGCGAGCCCTTATATTCGCTGTCAAGCCCACAAATATTATCGGCGGCGATGCGCCCCTGCTTATTCGCAGGTCCTGCCAAGGAAATTAGCACGTCTTGCTCGGTGATAAAATGTTTTACTTGCACAGCATCTCCCACCGCGTAGATATTGGGAACAGAGGTTTCCATTTTGCTGTTTACCTTGATTGCGCCTTTTACGCCAAGCTCTAAACCCGCCTTTTTCGCAAGGGTATTTTCAGGAACAACACCAACCGAAATCACAGCCATATCAGCGCTGATTTGCTGCCCGTCGGATATCTCGAACAAAACCTTGTCGCCTATCACGCTCATTTTTTCGGTGCTGCTATTCAGTAACAGCTGTACTCCGCGTGAACGGAAGCTTGCGTGGATGAACGATGCCATATCACAGTCAACCGTAGGCAAAAGATGATTGCCACGCTGAACGATAGTTGTTTTGATCCCAAGCTCAGTGAGGTTTTCCGCCATTTCAAGACCGATAAATCCACCGCCAACCACGACCGCTGTTTTGGGCTGATCTTGCTCTATAAATGCACGGATCTTCAGCGTATCCTCTACCGTTCTAAGCGCGAAAGTTCTTTCGTTTTCCGTATAGAAATCGGGCAAAACAGGCTTGGCGCCAGGGGATAAAATCAGCTTATCATAGCTTTCCGTAAAGCGCGTTCCCGTTTTCAGGTCGGTTACGGAAACGGTTTTGTTTTTCGCGTCAATATCGGTTACCTCGTGACCTACCTTGGCTTTAATTCTGAAACGCCGATAAAAGCCCTCGGGCGTTTGCAGTGTCAAATCCTCCTTATCTTCAATAACACCGCCAATATAATACGGCAAACCACAGTTTGCGTATGAAATATAACCCGAACGCTCAAAAATGATAATCTCCGCATTCTCGTTTAATCTTCTTATTCTTGCCGCAGCAGTTGCTCCACCCGCAACCCCACCTATAATTATGATTTTCATAGGCTCTCCTTTTATAATCTTCGATGAACAATATCCACCAAATTCTAGATTTTCGGTGAGTTTATTATATCACGACTCACGTGTTTTTGCAACAGTAAAAAGGCGCTCTTTTCGAGCTCCTATTGACTATTCCCACTTTCTGTGCTATAATCTTACCGTAAGTCACCGGAGGCAGAACACCGTAGTGTTCAATTGCCGGATTAGGTGTCGAGTGAGCTCGGTTACGCTTTTTTGCGTTGCCGGGTATTTTTCTTTTTTAGTGAGGAAAGCGCGAAAGCAAAGTTCGTCTGAATCTAAGCTGTATCTGTTTCGCGCACGAAATTAGCGCGATGCTAATTTCGAAAACTTTTGTACAAAGGAGATATTTGTAATGAAAAACACGAAGGTTACTCTCGTTCCTTTGACCGAGGACGACCGCGAGCAGTTCATTCTCAATAACCAATGGGCGTTCAAGTACGGTGCGACTCTAGAGTTCGGCAAGCGCGACGACCACCTTGATTTTGACGGAGAGATCATCTCTCGTAAAACGATCGAGCGTTGTATCGACTCGCCCGATAGCGAAACCTATCGCATAGTTGTTGATGGGCGAAAGGTTGGCGGCGTGATTTTGAAGATCAACAAAGAAACACATCACAACAAGCTTGAGATTTTGTTCGTTTCTCCCGAGGAGCATACCAAAGGTATCGGCTACGGCGCTTGGCTCGCGGTTGAGGCGCTTCACCCCGAAACTGAGGTTTGGGAAACCTGCACACCTTACTTTGAGAAGCGCAATATCCATTTCTACGTAAACAAATGCGGATTTCAGATCGATCAGTTCTGGTGCGAATATTTTCAGCCGGACCACGAGATGCCCGATGACGACGAGCACGATTCCGACGAAGGACCTGACGAAATGTTTAGGTTTGTAAAGGTTATGAAATCATATTGATCAAACATAGATAACAAAAGCCGACGAGTTTAGCTCGTCGGCTTTTGCTTATTTCTCAATCTCGCCGTTCCAGTCAAGGATACCGCCGAACTCAACTATGTTCGTGTATCCAAGCTTGACAAGCTTTTCGGCAGCTTCCTTGCTTCGTCTGCCGCTTCTGCAGTATACGAGTATCAGCTGCGACTTGTCGGGAAGCTCTGCAATCTCGGCAGTGCCGATGTCCTCGTTTGCAACGTTTATCGCTCCGGGGATATGACCTTTGGCAAACTCATCGGCTCTGCGCACGTCGAGAATTATATAGTCTTTTTCGTCTCTCATCATCTCCACCGCCTCGTCCATACTTATCTGACGGTAACCCGAAGATGAGCTTCCGGGAGTCCCGCATGACGACAAGAGCAGGGCGGAGAGCATCATCGGTATTAAAAGCTTGATTTTTCTCATATCTTTCTCCGTGAATTTTATATAAATTCTAATATTTCCTGTGCGTTTGTATCCGGCTTAACCTTGGGCATTATCTTTTCTATAATTCCATTCTCATCGATAATGAACGTAGTACGGACGACACCGAAGCTAACCTTTCCGTACAGCTTCTTCTCTTGCCACACACCGTATGCCTCAATTGCTTTAAGCTCGGGGTCTGAAAGCAGCACGAAGGGAAGATTATATTTTTCTGCAAATTTAACGTGCGATGCGATACCGTCACGGCTGATGCCTATAACCTCAACGCCCCGATTTTGAAATTCCGCGTACGCACCCGCAAAGGCGCATGCCTGTCTTGTGCATCCGGGGGTGTTGTCCTTGGGGTAGAAATAAAGCACTACCTTTTTGCCGATAAAGTCCGACAGTTCTACGTCGTTTCCGTTTTTATCTTTAAGAGTAAAGTTCGGTGCGCGATCACCTATATTAAGCATTTTTTCTTTCTCCTCTTCGGCTATAGCGTTCTCTGCGTATAAATATTTTACCACAGAAACGATAAAAATTCAAGGCTGTATTGGCGATTTTTTCATCTCAAAACAGCGTTGCAAAAGCTTTTGATGGCTTGGGCGCAGCGCTCTGCGCTAACACAGCCAAAATGGAGAGGGAATGCCTTATTATACCAATTTTTACCTATTTTCACTCAAAAAAAGCAGGGAAAAGCAGAAAAATAGCGAATTTTTTTGAAAAAACCTATTGACAAAGGGCAAAAAACGCGCTATAATCTAAATGAGCCAAACGGCTCAAAAAGAAAACGGAGGGCAAAATGAGATCAAAAAACACCGCTCATTATTCAACGATCGTCAATTTTGTTAATAGGTATTTTGACGATGTCGGAAGATCGCCTTCCACACGAGAGATCGAAAGCGCGACTGGCATTTCAAGACCGACGGTGCAGAGATACCTGCGCGAGCTTTGCGAGAGAGGGGAGATCGAGTACGACGGTCACCGCGGTATCATCACCGAGTATATGCGCGGCGCCAGCGAGGGAACAAGCCCCGTGCTGATGGGCAACTCGATACCGTGCGGCATGCTCAACGAGGTGTGTGACGCCGAGCTTGAAAGCATCCGAATGCCGACGGCACTTATCGGCAGCGGCGATTTCTTTCTTCTTCGCGCCAGAGGCAACTCGATGATAAACGCCGGCATCGACGACGGCGACCTCGTGCTTATTAAAAGGTGCCAGAGCGTGCGCGAGGGAAAAATAGCAGCATTCCTTTACGATAATTCAGAAACAACGCTTAAAAGATTCAAACAGGACAAAAACGCGATATACCTCATTCCCGAGAACGATGAGATGGAGCCGATAGTTATACGCGGCAACGACCGCGCAAGGCTCATCATTCAGGGCGAGGCAGTAATGGTTATGAAGGATCTGTAATGATCTTGCAAGGAGGACTTATGAAAAAGTACATCGTTACCTACACAAAGGATTATGGAATCACTTATGAATGCCGCGAGGTTGAGAGCGAGTCGTTTACCGCCGCTTACGTAATAGTCGACCTGACACTCCCGGCGTATGCCGCAATTACCAATATCAGCCCAGCGTGAGCAAAGGGCCAATAAAAGAGCAGCACGGCTTGTCACCGCGCTGCTCTTTTTGTTGTATAGCCGAAGAGAGTCGAACGCATACGCCCTGCGGCGACCAATTTTTGCGTCTTTCGCCAAATCTCGTCTTGCAAGATCGGCATCTTGCTTCAACTCGCTTTGACAAAATCCATCAAAAATTTCAACGCCGGAGGGTGCT
>JAZNGE010000031.1:0-28336 GCA_045576315.1 Eubacteriales bacterium | reverse complement strand
TAGAGCCGCCGATGGTAGAGCCGCCGATGGTAGAGCCGCCGATGGTAGAGCCGCCGATGGTAGAGCCGCCGATAGTGCTACCGCCTACGGTAGAGCCGCCTGCGGTAGAGCCGCCAACGTCCTCGCCGACGTCTTCCTCTGCATCCTCAGCCGAGCCGAGACCGCCAACAGCGGAGCCCGCGCCGGGAACGGTAGAGGTGCCAAGACCGCCAAGAGCAGAGCTTGCGCCGGTAGTGGTGGTAGTGGTAGTAGTGGTAGTAGTTTCTTCAACGACGTCCTCAACGTCGGTTTCCTCAACGTCTTCTACCGCGCCACCGATGGATACGGAGCTGCCGGTGGAGGTAGAGAGACCAAGTCCGAGAGTAGAGGTGCCGTTTGCGGAAGTAGCTCTTGCGGAACAAGCCGCAACGGGTGCGGAGGGATTGGTAATGATCGAATTAGCGCCGATGCCGCCGATGGTAGAGCCGCCGATAGTGATACCGCCGATGCCGGGAGCCTCACCGATTCCGCCGCCGTCCTCGGAAGCGCCACCGTCCTCGGATGCACCGCCGTCCTCGGTCGAGTCGTCGGTAACAACCTTAGATACGTTGTAAAGAGTAAGAGTGGTAAGCTTCTTACAGTTCATGAACATACCCTCGTTGGTGGGAGTTGAGGTGTTGCCGGGCTTGTAGTAAAGGATAACGGTTTCAAGGTTATCACATTCTGCAAAGGTGTAACCGATAGAGTTGTTAAGGGGATTTGCCGAGTTACTGTTGGGGATCTCGATAGTAACGAGCGAATCACAGTTGTAGAACATGTAGTTACCGATGTATACGTAAGAAAGATTGCCTGCGTTTGCGTTGGTCGTAGCATTCTTCTTGGGATCTGCGGCAGGAGCCTCAAACGTTACGGTTGTAAGGTTCTGGCAGTTCATGAATACACCATCGGTTTCAAGATAGTAAACGCTTGCGGGGATCACGGCTTCAACGATACCAGTGCCTGCGAACATATAACTCGGGAGAATATGCTGCATGGGAGTGTATCTGTTGATAGCGCCGTTGTTGGGATTTACGTAGTAGAACTTCGTGCTGAGCTTTCTTGCGTCCTCATCGGAGATAGAGAAGTTGGAAGGAAGCTTGATCTCAGTCATTGCGGTACAGTTCTCGAAGAGGTGAGTACCGATTACGTAAATGTTAGTAGTGTTGGCAAAGGTAACGTTGGAAAGAGCGGAGCAGTTTGCAAACGCATAGTTTCCAAGAGTAGTTACGGAACTCTTTGCCCAGTTAGCCGAAGCAACTGTCGCGGTAGAGGGGATCGTTACGTTGTTAAGCTTTTCACATCCGTAGAATGCATAATCGCCGATAGACGTAATGCCGGAAGTGATGTTAACGGTTGTAAGGTTCTTACAGTTGTAGAAGGTGAAGGGCTCGATAGCGCCGTACTTAGCAAGGAAAGTAAAGTTCTTGAGCTGGCTGCCTGCAAATGCGCCGGGAGCAACCTTTTCTACGGTAGTAGGAAGAACGACTACCTCTGTCGTGTTGGAGCTGGAGTAGTAGTGAAGAACGGTCTTGTCTGCGTCGTAAACGGAGCCGTCCTCGTCTATCATAAGCTCTTCGTTATCCTCGTCTATTCTCAAGGAGGTGACGTCGGGGCATCCTGCATAGGGGTTACCGTTAAGGGTAGAAACCGTAGAAGGAATGTAACCGTCGGTAATCTTATCGCAAGAGCCGAATGCAAGCTCGCCGAAATACTCAAGACCAAAGGTAAGAGAGAGGTCAGCGATCTTGTCGCAGTCGAAGAATGCGTAGTTACCGATGTGGGTGATGCTCGTTCCGACGATAAGCTTTTCTATGTTATCGCAGTTTGCGAATGCATAGTCGCCAACCGTGTTGAGATCGGTAAGATCACCAAGGTTAACGGAAGCGATCGCACTGTTCTCGAATACGTGACCGCCGATAAGCACGAGGCTTGTGGGAAGGGTTACGGACTCAAGAGAGGTGGTGTTCTTAAAGATGTTGTCGTTTGCATCAGTAGCAGTACCGAGCATCTTCATAGAGCTGCCTTCCTCGAAGGTGAGGGTCTTCATTGCGTAGCAGTTCTCAAATGCGGATGTGCCGATGGTGAGAACGCTTGCGGGAATGGTTATGCCCTTAAGAGCACTGTTGTTGTAGAATGCCTTAGCGCCGATGGTGTTGAGAGTCTCACCGAGCTCTACGGACTCGAGGCTTACACAGCCCTCGAATGCGCTGTCGGGAATGTCAAGCACACCGGGAATGCTAATGGACTTAAGGCTGGAACAGTTTCTGAACGTGTAGGAGTAAGTAAGTACCTTGCCGTTGCTGTATTTGTCCACGTAGGTGGGGAATTCGGTAACAGTTGCGGGAAGGTTGATCGACTCGAGCTTCTTGTTACCGTCGAATGCGCCTGCGCCGATAGTAGCGAGCTTGCTGTTGTCATCAAGAGTTACGGTCACGAGAGCGGGAACATTAGATCCGGAGATCTGGAACGCCTCGGTACCGAGGGTAGTAACGCCTGCGGGGATAGCTATTGTGGTAAGAGCGGTATTCGAGAATGCTCTGTCGCCAATAGTGATAACGCTGGGCTGGATCTTAACACTGTTAAGAGAGGTACAGTTAAAGAAGGTGTTGCTTTCTATTTCTCTCAAAGCTGCGGGAAGTATGATAGAGGTAAGCTTCGAGCAGTTCTGGAATGCGTATGCACCGATCTTAGAAACAGTATCGGGAATGTTGGTTACGGTCGCGAGAGCGTTGTCACCCTGGAATGCGTTGTTTCCTATGCTCTGAAGCGCGTTGTTGTCCGAGCTGAACATTACAGCGGTGAGCTTCGAGCAGTTGTGGAATGCGTATGCGCCGATGGATGAAACGTTAGCGGGGATCGAGATCGTGGTGATCTCGGAATACTGGAATGCGTTGTCACCGATGAAGGTAACACCTGCGGGGATCTCGAGAGTTGAGCCCTGGTAGTGCTGGAATGCGAAGTGTGCGATCGTCGTTACGGTCGCGGGAATGGTGTAGCCGTCTACGGGTCTTGCAGTAGGATAGCAGTAGATAGTAGTCATATCCTTGCTGTAAAGAACGCCGTCAACAACGGTGAAGTAGGGGTTCTCGGGATCAACGTTGATCTTCTTGAATGCTGTGGGATGTGTAGAACCTGTCGAGAACGAGCCGAATACTGCGGTCTGGTTGCCGGAGGTGTTGATATCGTAAAGCATTTCGGGAGTGAAGGTCTTGTTGAGAGTGATCTCCTCAACGTTAGCTGCACCGGTGAAGAAGTTGTTGCTTACCGCGTTGGTTTTGGGCGGGAAGGTGAACGACTTGAGGCTTGTGCAGTTCTGGAAGATGTTAGCGCCGGTGAAGGTTTCAAATTCAAGGGCGTTAGAGAAGTCTACGGACACGAGCGAGGTACAAAGACCGAAGGTCTGTGCGCCGATCTTCTTAAGCTTGCTGCCTTCAGCGAAGGTAACGGTCTTAAGTCTTGTACAGTTGTAGAAGGAGTTGGTGGTTTCCACAACGCTTGCGGGAACTACGAAGTTTTCTATCTTCGAGCCGTTGAAGCAGTGCTCCGCGATAATTGTAAGAGTGGACTTCTCACCGAATATGATCTCGAAGGGAAGCGTATCCTGCTCGCCCACAACGGTCTGTCCGTTTACCTTCTTGGTAGCGGTGAAGGAGCTGAACGCGCCTGCAAATGCCATACGGCCAACTTCCTTAACACCGGGGAAGTTGTACTTAACTATCTTCGCGGTGCTGAACGCATCGCTTGCGATGCTGATCTCGCTTGCCGCGGAAGGAATGTTAAGAGTGAGGTGATTTGCCGTTCCGGCAATGGAGTACTTGCCAAAGAAGGCTATGTGAGAGGGAAGGTTGATAGTTGTGATAGAGTTGTCGTATATCGTGGTGTTGATGTTGTTTATCTTTTCGGTGTGAGATACGCCGCCGAATACCGCGTATACGTTGCTGACAAGAGCGGAATCAATCTCACCTCTTCCAAGGTGGAGAAGCTGCTTTGCGTAGTTCGCTTCGGTAGTAGCATACTCCTCGAAGGTTACGGTCTTGATCACTCTGACGTCGTAGAACGCGCGGTTCTCAACGAGAGTAACAGTCTTGGGTACGATGATGGTTGCGACACCCTCTACGAGTACACCCTCGTTAAGAGGAGGACAGTAAAGGAGTGTTACGGGAACCTTGTTCTCGGTCTTATAGAGAACGCCGTTTATAGAAACGTACTTGTTGTTCTCGCCTGCGGTAACGTTGATGCTCTTAAGAGCGGTACAGCCTTTGAACACCTCGGGAACGCCGGAGACCTGTATGTGCGATGCAAGCGTTCCGCCCTTAACGTCAGAGCCGATGCCGGTAATTCTTGCAGGGAAGTTTATGCTTTCAAGGTTGGTTGCGTTTGCGAATGCGTTGTTAAGAATAGTGAGGTTCTTATCGCCTTCCTCAAACGTAACGGAAGCAAGGTACGAGGTCTTGTCGTCATCGGTCGCAAATGCGCCGATACCGATGTTGGTTACGTTAGCGGGGATGTTGATAGAGGTGATCTTAGTGTTCTGGAATGCGTAAGCACCGATCGTGGAGATGTTAGAGCCAAGAGTGATGGAAGTAAGACCGGAATTCTTAAAGGTCTGAGCACCGATGTTGGTAGCTCTGTTCTTAAGATCGATGGTCGTAAGCTTTGTACAGCCAAGGAAGGTACCCTTGGATCCGGAGTTCTTGAACTCAAAGAGTGCCGCGCCCTCGCTGCCGTCTACGTTAACGGTTGCAAGAGCAGCGCATCCGGAGAATGCACCCGCGCCGATAGAAGTGACCTTTGCGGGAATGTCAATTGCGGTAAGCTTCTTGTTATCCTTGAATGCGTCCTGACCGATGGAGGTTACGGAAGCAGGCATGGTGAAGCTTGAGAATGCGGAGTAGATGAATGCGCCCTCGCCGATCTCGGTAGTGTAATCGGGAATAGACGCGCTGTTGAGGCTTCTGCAATTAGCAAAAGCGTTCTTCTCAATAACGAGAGTAGCGCCTGCAGCCGCACCGGCCTCGAAGGTAAGGGTAGTAAGTGCTGAACAGTTGGAGAATGCTGCCTCACCGATCGTCGTTATGCCCTTCTTGATCTCGAAGGAAGAAAGGGTTTCGTGACCGGAGAATGCCGCGTTGCCTATGGTAGTGATAGTGTTCCAAGGAAGTGCGTCGAGAGTTTCCTTATCAACCGCAAGTCCTCTGGGATAGTAGATAAGCTTGGTGTAGTTCTTGTCGTAAAGCACACCGTTAGTGTCGGATACGAGCACGGGGTTAGCGGCGTCAACCTCGATCTTGGTGAGGGCCGAGCAGCCGTTAAATACTGTACCGTCGAAGGTCGTAACGGTAGAGGGAAGATATACGGACGTGATCTTGGTACAGTTTGCAAAAGCAGACGAACCGAAGGAAACGTTACCGTTGCTACCTTCTTTGAAGGTAACGGTCTTTATTTCCGTACATCCCTTGAATGCGGATGCGCCTATTGTGGTAACGGAAGCGGGGATTGCAAGAGCCTTTATGCCGGTGTTCTCAAACGCGCTGGATCCAATGGATACAACGTTGATGTTGTCGGCAAGGTTAAGAGAAGCAAGCTTGCTCTGGTTCTTGAACGCCTCGTTGCCGATGGAAGCGATATTAACACCGTTGCCAAAGGTAACGGTAGTAACGTTAGCCGAGCCGGATGTGGGTGCAAATGCCTTTGCGCCTATGGTGATAGCGCCCTCGTCTATATCTGTTTCGGAGCCGTTGCCGCCGATGGTAACGGACGAAAGGGACGCACAGTTAGCAAACGCAGAGCTGCCGATGGAGAGATCAATAAATCTGTTGCCTGCGATGGTAACATACTTAACGTTCTTACAGCCGTCGAACGCGTTATCGCCGATCTGCTCAACGTGCAAAGGAATAGTAACAGAGGTGATAGCGGTACGGTTCTTGAATGCGCCGTTGCCGATCGCGGTGATTCCGGTGGGAACTTCAAAGTCACCGGATACGGAAAGAGGAGCGTAAAGCATGGTGTCCTCGTAGCCGTTGGTGAGTATGCCGTCAACTGCGGAATAGTTTGTGCCGCCGTTCTCAACGCTGATGCTGGTCAGCTTGGTGAGCTGGTCGAGAACGTAGGTGTAGTTGAACTCAGCGAGCATTGCGGGGAAGTGGATAGAGGTGATGTTGGGCGTAGCGTAGAAAATGCTGTCAGCCTTGTCGGACGTGCCGCACATAAGCACTACGTCTGCATCTCTGCCACCCTCGAACTCAACGGTGGTAAGTCTCTTACAGGAGTAGAATGCTCTCTCATAGATAGAAACTACGTCCTTGGAGATGATTACCTTCTCAATGCTGGAGAACTGGAATACTTTGTTACGGATAGTGGTAACGCCCTCGGGAGTCTTGAACGTACCGGTCTTGGCACGGGGGAACACCTCGAGAGTAATTGTACCCATATCGTTACGGATGAGCGCGCCGTCATACGAAGAGTAGAACACTTCGTGTGTTCCCTCAACCTCGTAAACCTCGATAGCCTCAAGGCTGGAGTTTCCTGTGAAAGCACCGGAGCCTATAAGCTCGATGGTGTTGGGGATTCTGATCGTAACGAGAAGCTTGCGGCTCTCAAAAGCGTTCTCAAGGATGCTCGTTACGGGCTTGCCTGCGTAAGTTACGGGAATAGTAACGTTGGAGATCTTGTCAAAGTTAGGACCTGCCGTTACCGCATAGGTATCGTCAGACTTAAGCTCGTAGTCAAGAACGTCGGTGATGAATACGGGATAGATCGTCGTGGTTTCAGTGAATTTTGCGACGTCTATGGAGTTACCAAGCTCGTCAGCAACCTTAGTTCCGGAAGAGAACTGGGTCGTGTACCAGCCTGCGAAAACGTTGTTTTCATCAGCGGGAATGGGAACGGGAAGGGTAAACTTGGAGTCGTAGGTTACCTCTGCGGTAGCACCGTCGGTAATGTTGGTAATACCAAGACCTGCTACACCGAGGTTAAGAGTGTACTTACAAGCAGTCCAACCGCCGTGAACCACAAGGTCCTCTGTTGCGGTAAAGACGTTGTTGTTTTCGTACTTCTCGCCGTTTTCAGCTGTTGTAAACCAGCCCGCGAACTCGTAACCTATGTTGGTATAATCGCCGGTGGGGAGAGTCATAAGGTCGCCGGTAGCGAGATACTCAACGGATTCACCGCCGGTAAGAGAGTGGGGGTTGTAGGTTACGGTAAATGCCTTAACGGTAAGCTGCATCCAGTCGGAGCCTTCACCGTTGGTATATCTTACCTCAACAAGGTTATCGCCGCTCTGGGTGAGTACGATCTTTGCCGAGTTAGTTCCGGCAACGGGAACGGCATCAGAGCCGTTTACCTTTACTTCGTAATCGGAAGCGCCGATAACGTAATCCCAGCTTACGGTGTTTTCCGAGTAGGAAAGAGCAAAGCTCTTAGTGAGATAATTAGCCTTAACAGCCGAGCAGAATTCAGAGCTGCCGTCAGCCTTTAGTGCCTGTACGGAAACAGAATAGCTGGTGTTAGGTGTCAATGTAATGGTTGTAAGGTCGAAGGTCGTTGCGGTTACGTTGTAGGTGTCATTGTTGACCTTAACTACGTAGCCGGTAGCTCCTTCAACTTCATTCCACGAAAAGACCGTGCCGTTAAGTGCAAGACCAACGGGAACGGGAACAATTTCGGGCTTTGCTGCTTCGCCTGTGGCGGGGATCGTCTCAGTAGACAAAATCGCATCACAGTATTTGCAGACTTCGTTCTTCAAGCCGTCTTCTGTGGCGGTAGCTTCTTTAACTACTACCCACTCGGTTTCGGAATGAGAACAGGGGTCGTCACCGCATGATGCCAATGCGAATATGCAAGAGAGCATAAGGCAAAGAGCTATCAACAGAACGACGATTTTCTTCGTTTGTTTCATTTTGTGAACCTCCTTAACGAATTTATTTTTACAAGTTGGTATTGGGGGGGATTTAATACCAACATAAATAAAAACCAAAGTGATGTGTTGTTTTTCGGAACGACGTCACGCTTACGGTGTGACCTCGGTCCATTTTGCGTAGATTGTAGTGTTGTCGGTTATGAGTGTAATTCCGAAGCCAAAAGGCTTTGTCAACTCCTCGTCGGCATACCAACCGGCAAATTCGTAGCCGGACTTGGTCGGGGTGGTGTCGGGGGCAGCGACGGTGTTTCCGTTCTTGACGGTTGCGGTATCAACTGCGCTTCCGCCGTTTGTGTTAAACAAGACGGTGAAGTCGATCTTCTCTCTGAAAGTGAGTGTCGCACCGTCAAGTGTCAAAACCATCATTTTCTCACCGACTGTCGCGGTAGCAACGCCGTCTATGTTTCTTACAAAGTCGAGAACGATCTTATTATCCGCGGTCATTGAATACTCGCCGGATTTGTTCATCTGCGGACCCGTCATAGTGAACTTCCAATTATCGTTCAGGGTCAGGAGCGTTTCGCCGCCGGGAAGGTCGTAGTAATAAACTCTTTCCTCAACACCGTCGGTGACGGGATTTTGCTCCGGTCTGTATCCAACCTCGGGGGGCGGATTGTCCTCGGGCAAAAGCAGCAACACCGTTGTTACGGCTATCGCGGCGATCACTACCGCCGCCACTAAAATAAAAATCAGCTTATGCTTGCATATGTAAGCCGATAGATCTTTGAAGACACATTTGCTCTTCATAAACAGAACTCCTATCCAAAAGGGAAAACTCGCGCATGCCGCGTAAATAATATATATATTTAACTACGCATATGTCCATTTGTCAAGAGGAAAATTAAATATTTTTTAAAATTTATGTAACAAAAAATAAACATGCACAAAAATGCGTTCATAATTTGTACAAAACTTACAACTTTCTGACCCTCGCGGCGAAAAATGGCGTCAAGAAATCGGTGCGGCAAAACCAAAAAAATGAATAATTAACAGACCTATATGCTTTTGCAAAATACGCAACATCTGACGCTGAAAAGGAGAGAATAACGTGCTTTTCGGATGCGCAAAAAATAAAGAAATAACGGCACGAAAATTCATTTTTTTGAAACGGAGACGAAAAAATTCTTCATTATAGAATTATCGTCACGCGTGTGCACGCGCGCATTAGCGCAATTTTGACTGTTTTGAAATGCAAATCCTTCATTTTTGCGTATTCAGTATCGTTGCAAAAAGGCAAAAAACGGCTAAGCTTCCAATTGATGATATCATAATTTGTATGCATAAAGAATGACAGATATATGCATAATGATGCATTTTTATGCACAAATATCGCATAAATGTCTAACCCTCACGGACACGTTGTAAAATGTGTCTTTCGCGCCGCACAGCGCGCCTCTTTGCACGGATAAGCAAAAAAGCTCAACGCGCCTCAAATGCCCCGCGCAAAAGAAAAAATGCGCTGTTTAGCGCATGGATCCGCACCCGCAAAAAAATGCGGCAACACCCCGCCAATTTGCCAAAATAACACAAATACGTCCTCACTGTTTGAAATAAAGCTCCGACGAGGAATTTTTGCCGTATGTACATACCCGTGTGAAATTATTTGACGGCATCATAGCGCATAAAGTAAACAAAAGTGTACAAAATCACGCAAAAAACAGCCGCTGATTTCGTCTGCCGTCCCTATCCGTAAAAAGCATCTAAACCACCACCGCCCCTAAAAAGCGTTCTGCCCCCGGCACAACAAATACCGAGCCGTCCCCTGCGTATTTTTTGTCCCCTGTTTTTTATTCACTTCATCATCCCAGCTCGATGTGTCCTCACCTTGCACGAAACAGCATTAACCGTCCTCTATAGCAAATTGCGTAACACCCCTCTAAAAAACTGCGTAACAAGCAAAAAATAAAGCCTTGAAAACTCAATGTTTTCAAGGCTTTTTTGGCCTGAGTGCAACATTGCGTACATTCGGCGTGTGCGGACGACGAATAGCAAACAAGACTTGACCTTGCGGTCTTAGTTACCCCAAGGTAGCGCGCTACCAACTGCGCCACACCCAGATTGCTTTTATCTAGTCTTATCGCACAACTTTATATAAAGCGTTGTAACGTGTTTCTGTATAACACTTACGACGCTTTTTGTTTACGAAAAATAGCTTTGCGTGGCGAATGAGGTGAGCTTGTGTGGCAGGAAAGACGATAGAATGATACACGATAGGGCGGCAGAGAAATCTGCCGCCCTGTTTGCGTTACGTGATTGAAAAAACAAAAAATGGTATAATTCAGCCAAAAGAAATCGAGGCGAGAGTAGGAATGAGAGTATTGAGCATATTAAAATCTATATCTTATCAGTACTTCTTTTGCTGAAGGGCGCTTTCTGTCTTTTTTATATTGCTCTTTGCGTGCGGAAGATGGCATACGAGGTAAGAGTATACCGCGTCAATTATCGCGAGCTGCGAAATTCTGGAACTCAATCCAAGTATTCTGTAATTCGTTTCATCCGATATGGTATGGAGCATTACGTCGCAAAATTTGTCAATAGGTGCTTTTCCGTTATTTGTGATAGCCACCGTAGTTGCGCCGTTCCTTTTTGCTATTTCAATAGCTTCGATGATATCCCTTGAGCTTCCTGAATGCGAGATTGCAAAAGCAACGTCGCCCTTGCCGAGATGTGATGCGGCTATTGCCTGCATATGGTTGTCGGTGAATGCGTGTGCCTTGATGCCGAGGCGCAAAAATTTGTGCGCTACGTCAAGAGCTACCGCCGCAGAATTTCCAAGCCCGAATATACAGACCTCACGCGCCTTCATCACCGCTTCGCAGAAATTTGAAATGGCATCGGGGTCGATCACGACCATGGTCTTTTCAAGCGAGCTGTTTATGTCATGGCACACCTTAGTAAGTATGTCGTATGCCGAGTCCTTTTTTGAAATATCCTTGTTGACCGGCGGTGTATCGTCCTCCTGCGCAATAGATATTTTCAGTTGCTGATAGCCGTTAAAGCCCAGCCTCTTTGAAAAGCGGACGATGGTTGCTTCACCAACCCCGCACGCATCGGCGAAATCAACGATAGAGAGGGGAAGGATAGCCTTCGGATCTTTCAAAAGAAAGTCGGCAATTTTCTTTTCCGCCTTGCCTAAACTATCATACAGTACCTTTACGTTTACGATGGTTTTCTCCATTCTTGATCAACCTCACAAATTGTCTTTCCATAAGATGATATCATATTTTATATGATTTGTCAATTTTTTTAAAAAAATTTCTCATATGTATTGAAAATAATTTTCGTTTATGGTATAATCGATTCGTAAAAAACGAAAAAAATTTCCAAGAGGTGTAATTATGAATGAATTTTTGTTTACGCAGGTCCTGACCGAGCTCGAAGACGCGGTCGGCAGGGAGAATTGCTCGGTCAAGGAAATTGACAAGGCAACGCACAGTGCAGACTTTTTCTGGCTCTCCAGAATGTGGGTCGACAGAGGCAGAAGAATGCCCGAGGCAGACTTCATCGTCTCTCCCCTCAATGCCGAGGAAACCTCAAAGGTCCTCAAAATCGCAAACTATTATAAGATCCCCGTAACCACCTGGGGTGGCGGAGCAGGCTCGCAGGGCGGTGCGCTCCCCGTATGCGGCGGCATCATTCTTGATACCAAGAGAATGAACAAGATCTACGAGGTAAATACCGAGGGCATGTACATAGAGTGCGGAACCGGTGCTATTTACAAGCATATCGAGTGGGCGGCAAACGAGAAGGGGTTTGCAACGATGCATTATCCGTCATCTCTTACCTGCTCGACTGTTGGCGGTTTCCTTGCTCACAGAGGTATAGGCGTTGTTTCTACCAAGTACGGTAAAATCGACGATATGGTTCTTCAGATGGAGGTCGTTCTTCCCAACGGTGATATCATTTATACCTCCGCAACCCCCAAGCACGCGGCAGGTCCCGACCTTAACCAGATATTTATAGGCTCTGAGGGAACTCTCGGTGTTATTACCAAGGCTCAGATCAGAATTTTCGAGCAGCCCGAGGTTCGCCGCTTCAGAGGATTTCTCTTTAAGGATATGACCTCTGCGTTTAACGCATCGCGCGAGGTGCTCCAGAAGTTCAAGCCCTCGGTTATGCGTCTTTACGACGAGGCAGAGACCGCAAGCCTTATAAAGAAGATCGTAGGCGTTTCCAAGCCCGGCGCGTTCATGAACATTGCATACGAGGGCGTTCGCGAGCTTGTTGACGTAGAGGAGAAGATCCTTCTTGATATCTTCGCAAAGTACGGTGCAGAGGACCTCGGCAGCGAGTACGGCGAAAAGTGGTGGAAGGAAAAGATCACCTTCTTCTATCCCGGTCATATGATGGACATACCTCAGATGTTCGGAACTATGGATACTATCGCTCCCTACGACAAGATCGAGAAGATCTATTGGGCAATGAAGAACGCTATTGAGTCGAAGTATCCCTTCGCAAGATTCATCGCTCACTTCTCGCACTGGTATGAGTGGGGTGCAATGATGTACGACCGCTTTATCATCGACGGTGAGCACGTGCCCGAAGATCCCGTTGAGGCTATGCGCCTTCACAACGAGATATGGACTCTCGGTATCAGAACGGCTCTTGCAAACGGTGGCGTAGTAAACGATCACCACGGCGTTGGCATCAAGCTTGGCAGAATGATGAAGGAGCAGTACGGTCCCGCTATGCAGGTGTTTGAAGGAATTAAGAAAACTCTTGACCCGAACGGAATTATGAACCCGTTCAAGCTCGGTCTTTAATCAGGAGGTACCGTTATGAATATCAGCTACAATGCAAAAAACATAACCGATAATTGCAGATTTTGTTGGATGTGCCGTCACGTGTGCCCCATCGGAAACGCTACGGGACACGAGAGAAATACCGCGAGAGCACGCGCTTTTGCAGTATCGATGGTTTTGAGAGGAGCGACCGCGCTTTCCGAGGTCAGCGACAATATATACGAGTGCTCGCTTTGCGGAGCTTGCACCAACAACTGTGTTACGGGCTTTGACCCCAAGGTATTTATCCAGGAGGTAAAGACCGAAATTATTATGGAGGGTGTAACACCCCCCTACATAATGAAGCTTATCGAAACCTATTCCGAGTGCGGAAACGTTTACGGAATGAAGGCTCCCGAGTCTCTTGCCGCTTACTACAAGACCGGCTCTGACACCCTTTTCTTCGCAGGTCAGGACGCATTCTTCAAAGCTCCCGAAGCTCTTGCCGAGGCGTTCAAGCTTATTAAGCTTGCAGGCGTTGAGCCCGACTTTACCGAGCAGCAGGATTCCGGAGCAGCACTCTGGTTCCTTGCAGGCAAGACCGAGGAGACGAGAATGGCGGCTAAGAAGCTCGCAGACGTTCTCAATACCTACAAGACCGTAATAGTTTACGATCCCGTTGACCTCAAGCTTATGCTCCACGAGTATAAGGAGTGGGGAATTGACGTTACCGCAAAGCTCGTAAGCTTCAATGAGTACGTTCTTTCTCTTATCGAGGACGGCAAGATCAATGTTAAAAAGTCCGAGAGGGAATACTCTCTTCAGGATAACTACGCATACTCGAGAGATCTCGATGATTCCGAGAGCGGACGCCGCCTTATAGAAAAGGTCGGAAAGCTCCGCGAGATGCTTCTTATAAAGAAGGAAGCAAATCTTGGCGGTATGCTTATAATGAGCGAGTATATGCCCAATGTTATAGAGGCAGTTGCAAAGAACCGTTGGCTTGATGCAACGAATATGGGCGTTACCACGCTTGTTACCGAGAACCCCGCGGAATACGTTGCACTCAAAGCAACCGCTCCCGAGGGCTGCCGCGCTATTTCGGTTGAGGAAATGATCCTCGAGAACATATAAAACTTATTTTGAGGAATTTACAATGAATCTTAAAAAGGTATATACAGAAAAATACGGCTACGAAAGAGTAGTTACAAGCAAGAATTCTTCGCTTTACTATGCAGAAGCAGATATGCTTAAGCTCGCAGATGGCAAGAGCTATACCGTAGACGAGCCGGGCAAGGAGTTCGTTCTTATCGTTCTTTACGGCAAATGCTCCGTGAGGGGCGAGGGATTTGCATTTGACGAGGTAGGCAGCCGCGAGAGCGTGTTTGACGGTGCGGCAGAGTCTGCTTACATAGGTAAGGATACTCCCTTTACCGTTACCGCAAAGGGAGGCGACGTAAAGATCGCCGTTTGCAAAGCCCCCGCACAGAAGTACTATGCACCTTATCAGATAAAGAAGGCAGACGTCACAGTCAAGACCTTTGGTAAGGACTCGTTTGTAAGAGACGTTGCCTTTACCTTTGCCGAAACCAATCCGGCGAATCATCTTTATATCGGTGAGTTCTGGGTAAATGACGGAAACTGGGCAAGCTATCCTCCCCATAAGCACGACGTAGACGATATGCCTCGTGAGGGCGCGCTCGATGAAATATACTATTTCGAGTTTGACAAGCCCCAGGGCTTCGGCTTCCAGGCGGTTTACAGCGCCGAGGGTGATATTAACGAGGTTTACAAGATTGAAAACGGTGATTTTGTGGAGATCCCCAGGGGATACCACCCCATGACCGTTGCCCCCGGATACAAAAACTACTGTCTTTGGATCATGGCAGGTAAGGAGCGCGGACTTCTCAGCGCATCCGAGGAATGTCATAAGTGGGTAGTAGCAAAATAAGGAGAACGAAATGTACGTTTTAGGCGTGGATTTTGGCGGTGGTGCCAGCAAAGCAACACTCATAGATGAAGATGGTGCGGTCATAGCAACCGCAACGTGTGAATATCCAACCTACTATAATAACGGCGGCGCGGAGCAGGAGCCGCGCGATTGGTATGATGCGGCTTGCAAAAATATACGCAAGGTTATAGACGGGGTTGATCCGTGTGAAATTAAAGCGGTCTGCTTTGATGCGGCGACCCATACCGCCGTCCTGATGGACGAAAAGGGAAACGTGCTTCGCAGATCGGTTTATTGGACCGACACCAGATGCATAAAAGAAAAGCAGTATCTTAAGGAGCATTACGGAGATGAGCTTTTTGAGAAATGCAAGCACGAGGTTGACACGATATGGACTCTTCCCGAGCTTATGTTCGTAAAGAACAACGAGCCGGAGCTTTATTCAAGAGTTAAGCGCGTTACCTTTGCCAAGGATTACGTAAGAGGCAGATTTACAGGCGATTTCGTCACCGACTATATAGAGGCAGAGGGTAGTATGCTCTTTGATTTCGATAAGCACGAGTGGGACGAAAGGCTTCTTTCTCTTGCCGGCTTAACGGTTGAAAATATGCCGAAAATAGCTTCTCCTCTTGATTTTGTCGGTACGGTATGCGAGTCTGCGTCCCGCGACTGTGGACTTTCTACCGAAACCAAGGTCATATGCGGTGCGACCGATACCGTTATGGAGGTATTTGCCGCAGGAGGAGTAAAATGCGGTGATATGACGCTGAAGCTTGCAACAGCAGGCAGAATATGCGTTGTTTCGGATAACTACTTTGCCGATAAAAACATAATAAATTATTCTCATATGAAGGACGGGCTTTACTATCCCGGAAGCGCAACGAAATCCTGTGCTTCAAGCCTGCGTTGGTTCAGAGATACCTTCGGCGGCGACTTCAGGGAGTTTGACGAAATGGCTGAACAAATTCAGCCCGGCTCCGACGGTCTTATATTCAATCCCTACCTGCTCGGTGAGCTTACCCCCTTTGCAAATCCCGCGCTTCGCGCAAGCTTTATCGGAATCAGTGCTTCTCATACGAAAGCGCATTTCGCAAGAGCAGTTATGGAGGGCGTTGCGATGAGTCTTTTGGATTCAAAGACTTATCTTGAATCTCACGGGGTAAAAATCGGTGATTCTGCCTACGTTATCGGCGGAGGGGCAAAGAGCGAGCTTTGGCGCAGGATCGTATCCGATGCGTTAAATCTCACTCTCATTTCTACCGAAAACAACGATTCCTCGTTTGGCTCTGCGATGTGTGCGGGAATATATGCCGGATTTTTCAAGGACTTTGACTCTGCGGTTGAAAAATGCCAAAAGGTGGTTGGAGTTACCAAGCCTATTCCGGAAAATACCGAGAAGTATCTCCGTTTATACGAAAGATATAAGAAAATAAGTAACTTCTTAAACGAGATGTTCAATGAAAAATAAAAAGGTTGTTGTGACCCTTAAATATTATAAGGGCGAGATGAATCCGTTCGACGGTGCCGCGCTCGAAGCGGCACTTGAGGCGGGATTTACAGATATTACAGCTGTTGCTATGGCTCCCGAGTCGGTCTTGCCGAGTCTTTCTTCGCTTACAAGGCTGGGAGTGCGAGCCGTGCTTATCTCCGATCCCTTGTATGCGGGCAGCGATACTATTGTAACAAGCTATATCCTGGCAGACGTTATAAGCCGCCTTCAGCCCGATCTTGTCTTTTGCGGACGCCAAAGCATCGATGGCGATACAGCGCAGGTCCCCCCTATGCTCGCGCAAAGGCTGGGCTTCGGTCTTGCAAGCAAGGTAGTTGATATTAGAGACAGCGGTGAATTTATAACGCGTAGCGGTGAGTGTGTGGACCTTAGCTCAAAAAGGGTAGTAACCTTTGAGCGTATGCGTACGTTGAGGTTTCCGTCTATGTTTTCAAGACCCTCTGACGTGAGGGTGATAAACAATTCCGAGCTTGGCTTTGATGGGCGCAGCGTGGGACTTGCCGGCTCGCCGACTCGTGTTGTAAAAGCCTATGAAAGCACGGTTGGCCGCAGGGCGTGTCAATTTATTGACAAGAGTCGACTCGATGAGGTGATAACCGAATCGCTTGGGCGCGACGTAAGGGAAGTGCTTTGCGAGCAGAGCGAAAAGCTTAACCAGGTATATTATTTCGGAAACATCAAGCCTCTTGCCGAGAGTATTGCCCATAACGCAAAAGAGGTATCGTATGAGGGAAGTAGCGTGGACGAAATAGCCGCCTACCTTAAATCAAACGGTGCAAGGGTAGTGCTTTTTGAGGGGAATGACACTCTCAAACAAATCGCTGCGCGAGTTGCGGTGCTTGTAGGCGCGGGGCTTTGTGCCGATTGCATATCATTCCGTGTTGATAACGGAAAATTCGTTATGACACGTCCCGCAGGCGGCGGAAATATAACCGCCGATATAATATCGGTTTCGGATATGGCGTTTGCTACCGTAAAAACGGCAGACACCAAGGGTGCAGAGGTGATATTCTCGGTAGGTAAGGGCGCTGTTTCAAATATCGATAGGATACGCGAGCTTTCGGACAAATATAATGCCGAGCTTTGCGTATCGCGTATAGTTGTAGACAGCGGCAAAATGCCTTACAGCTCGCAGGTGGGTCTCACCGGCAAGAGCGTAGCTCCCGCCGTTTACGTAGCGTTTGGCATCTCGGGTGCTGTTCAGCATACCGTAGGCATCTCGGGCGCTCGCACGGTCATAGCGATCAATAATGACAAAAATGCTCCGATATTCGACTATGCGGATTTCGGAATAATAGCAGATATAAATGAATTTTAAGGAGTATGATATGTTAGTAAATTTTCAGACTATTATGAAGGACGCAGATGAGAAGGGATATGCCGTTCCCGCGTTCAACGTATACAATATGGAAACCGTAATGGGTATTATAAAGGCAGCAGAGGAAAAGCGCGCCCCCGTAATTATGCAGTTTTACAGCCGTCTTGCCACGACCGGCTTTGCTGACTATCTTGCTCCTATCGTCTTAAAGGCGGCAGAGATGGCAAGCGTGCCCGTTTGTATGCACCTTGACCATGGCGCAGGCTTTGAGCCCGCCGCGATCGCCCTTAAAAACGGCGCATCGGGTATAATGGTCGACTTCTCGAAGCTCTCGATGGAAGAAAATATCGAGAACACTAAAAAGGCAGTTGATATTCTTTCCGCGGTCAACGTAGGTGTTGAGGGAGAGATAGGTCATATCGGCTCTGCTGCGGACGGTGTTCCCACCGATTACACCACCGTTGAGGAGGCAGTTGAATTCGTAACCAAGACCGGCGTTACCGCACTTGCAGTTGCGGTCGGTACTGCACACGGCAGATATAAGCAGGCACCCAAGCTCGCTATTGACAGAATAGCCGAGATCAAGTCTGCCGCAAAGGTTCCCCTCGTTCTTCACGGCGGCAGCGGCATTCCCGACGATGAGATCAAAATGGCTATCAAGGCAGGAATCAGAAAGATCAACTTCGGTACTGACGTATGCTTCTCCTTCCTCGACAGCGTATTTGAGGTAGACAGAAAGACCTACGCAATAGATCTCTTTATGGCAGCGCCCATCGAGTCGGTCAAGAATTTCGCGATATCCAAGATCGAGCTTCTCGGAGCGGCAGACAGAGCATGAAAAGGGTAGTTGGACTCGGAGCGTGCGTTGTTGACACGCTTATAAGCTGCGACCGGCTTCCAAAAGAGGATACCAAGTATAAAGCAAACTCCGTAACAAAGATTCCCGGCGGACCTGTTTGTAATGCGCTTGTCGTGATGTCAAGGCTTGGTACGTCTGCCGAGGTCATCGGCTCGTTTGCAGATGACGATGGCGGTGCATTTATTCTCTCCGATCTTCAAAAGTGCGGTATTGAAACAAAAAATGTATATATAGCACCGAATACCGAATCCTTTACCTCTTACGTAATACTCTCCGAGAGCAGAGGAACAAGGACTTGTGTTTTTGAGCGCGGAAGCGTTCCTGATAACCCCGAAAACGTTACAGCCTCGGCACTTGACGGTGCGGACGTTTTGCACCTTGACGGTAATTATCTGATTTCTGCAATACACGCAGCAAAATATGCTCGCCGTAAGGGTGTCAAGGTCAGCCTTGATGCAGGAGGACTTTACGCAGGGATAGAGGAGCTTTTACCGCTTGTAGATATCCTCATTCCTTCAGCCGAATTTGCAATGGGCATAACAGGAGCGCCAACTCCGAATGATGCTATAATTGCCCTTTACGGCAAATATAGCCCGAGCGTTCTTGTGGTCACCGATGGAGCAAACGGCGGTTACTATATCGAAAATGGCGAGGCACGTCATTACGATAGCTTCAGGATAAAGCCGATAGATACAAACGGTGCGGGCGATACCTTCCACGGTGCTTTCATATCCGAGTATCTTACCGGCAAGAGCGTAGCCGAGTGCTGCCGATTTGCGAGTGCTGTTTCAGCCTACAAGTGTATGCATAAGGGCGTGCGTGATTTTGAGCTAAATAGAGATATTATTCGCGAATTTATAACAAAAAACAGTTGAGGAAACGAAAATGAAAAGAAATTTTGCTCTTTATTCCAAGGATTTTGAAGACGTATTGCTTGGCGATTTTGTTCCGTTTTGGACAAAGTTTTCTCCCGACCCCATCTATGGCGGTTACCTTTGCGGCTTTATGCGTGACGGCGAGCTTTTCCACGAGGATAAGTCTGTTTGGCAGCAGGGAAGAAGCCTTTGGATGTTCTCAAAGCTCTATAATGAATTCGGCGGCAACCCCGAGTGGCTCGCTGCAGCAAAATGCGGTTACGACTTTATAAACAAATACTGCTTTGCAGAAAACGGACATATGTATTTCCGTCTTACACGTGACGGCCGTCCTCTCGTTGAGCGCCGCTATTATTTCTCCGAGGCGTTCGCCGTAATGGGATACGTTGAGTATTACAAGGCAACAGGGCTCGAAGAGGCAAAGGAAAGAGCTATCAACCTCTTTGATAAGATGATATATTACTTTACCACCCCCGGCGTTTTCGCTCCCAAGGTAAATCCCGCAACCAGAAAGAATCGCGGTCACAGCATTATAATGATAATGATGAACGTGGCGCAGTCCGTAAGAGAGATCAATAACGATCCCAAGTACGATGAGCTTATCACCCAATGCCTTGATACCATTATGAACGTTTTTGTAAAGCCCGAGGAAAAGGCGCTTTTCGAAACCGTCGGTGAAAACGGTGAAAGACTCAATTCTCCCGAGGGCAGACTTATAAACCCCGGTCACAGCATGGAAACCGCTTGGTTTATGATGCGCGAGGCTATTCATAGAAAGGATAAGGCGGTCATGGAGTGCGCTATGCAGGTGCTGCTCTGGTCGCTTGAGCGCGGATGGGATAAGGAAATGGGCGGTATATTCTATTTCCTCGACGTTGAAAACAAGCCTGTAACAAGTCTTGAATGGGATATGAAGCTCTTCTGGCCTCATTGCGAGGCTATGATCGCGCTCGCTTATTCGTATTGGTACACCAAAGAAGAAATTTATATGGAGTGGTTTGATAAGATCAAGGAATACGTTTGGGCGCATTTCCCCGATGAGGGACATCCCGAATGGTTTGGCCACCTCCACCGCGACGGCACTCCCATCAACTACATAAAGGGAAGTGACTGGAAGGGCCCCTTCCACAACGTCCGCGCTTATATGATACTTACCCAGATACTCAAAGCAATCGACGAAAACAAGGATATAGGTTTTTGATATGCTTATAAAAAACGGTTGTATCGTTTTAGAGGATAGAATATTCAAGGGCGATTTGAGAATCAAGGACGCTGTGATAGCCGAAATCGGACCTGATCTTCTCCCGGACTCCGAGGACGTGATCGATGCAAGCGGTCTGTACGTTTGCCCCGGATTTGTTGACATACATACTCACGGCGGTTACGGCTCGGATTTTATGGAGTCAAATCGAGAGGCATTTACTTCTGCGCTTCGCTTTCATACGGACAGCGGAACAACGACCGTCGTTCCCACCTCCTGCACAGCAGGTAAGGGTGATCTTGTGAATTTCCTTGAATATTCAAAGGATTATATGTCAGATCCCGAGAGGGATATTGCGCGAGTACCGGGAGTACATCTCGAAGGTCCGTACCTCTCATTCAAAAATAAGGGCGCACAGAACCCCGATTTTCTCGCCGTTCCCGAAACAAACGATTATTCTTATATGCTTGCATATAAGGACGTTATAAAAACCGTAACTATCTCGCCCGAGCTTCCCGGTGCCGATAAAATGGCACAAGAGCTTTCGGAGGCGGGTATAACCGTTTCGGGCGGACACGATGACGGAATTTATCCCGAGTTCCTCCCCGCGATCGATGCCGGAATGACGCATCTTACGCATCTTTTCTGCGCCATGTCTGACGTCAGGTTCAAGGACGGGGTAAGAAACGTCGGACTACGCGAGTACGCGCTTATAGAGCCGCGACTCACCGCCGAGCTTATTGCAGACAATAAGCACATAATGCGCGAGCTTGGACTTATGATATATAACGCAAAGGGAAGTGACAAGCTTTGCGTTGTGTCCGATAGCCTCAGCGCCGCAGGTATGGATAACGACGGCAGAACCTATAAAATAGGCGCGGGCGAAAACGCACAACGTATAGTTGCCTCTGACGGTGTTGCACGCACCGAGGCAGGCATATTTGCAGGCAGTATTACCCCCGTTTTAAAAATGGTGAAAAACGTCACCGAATGGGGAATACCGTTTGTCGAGGCGGTCAAAATGGGAACTCTGATCCCCGCAAGAGTAATCCACGAGGATAACCGTATCGGCAGCATCGAGGTCGGTAAGCTTGCCGACGTTTGTATCATCGACAGCGATTTTAACGTTAGAAACGTTATCATCGGCGGTAAAACAGTAAAATAAGATTTACAAATGGAGTTTGTGATGGAAAGAGAAGTAAACGGAATCAAGTTCAGAACCGTGCCTACCGAGTGGGAAGTGTACTTCGATATGGCACTTACAATGCTTGATGAAATAATTAAGAATAACGCCGCAGGTAAGAGAACCGTTATGATAGTGCCGGTAGGTCCTACCGATCAGTATCCCATACTCGCGCGCCTTGTAAACCAGCTTAACGTTTCTCTCAAAAACGTGTGGTTCTTCAATATGGACGAATATATGGTTACCGAAACCGATAAAATAGCGCCCGAGCATCCTATGAGCTTCGAGGGCAGAATGTACAGAGAATTTTATTCAAAAGTAAATCCCGAGCTCATTATGCCGAAGGAGCAAAGGCTTTTCCCGATTCCGGGTAAGGAGGCCGAATACGATGCGCTTATAGAGAAGCTTGGCGGAGTTGATCTCTGCCTTGGCGGTCTTGGAATAAACGGACACCTTGCGTTCAACGAAGCTGCAGAAGAGGATGATCCTATTACGACAGAGGAATTCGGAGCGCTCGGAACGAGAGTCCTCAAGATAACTCGCGAGACGAGAACTATCAACGCATACGGATATCAGCGCGGAGATCTCCGCGGCATGCCCGAATGGTGCATCACCATCGGAATGAAGCAGATCCTCGAGTCAAGAAGGATCTATATCGCCCTCAATCGCCCCTGGCAGCACGGCATATTCAAGCACGTTCTTTTTGATACTCCAAAGGCTCAGATTCCCGCATCTCTGCTCCAGGGACACAGCAATGTGGAATTTTGCGCTATGGAGTCTGTCGGCGAAGGGCTTTTTGACTGACGTCCCGCCTTCGATAGCTCAAAAAGAGTTGCCGCACTCGCGGTATGCTCATCAAAATAATATCTGAAAATGTAAGAAAACGGAATGGTTAATAAAAAACGCAATGCCTAACAAAAAACGGAATGAAAAATGAAAGAAAAAGAACCGTCGGGAATTAACTCCTACACGGTTCTTTTTTATGAAAAATCGGGCATAAATGCCCAAAAACCCTGAAAAATGCGAAAATGGAACGGAAATTCTACTAAAATCTCCGTCCCATTGCGCTGGTCTGAGCGACAAGACTTGAACTTGCGGCCTCTATCACCCCAATGCCAAAATTTACCAATTAACCAAAAAAATACGCACAAATAGCATTAAATTGCACACTTAACTTTACAATATGCACATCTAGCGTTAAATTTTACGTATAGCACAGCGCTAATTGTGGTCAGAAAAAGTGGTCGTTTTCAAATTACGAAATTACAACAAGTGGTCATATTATTTTGCGGTTTTACTCGATGTGTAAAAATGTGCTTTCACCCTCCCGGAAACGTCTTAAAAACAATAAAAAAACGACGTGAAAATATTTAATACAAAAACCTTAAAAAGTGTTGCTACGCCTGGAAAAATCGTTCCTAAAGCAGCACTTTTTGCTTTGTTGTATTGTACCTCTTAGTCCCTCAAATTTCAAGTCTTTTGTGAAAAATTAATATGCCTAAGACAAAGAAAAAGCACGTGCGATTTTTGCTTAAAATGTTCCGAATTCGTAATTTTAAAAACCAGTAGGGCGAAATAATAGAGGTTGAATGTTCAAGTAAAACCCATATTTTAGCTTAAAAATGAGTTAGAAATATTAATTTCAAGCAAAAAGCATCTACTAGATACACACAAAATTTGCTCAATCCTTCGTAAAAACAACGAAAAATCCGATTTTCACCTTTAAATCATCTGTTTTTGATCTTGAATTTTAAGCTGAAAGTGGTCAAAAGAGGCTTTTATCGTAAAGATATAATAAAAAACATCGAAAACCGCAAAGGGTTTTCGATGTTTTTAAAGGTTGTGGCATTACTTATAGCGTTTCCTCTTCTTTATTTTTCCATAATGTACTTTTGCAATCCTTGAAACTCCTTCGTTATCGCCAAACGCTGAAACACATCGATTGACATAAGTCAAAAAGTTTCCAGGTTTATCTTTTGCCCCTTTGTTAGTATACACTTTGTACAGTCTCTCCTCAGAGATAATATTCCCCTTAGGAGTTATACCCCGCATCTCCGCAATAGTATCGGCTTTTTTATATGCTCTATAATAATATTTGCTAACTGTTTTGTCTCGGATGTGTACTTTTTTGCCATCAAAACTGAACCCTAAATAATCGATAATGTTTTTCCCATTTTCACCGTTGCCTATAAATGAATCAATATTCTCAACTGTTTCATCTGAATAGTAGTATAGCTTTGTTTTTTCTTTTTGGAGTTGAAGGTTAGGGATGGATTCAATGGTTTTCATTATGGTGTCATAATGGGTCGTAAATTCGTCTTTAGTGTCAACAGGGAAAATAAATATTGAGTCATCACTATACCTGAGATATAAAGCATTATTTTTTGAACAGTATTCGTGAATTTTTTTATCAAACTCTAGCATATACACATTTGACAAAATGGCACTGATAGCCGATCCTTGAGGGATTCCATAATTATCGTTATTAGTATGTATTAGAGCTTTGTGTTTTCTCAGTTCTTGGATTGGCATTATTACATCTTTTTTATTGAGAGTTCTTCTGTTTTCGAAGGTATCGTCCATTTTGTAGTACTTCAAAATATCTGAGAGATTTACAAAGCTAAACTTTGTAATGCTTTTGAAAACTTTATAAAAATCTTCGGACAGTGTTTCTACACCTAAAAGATCACATAGTCTAGATTTCAAATACGAATGCTGAAGAGTGTCAAAGAAGTTGGTAAAATCACCAACCATGATGATACATTTTTGATGGCCGCGAATAAAATCAAACGCTTTTTTGGCAAAATCAATATTACTTTGATGCAGATCGGTTCTATATGCAATGGATACATCGCTAATACCATCTTTGTTTACGCGCTCAATATACTTTTGATCAATTATGTGTGAATAATATTGATATACGCACCTATCTTGATGACTCGAATAGTATAATTCGCGCGTTTTATCTTTTCGCTCTCCCCTCGTGTATTTTTTGAAAGTTAAAGGATAATGGATAAAAGGTTTGAAAGCATAATGACTTATGTATTCAGGGTTGTTGATTTTTGATATGATTGTTCTCAACGATACTCTTTTATCAAAATGAGCATAACTTTTTATAACGCTGGCTTTGTCTAACCATCTTTTATATTCAAGGTTTTTATATTCAAGGTCTTTCATTTTTGTCTCCATAAATAGCAAGATGCCCGTTGCACGAGGGACAACATCTCTAAGCAACAGGCACATTTTTAAACACAGTATTAAGTTTTCTAACCTTGTCTTGTCATCGAACTCTCAACCGGCTGTCCATAACTGCACAATCGAGAAAAGTGGTATAATAATATTGTTCATAATATCATTCACAATTCTATTGGAGGTTATTTCAATGCGACTTCAACAATTTACTTGTCAACGACACTTCAAAATAATATTGTCAGGCCTTATGGGGAAGGATTTCTTCTTGTTAGAAATCCGCCATAGACTCTTGACAGAAATATCTCCCCTCTAAAACTACTTTTAGAGTAAGACTATTATAGCACATTGAGGGCGTTTTGTCAACATTGTTAATGTATTAAGGTATGAATAATTGATGAATTTCCCCAAGAATGTTGAAAAGAGTCAAAAATAATGTTAAAATGTATATATACATCATAGTGATTTGTAGGAGGAAATTATGATAGCTCCGATTAATTTATATGCGTTATCAAGAATAGAAACCGAGTCAACATTTAATCTATTTGAAAAAGCATACTCCAGAAAGTCAGTAAGTTCCGTGATTCAAGAAAGGGAAATCGAATCACTAAGGATCTTTGTTGGTTCGTTAATAGAGTCGGGAATAGATATCGAAGCATTAGATGGTTTTTATTATTCTTATAAAATCCCTCAAATAGGCAAAGAATTTGACTTATTGAAATTCAAAGATAGCGCTTGCTTAAATATAGAATTGAAAAGTGAGCCAGTTTCAGAAGAAAAAATAAGGAAGCAATTGTTGCAGAATCGCCATTATCTATCGCATCTAGATCTTGAATTATATAATTTTACCGTGGAAACAAAAACGCTTACGTGTTACACGTTGAACGAAGATAATTCTTTAATAATCTGCAAAGCTAAAGATGTAGTAGAAAAGGTTCGGGAGTTCATTTGTTATAATACGTCTATAGATATTAATAACCTCTTCAGAGTATCGCAGTATCTTGTTTCTCCTTTCAATACGCCCGAAAAGTTTTTAAATGACGAATACTTTTTAACATCGGGACAAGAGGAAATAAAAAAATATATACTAGAAAAAGCTCAAACGAATGAATTTGCATACTTTTCTATTTTGGGGAAACCTGGCACAGGAAAAACACTCTTAGTATATGATATTGCGAAAAAATTGGCTCTCATCGAAAAAACGCTAGTCATTCATTGCGCAAAGCTGACTGAGGGACAAATAGAAATAGGACGAAAAATTGAAAATTTGGACGTTCTTCCAGCATCACATATAGATGCTGGCTTCGAATTTGGAAAGTATAAATTTATCCTGGTGGATGAAACTCATAGATGGTATAAAAACCAGTTTGAAAAGTTGGTGTCAGAAATTAAAGTCGGAGAACAAATCTGCGTTTTTTCTGCGGATCCCGAACAGACTCTTTCTCATGCTGAAGAAGGTCGGGACATTGTTGGTGCCATAGAGAAATTGCCAAAGTTGAAAATGCATAAGTTATCTGATAAAATCAGAACAAATATAGAATTAGCTTCTTTTATTTACACATTGATGAATTTAAATCGTCTAGTGCCGGAGGATATTACATTTAATAATGTCGATATTCTATATGCTAACAATGTAGAAGAAGCAAAACTTTTGATATATAACTATCGAAAAAAAGATTATACTTTTATAAACTATTCATTATCTAACTATTTTGAAAGCCATTTTGAACAGTACGATGGAGATTATGATACCCATCATGTAATTGGTTTGGAGTTTGACAATGTTTTAATGCTTTTGGATGAAACTTTTTATTATGATCAAAGTAATATTCTAAGAGGAGTAGAACATCCTAATCCAGATTACATATATACCAAGTTGCTATATCAAGGTCTTTCTAGGGTAAGAGAAAAATTGGCACTTATAGTTGTGGGAAATAAAGCATTATTTGAAAAAGTGTTAACTATATTAAGTTAATATGTTAGTAAAAAAACAGGAAACGGCGCATTGGATAAAATGCGTCGTTTTTAAAATGAAAGCAAACAAGACAAAGCGTATTGAAAAAAATCTTATTTTGTGATATAATGTAGAAAAGAAAAAGAGCGAGAGTTGATTATGATATATAACAAATCGATGACTGCAACAGTGTACGTAATAAATAACAATAAAATTCTATTGCATAAACATAAAAAATACAAAACCTGGTTTCCACTTGGCGGACACATTGAAGCAGATGAATTCCCTCACGAAGCGGCGATAAGAGAAGCTAAAGAAGAGGCGGGATTCGATATAAAATTGGTCGAAACTGAATTAGCTCCTGAGATAGAACTTGCAAGGGTTGTGAGAATTCCAGCACCTTTTTGCATTTTGCACGAAGGCATCGGTGGAGTAGAAAATTTCTTAGATTTCATTTATATAGCGGAAACAGCGGAGACTATTCCGCATCCAGCTAACGATGAAAGTAAAGAATTTAAGTGGTTTTCACATGAAGAGCTTCTTTCATATGAAATAAAGCCACACGTTAAGAATACGGCATTAGCTATTTTGGATTACTTTATGAGACTGGAAAGGTGAGTGTTATGATTGACAAGAATAGAGTTAGACGTGCAGCTTTTAACTTTTTGGGACACATTGATGATAAAATACGAACCAAATTCGGTAATATTTGTGGCAAAACCGGACAATACGACGTACCTAGTGAACTGTTTCAAAAGAGAACATCTAGAAAGAACAGAGTTCTTATTCCGTGGAAAGACGTGAGGAATAATGGATTAACAATGGAGCAGCTGGAGACTTTTTCCGGCGGCGTGGTTGTTGAATTCGTTAATGAGGATTATTTTTTGCCCGAGAATCAAGAGCATCCTGTTTTTCTTGAATTAAAGAATAGAATCGGTGGAGATGAGATTGTGTCATCGATAATAACGATTCGTTCGGAATCAGGAAGTTCTTCTTCAGCTGTTCAGAGAGAGTATTTTTCTCGTTTAATTGATAACACGCATATCAACTATAGAGGTAAAGATATTGTTTTGAACGAGAATAACTACGAGAGTTATGGCTTGCGCAGAGATTTTGGTTGCGGAACCGGTAATGATAACTGGTCGGGATTCTTGTTTGTTTGCATTAGAGGTGGTCAGCAAGATACGACAGAAACACACCTTGGCGAGAATTTGTTGCTCTTCAATCCCGCGTGTGAATTTGCTACGGAAGATGTGTGTCTCGACATAGACCTTGTGATGTCGTATTACGCTTTGATAAGTGTTGATCGTTCTTCTTTGAGCGAAGGAAAGAAAATAGATTACGATAGGATAATTGAAGATGTAAGGCAGGCTCTTTCCGAATCTTATTATGATTCGGATTCATATACAGGTGACCTGCTTACGTATTGCAACAATCATCCTAGTGTAAAAATGATTGAAGGACAGCTTACAGATCCTATTCAGGTCGAGCCGATACATATTGAAGACTTCTCGGTTGATAACAAAGAAGACCCGCGCAATCTCGATTTTACACACGATGAGGCTGTAAATAAGGGGAAGTACTATTGGGATAAGGCGAAGAATTGTGTATTGTCACCCGCGAGACCTACAAATGTTTT
>JAZNGE010000030.1:0-30239 GCA_045576315.1 Eubacteriales bacterium | reverse complement strand
GATGAAGTGGTTTACTGTACCGTATGCGGCACAGAACTCAGCAGAGAAACAATAACTGTTGATGCGACCGGACATAGCTACGATGCAGTAGTGACCGATCCCACTTGTACCGAAAAGGGATATACAACTCACACCTGTTCCGTTTGTGGTGACACATACAAAGACAGCGAAACTCCTGCAAAGGGTCATGATTATGACGACGGCGTAGTTACCACCGAGCCCACCTGCACCGAGAAGGGCGTTAAGACCTTTACTTGTGCAACCTGCGGCGATAGCTACACCGAAGAGGTTGCAGCTCTCGGACATGCCGAGGTTATCGACGAGGCAATTGCCGCAACCTGTACCGAAACCGGTCTTACCGAAGGTAAGCACTGCTCCGTATGTGGTGTGGCGACCGTACCTCAGGATGTAGTTGATATCGACAAGGATAACCATACTACTATCGATACGTTTATAGTTAATAATGATGACGGTACTCATACCGTTAAGCACACTTGCTGCAGCGCAGCAGTTGAGACCGTAGCGCACGTTTATGACGAAACTACCGGTCTTTGCGAGTGCGGTGATGCTAAGAAGTTCACCTTCAAGATCTACGGCATTAACGGCACGAGCGTTATTTGCGAGGCTGAGATTCCTTGCGGCACCTCCATTTTTGCGGCGATCGATAAGAGTGAAGTTGCAACATACTACGGTGAAGAGTTTGCGCTTGTTAAAGTAATGGACAACGGCGAACAGATCAACTGGAGTGACGACGTGATCATGCCTGTTGCAAACGTTGAGTGGCAGGGATACTGGTCCGGCTGGGTCATCGACGAGACGGGCGCGCAGTATGTAAAAGAGAACATGACCAAGGTCGGCTGCTGGTTCGAGGTTGACGGTGACTACTACTACGCAGACGCTGTAAGCGCATACGTAGTAACCGGTGCTGTAAGAGTTCCTTATCCCACCGTTGCTATTGGCGGCGTTGTATATGCACCCGACGCCGAGGACGTTGCTTACGCAGCTTCCAAGGGCATTGATTTCATCGATGCTGAAGAGGCATGGTTCATTTTCGGCGATGACGGTAAGTTCCTTAACACCGTTACCGGTATTGATGGCGGCAAGTACGTTAAGAACGGTATGATTCCTTGGCACGCAGGTCTTGTTAAGGAAAACGGTGAGATCTACTACTTTGTTGGTGATGCTACAAACGGCGGTAACATGCCCGCAAACGGCGACGTTTGGGTAACCCGCGTTAACGGACTCGCCGATCTCAAGAACGGCGCTTGCTACAACTTCAAGGACGGTCAGCTTAGCGGCCAGTCCGGTATCGTTGGCGACAAGTACTACGAGAACTCCGAATTGACGTTCGGCAAGGGTCTTGTTAAGCTTAACGGTAATTACATCTACGTTCGTTCTAACGGTAAAGTTGTAAAGAATGCAAGCTACTACGTTTCCGAAAACTCTCTTGGCATTGTTCCCGGCAATTATGCCTTTGACGCAAACGGTTACATGATCTCCCCCAACACCAGCTTCAAAAACGGTGTTATTGACGGTTACTATTACGTCAACGGTAAGGTAGCTTACGGCGCAGGTCTTATCAAGGTGGACGATGACATCTACTACGTTCGCTCTAACGGTGAGGTCGCAACCGGCAAGTACTACGTAACCAATGTTAACGGTCTTGAGGGCTTTACCTCCGGTCAGAAGCTTTACTTCGCCGATGACGGTAAGCTTCTCCCCGTAAAGAACGGCATAGTTGACGGTTACTATTACATCAACGGTAGCATAGCTTACGGCGCAGGTCTTATCGAGGTGGACGGTGACATCTACTACGTTCGCTCTAACGGTGAGGTTGCAACCGGCAAGTACTACGTAACCAACGTTAACGATCTTGAGGGCTTTACCTCCGGTCAGAAGCTTTACTTCGCCGAGGACGGTAAGCTTATCACAGACTAAGAAGCTAAAATAACCTACCGCACACAATGCGGTAGGTTATCCTTTGGAGTGGATGCTCTTGTATATAAATATCTTGGGCATCCGCTTCAACAATAAAACAATAATCGAAAGTCGATGGTCACCATCGATTTTCTATTGCTGTTTTATGGCAGTATTTTATAAAAATCGGGAATTTATTAAACGATGAAAATAAACAACAAGCGCATCGGGGGAGTTTCCTTTGATGCGATTTTACTGACATTCATAAAGCTTGTAACGACCGCTTTGGGACTTGCGACGACCCGTCTTTTGTCAGAGCATTTGTCAGTCTACGATTACGGAACTTATTCGCAAATACTCTTGATAGTTTCGACCGTAGCCTCGTTGACTATCTTTGGCATGATGGACGGCATGAACTACTTTTACTGCAAAGAGCATGACGTCGAGAAAAAGGAAGCCTACGCCGCAACGATATTCACCTCACAGCTGATACTCGGCACGTTTGCGGGCTGCGTCGTTATGCTTTTGAGCGCGCCCCTGTGCGCGTATTTCAACAACCCTGATATTAAGGGACTTCTTGTTTTTGCCGCAGTCCTGCCCACCTTACAGAATTTGATATGGATAATGCAGGTCCTTATAGTTTCCGTAGGCGACGCAAGAAAGCTTGCCATAAGGAATTTTGTCGTTTCCGTGCTTCGTCTTGGGGCAGTTATCTGTCTTGCGTTGTTTATAAACAACGTGGCGTTTTATCTTGCGGTTACGGTTTTGCTTGACATCGCGCAGATGCTCTATTTCTGCATTATTCTTCATAAGAGAAAGTGCTATATCAAGCCCTCGAGAGTTGATTTCGGTCTGCTTGGCGATATAGTTAAATACTGCGCCCCGATGGCGATATTTATTATCGTCAACTCGCTCAATCGCGATATGGATAAGTATCTCGTGTCTTTAATGACCGATACCGAAACGCTCGCGATGTATGCCAACGCATCAAAGCAGCTGCCGTTTGATATTATAATGAGCTCATTCGGCACGGTGCTTGTTCCTCACATTATAAGACTGTTTTCCAAGGATAATACTGTCGAAGCTACAAAGCTGTGTAGATCGTTTCTTGAAATAACCTACATCTCAACCGGTACGCTTTGTTTTGCCGCGCTTGCAGCTGCGCCGCAGTTTATGAAGCTTTTATATTCTAACAAATATACCGCAGGTATCGCGATATTCTGCGTATATATTCTGGTTGATTTTGTGCGTTTTACAAACCTTACCGTAATTTTAAGCTCTGCCGGCAAGAGCAAGTGGCTTATGATCCTTGGTGGATGTGCTCTTGTTACGAATGCCGCCTTGAACGTGCTTCTGTACAATCTCATGGGTCTGATAGGCCCCGCGATCTCGACCTTGATCGTCACCGTGACAACGGGCGTAATAATGCTGTGTATGGATGCCAAGGTTTTGAAGGCGCGTATTGCCGATCTTTTTGACTTTAAATATCTCGTTTTGTTTATCGCAGAGGCGGTTGCCTTGATGGTCGTGCTTGCGATACTTGCAAGATTGCTTGATGCTTATGACGTGCATTATTTCGTTGCCCTCGTGCTTGTTGCCGGAGCATATGTAGCTATAATGCTCTTACTTAATTTCAAGCGTCTCTTCGGAAACATGAAAAAAGTAAACGGCATTTCCAACAAATCCTCGCACGAGTGATCTAACAGTCTTGCTCCCGCAACGGCTATTATACTGTCACTTAGCGATATAATGGAGATTTTATATGAAAAAAATTGCAGTTATCTCCTACGGAGGACTGCCTTTGCCCCCCGTAAAGGGCGGCGCGGTGGAAAATCTGATCCAATTTTTTGTTCAGAATAATGAAGAAGAGAAGATCGCGGAATTGACCGTGTTTTCCATATATGATCAGGCTGCCGAGGGGGAATCTCGCAAATACAAGAACACGAAGTTCGTGTATATAGGAAGGCATAAAGCTCTTGAGCCCGTAACCGAATTTACCAACCGTATCTTCAGAAAATTGAGATTCGGAGCAGGGTTTCATGTGTATCCGTATCTTGTAGATATTGTTAAAATAATAAACAGATCCGATTTTGACTGTGTTGTGGTAGAGAACAGGGCGGAATACACTCCGTATCTGCGCAAAAAAGTGAAAATTCCCATCTACCTGCATATGCACAACGATTACCTTAACAGCAAATATTATTTAGCCAAGCGTGTAGTGGATAGCTGTGACGGAATAATAGCGGTAAGCGATTACGTAAAAAAATGCGTGCTTACAGTCGAAAAAGATCCGAGCAAGGTTTCACTCTTGCGCAACGTCATAGATGTTTCAAGCTTTGCAAACGTCGCGCCCAATGCGCGCATTGAATTAAGGGAAAAGTACGCAATCAAGGACACCGATACCGTGTTTGCCTTCATTGGCAGAATAACGCGCGGTAAAGGAGTTGCCGAGCTTGTGGAGGCATTTTCACGCGTGGCAGCCAACCACGCCAACGCAAAGCTGCTTATAGTCGGCTCGGAGTGGTTCAGCGCTGACAAAGACGGCGAATTCATCAAAATGCTGCAAGCGCGCGCGGCACACATCAAGGATAGAATAGTGTTTACGGGATACGTGGATTATAGCCGTATAGCAGAGCAATATGCTTGTGCTGACGTTGTGGTCGCGCCGTCGCTGGTCGATGAGGCGTGTTGCCTTGTTGCCATTGAGGCAATGGCCTCCGGCAAGGCCTTGATAGTAAGCGACTCCGGCGGCATTCCCGAACACGTAGACTCGTCGTCGGCTATTATCATCGAACGCGGAGAGCGGTTTGTTGACACTCTTGCCTCTACAATGGAGAGCCTTATCTTAAATCCGGAGAGCATTGCTCGCATAGGCGAGAGCGGCAAACGGCGCGCGATTATGTACGACAAAGCAAATTATTTAAAATCATTGTTGGACATTATCGGGAATTAACTTTTGGCGGTGAAGGGAAAAACCGTCGAAAATCCTCGCATTTTTCCCGCCGAAGCAAAAAACAGAACAGAGGCTGCAAAACAGCAAAAAAAGCGCCGTAGTGCACACCCGTGTAACATTTACGGCGCTTTTTCTTCGGCTTTATTTGCACAAAAAGGGTAGAAAAAACACGAATTTGCATATATTTTTGAAAAAAGACTTGATTTTAATCTCGATACCAACTAAACTATATAAGGACAAAATAAAAAACATCCGGATAAAAAGGAGAAAATTATGAGCAATTTAATGAAGCGCGGCATTGCGCTTTTGCTTGCACTTGTTATTTGTATATCCTTCCTGCCCGCTATTGACGTAGACGCGGCATCGGGCTCTTACATATATAACTGGGGCGAGCGCGAAGAGGTAGCGACCTCTTTATCTCAGAATGCGGAAGATTTCTATGAGAAGTACAATACTTCATATAGCCAGCTTTCTTCTTACTTGGGCGGCAGCGGCAAAAACGATGCACCAAGCAGCGCATTGTATAACGAATTAAAGACCTTGATGGCCAATGCGCACACCCATATAACCGACTATGCCGAAACAAGAGATCTTTACAAGTACACCGACTGCGAGAATGGCGGCGGAAGAATTTCCTCCTTCTATTCGGGTGATCCGATCGGTCCTTCTTGGGACGGCGGCGACACTTGGAACCGTGAGCATACCTGGCCTAACAGTAAGGGTCTAGGCGGTGATGACGAGAACGATATTATGATGCTTCGCCCCACCGCAAAAAGCGAGAACGGCTCAAGAGGCAACAAGGCTTACGGCAAGAGCAGCGGATATTACAATCCCAACGGTGAGTCGAACGGAACGCACGACGTTCGCGGTGACGTTGCGCGTATCTTCCTTTACGTCTATGTACGTTGGGGCAACGTAAACGGCAACGGCACGTATACCGCATGGGGCTCAAGCGGAGTTATCGAGAGTGTTGCGGTCCTCCTTGAATGGATGGCAGCCGACCCCGTAGATACCTGGGAGCTTGGCCGTAACGACTCTGTTGAGTCGATCACCGGTACCCGTAACGTATTTATAGACTATCCCGAGCTTGCATTCCTTCTCTTTGGCGCAGAGATCCCCGAGAATATGGTTACTCCCTCGGGCGCGGCAAACAAGAAGTGCGATCACAACAACTTTGACGCCGGCGTTACCGTTCCCGCTACCTGTACCACCAAGGGCTACGTTATCTTTACCTGCCAGACTGCAGGCTGCGGTTACAGCTACAAGGACAACATGACCGAGGAGAAGGGACATAACTACGTTAACGGCGCTTGCACAAGATGCGGCGAGGCCAGCAAGCCTACCTATACCCCCCTTACCGAGATCAAGGACGGTGACGTGGTCGTTATCGGCGCGCCCGCTTACAATATGGCTCTCTCTACCGAAAAGGTAGCTACCTACTACAACAAGGGCGTGAGCTACGCCGACGGCTTCGGTGACATTACCGATGCGGAGCTTTTTGTAGTAAAAGCAAATTCCGACGGCACTTACACCTTCACCTCAAAGACCGGTGACGTTATCGCTCTTGCGGGTGAATATTCCTCGCTTAACGTAGACGGTCAGAACAAGACCTGGACTCTCGAGGCAAAGAGCGGCACACCCGGCGTGTTCTACGTAAAGAATGTCGGTCGCGGCAACTACCTTGAATGGTACGAGTCCAAAAACAACTGGAGCACATACGGCACAAGCAGCCTCAGCGACCTTTTTGAAATCTCCTTTTACTCCCTGGACGACAGCGGCAACTCCGGCGGTGAGAACGGTGGCGGATCGGGCGACAGCTCCTGCGAGCACGTCTATACGACCGTCGTTATCGCGCCCGGCTGTACCGTTGGCGGATTTACCATTTACATTTGCCCCCTCTGTTCAGAGGAGCGCGTAGATAACAGAACCGATGCGACCGGACACAGCTATTCGGGCAACACCTGCACCACCTGCGGAGCAGAGAAGAGCGCGGCTACAAGCGCGACGATCAGCTTTGCCGACAAGGCGAACAGAACCGATTTCTCGACCGCGCAGCAGATCTGGGAGCAGAACGGAATCAAGCTCACCAACAAAAAGGGCGGAGCTACCAGCAACGTTGCGGATTACGCAAATCCCGCTCGCTTCTACAAGGGCTCCGACGTTACCATTGAGTATTCGGGCATTGTAAAGCTTGAGATCAACTGCAACGGTCTTGAAGCAAAGTACGTCAGCGGTTGGACTGCCGGCGCTCCCGCCGGTGCAACCGTAACGAACAATAACGGCATTATAACCCTCGTGTTCTCATCCCCCGTTGATACCGTTGCGTACACCAATCTTTCGGCACAGTGCCGCGCTTACAGCATCACCGTTTACACGGCAGGCGGCGAGGCCACAGGCTCATCTTGTGAGCATACGACCTTCACTTTTGAGGACGCGGTTGGCGCTACCTGTACCACCGACGGACACACCGGCAAGGTTCGTTGCACTGCCTGCAACGAGATAATCAGCGATGGCAAGACTATCCCCGCGACCGGGCACAACTGGATCGCGGAAAACTGTACCAGAACATGTGACAGATGCGGCGCTGTCGATGCCGACACGTCGGGTGATAACCCCGGTGGCGACACTCCCGGCGGCAATACCCCCGGTGATAACGACGACCCCGACAACAACGGCAACGAAAGCACCGTAAAGGATCACAGCAAGTGCGAAGCCGGTGGCTTCAAGGCGTTCCTAAACGCCATAGCTAACTTCTTCCGCCGCCTCTTCGGTGGAAAAGAGAAGTGCGTTTGCGGTGACTTCTACGAGTAATTAAATAATACGCGAAAGCTTGATATGCACCCCGAAAAGTGTTCGACTTTTCGGGGTGTAATTTTTTGTCTTGAAGCGTGTAAATTTGATGTGAAAATCCGTGTAAGTAGGCATCCGTGTAACGTTTTTTGCGGCATTTTTCCTCTGAAAGCTCGGCACTTACGCGCGTTTGCCGACATTCTTTACGATTTTGAGCCCTTTTCGAGTGCCAAGAGAGCCGCTTGCTGTGCGGTGTTGGCTAAAATGCACAAAATTTGCGCAAAAACATTTACTAGACACAGCAGAATAAATTTGAAAAATCAATTTTTTCAAGAGCTTGATACTTTTAAGTCAAAAAAATTAAGGTAAGATAAAAGATTATCTTATATAATGAAGAAAAAACGGACACCTGTTGAGGTGGATAGCGGCGCGTGTTTTCATACGTCGCGTGTGTGCGTTTCGGGCGCGAGAAAACGTGTCGGCGGCAGGGACTCCCTCGGGTCATCTTTGAAAAATCAGCATATTTTTCACACCTCAAATCAGCACCGTAATACAAATGGAAATCAAAATGGAAAAGAAAATGACATTCGGTCAGTATCGCGCCACAGACCTCGCGATATTCGCGGTATTGACTGCTGTTTTTGAGTGCATCGCGACCTTTGCGACTTCAAAGTGGTTTGGAGCGCAGCCGGTGGCTATCTCAATAACGTTGACGTTGATCCTCATTACCATGCACCGTTGGGGAGCATACGCGGCAATAATCGCCGCGGTGGGCGGTATCGCCTTTTGCGTAGCCTCGGGCGCATCGGCAGAGCATTATCTCATATACGGCGTCGGAAACGTGTTCGCGATAGTTTCCCTCGTCTACTTCAAGCTCTTCGGAAAGGAAGGGGTAAAGAACAGCTTCTTTAAAACGCTGCTCTTTGACGCGACCTCTTACGTTTCGGTGGCGCTCGGTCGCTGGCTTCTCTCGTTGCCGTTCGGCGCGGGCACAGCAGAGCTTGTAGCCTTTCTTCTTACCGATCTTATAACTCTGTTGTTCGCGGTGGTCATACTTTACGCCGCCAAGAGCGTAGACGGTCTTATAGAGGATCAGAAAAAGTACGTTATAAGAGTTAACGAGCAACAAAAAGAGGAGTACACCTCCCCCTACGGTGAGGAATAACTCCCTCTCTATTCAAAACAGTTCACATAAAACGGAGGATTATATATGAAGCTAAAATCTGATGATTACCTCGTGTATGACGAAGCGACGGGTAAATATCACGAAGATCCCGAGCAGGCGGTCAGAGACGACGTTGAAAAGCACACCTGGCTTAACGTCGCCCGTACAGTCTTAAAGGATTGGCGTCTTTATCTGATGCTCGTTCCGATGATTCTCGTATTCCTTTTCTGGAGATATTTCCCGATGTACGAGCTTCTCGGAGCATTCAAGGTCTACGATGCCAACATTCCCGTAGCCGATCAGCTTTACGCAGGCTTTTCTTACTTTAAGATGCTCTTTGCGGGAAGCGACTCGAGCGCTATTGAATTCTGGCGCGCGTTCCGTAATACCTTCCTTCTTTCCTTCTACGGACTTTTGTTCGGCTTCCCGATGCCGATCATAATCGCGCTTTTCTTCAACGAGATCCGCTCGAACATCGCAAGAAGCGTATATCAGGTTATTACATATCTTCCCAAGTTCATATCCACCGTCGTTATGACGACTCTTATTACGATGCTTGTAAGACAGCCCGTCGTTGACTTCGGTATCGATATGGGTATTATTTCACGCGCGCTTGTCAACCTCGGACTCATAAGTGAGCAGACGGGTATTGACGGTCTGTTAAATAACCCCGGCTTCTTCCGTGCTATCTATCAGATAAGCGGAATTTGGGAGACCGCAGGATACGACTCGATAGTATTCTTCGCGGCTATAATCGCAATTTCACCGACCAGCTACGAGGCGGCGCAGATAGACGGCGCGGGCAAGATGGCGCAGATGAGATACGTCGTTCTGCCGAGCATTCTTTCCACCGTCGTAATCATGCTTATAACGAGAATAGGCTCGCTTCTTAACGTCGGATACGAAAAGGTTCTTCTTCTTTATAACTACAACACGCACGTAACGGCAGACGTTGTATCCACCTACGCACAGAGATACGGTATTCTCGCAGGCAGAATAGGAATATCCACCGCCGCAGAGATGTTAAACAACGTTGTCGGAATGCTGCTCGTTATCGGAGCAAACACCATCGCCCGCAAGGCGTCGGACGTATCGCTGTATTAAAACGGAGGCAACAGTATGAAAAGAAAGCTGGAAATTTCCGAGTTGATCTTCAAGATCCTCTCGTACGTTTTTCTGACGGTATTCGCAATATGCTGTCTGTACCCCTTTATATACGCAATATCCGCGGCGATCTCCTCTCGTGAGGCGGTCGAGTACGGCGAAATAGTCCTCTTCCCGAAGGGAATACAGTTCGAGGCGTTTGCAGAAATGTTTAACAACAATATGTTCTGGAACTCGTATACGAACACTCTCTTCATTACCTTCTACGGCACTCTTTGGGCTATGGGCTTCTCGATCCTCGGCGGATACGCGCTCTCGAAGAAAAGATTGCTCTTCAGAAAGGGCTTCAACTTCTTCCTCGTATTCACGATGTGGTTCTCCGCAGGTATCGTTCCCATGTACCTCAACTATCTGGCAACCAAGGACGTATTTAATTCCGTCGGAATTATGGACGAAAAGTGGCTCGTAGTTATCGCGATGGGTATGCAGGCGATGAACATCATACTTCTTCGTAACGCGTTCGAGGGCGTTCCGTCCGAGATAGAAGAGGCGGCAATAGTCGACGGCGCAACCGAGATGCAGGTGCTTGGCAGAGTATACCTTCCGATGTGTAAATCCACTATCGCTACGGTAGCGCTCTTCTTCGCTATCTCCCGTTGGAACGGTTACTACTGGGCGCGTCAGATGATCTCTAACGGAAACGAGCATCCCTTGCAGGTATTTATCCGTCTTCGTCTTGAGGAATTCAACGACCCCGACTTTATGGGCGGCTGGAACAAGCCGTACGCCGCAGACTCTGTAATCTACGCGCTTATCGTTTGCTCGATAATCCCGATACTTATCATTTATCCCTTCATTCAGAAGTACTTTGCAAAGGGTGTTAACGTCGGAGGCGTTAAGGAGTAATCTTCACTCGCAAGAGGACACCGCGCAAAGCATAACACGATTATTATCGCGAAAGCGTTTAATAGTAAATAAATTTTTTAAATAGGAGGATCCCCCCATGAAAAGAAGACTGATATCTCTTCTTCTCGTACTTGTACTGATTGTCAGCGCGCTGGCAGCGTGCAAGGAACCACCTGTTCCTACTCCCGATCCCGAGCCTGAGCTTACGCTCGAGTACGCAGACGGAACTATTCTCCGCATGGCAACCGGTTATAACAACGCTAAGACCGGTCTGTTCTTCGATGCTTCCATAGCAGGCGAGGGCATTACTCTTGCGGATGGCAAGACCTATAACACAGGCGACCTTAAGCCCACCTGGGTTGAGGTTGAGAATCAGCTTAGTGTAAAGTTCGAGAATCACTACCAGGGCAAGAGCGCCAAGGATGAGTTCGAATACTGGAAGGCTAAGCTCGCTGACGTAGATATGGTATCCGGTACCGCTTCTCAGCTTTCCGAAGCAGGTGTTGCAGGCAACCTTATCAATATCGCTGAGTACCTTGATTATATGCCTAACTTCAAGGCATACCTTGAGGCCAACCCCATCGTTCGTCTTTCCATTACCGGTGACACCACTAACGGTGCTATCTACTTCTCCCCCTACTTCGACGGTGTAAACGACATTGAGCGTATGCCCCTTATGAGAACCGACTGGGTTGAGAAGCTTCTCAACGGCGAGGGCGAATTTACCGCTACCGCTTCCAAGAATCTTGCAGCTGCGGCTTATACTCCCTATATGCCTACATCCGGCAAGATCACCATTGACGTAGTTAAGGCTGACGCTACCGGTACTGAGACCGTTACCAAGGACTACGACACCGCAGGCAATATCGTAAAGAAGATGAACGACGCGCTTGCAGCAGGCACCGTTGACGGTGTTACCGCTGTTAATATGCTTCGTACCTACATCGACCAGGCTTACGGCGGATACTACGGCACCAACCGTGCTGACCTCTTCATCGGTCAGAACGCAGCTTGGGACGCAGACGAGCTTGTTGCTCTTCTTCGTTGCGTAGTAGCTAACCCCCAGACCCTTAACGGTACTGACACCGTTGCAGGTCTTTTCTCCCGTGAGGACAACAACAACCAGAGAAAGATAGACGTATTCCGTTTCGCAGGCACTCTCTTCGGCGTTCGCGGCCTTGAGTCCAGACAGGATTACCTCTACATCGGCACCGATGGCAAGCTTCACGATGCTCGCCAGGAGGAAGATACTTACGTTGCTATCGAGCGTATGAACGCTATGGCAGCAGAGGGCCTTATCTCTAACTCCTTCATCAACAACGAGGCAGCAAGCACCGATAAGATGCTCGCTGAGGATAAGGGCTTCATGCACTACGACTACAACCAGACCCAGACCGTATACAACGCTACCAAGCTTCAGGAAGGCGAGAAGTATATGGCGGTTATGATTCCCGTTGCTCTTTGGTTCGACGGAACCGAGGGTGGCGTATACATGAGATTTACTGAGTCCTGGAGATCTGTTAAGACTGACGGTTGGGCAATCTCCAAGGCAGGCGTAGAGGGCAGCACCGACAAGCTTAACGCAGCTCTCGCTCTCATCGATTTCGCATACTCCGAGCAGGGTCAGATCCTTATGTCCTACGGTCCCGACGCATTCATCAAGACCAAGGATGACGGCTCTTACGTAACCTTCAACTTCAACGGTAAGAAGATGCCCGCTATCGCAGACGCTACCTTCGAGGAGCTTTGGGATAAGGCAGGCGGTAACTACACCAACTACGCTCGTCAGTACCTCGGCTCTACTCTTTCCTTCGTAAAGAGCCAGGCATTCGAGTATCAGTGCACTCACGAGGTAGGTAAGGAAGGCGCTGCAAAGATATCCAACGCTATCGCGTTCGGCACTATCAAGCACCCCGAGCTCGCAATTACCGAGAATCCTTGGTATACCTCCGTTCCTACCGTTCTTCCCACCACCAAGGCGGAGAACGATATTATAGCAGGCTACACCAACCTTTCCTCCAGCGGTAAGTTCTCGCAGTCCAAGGGTCAGTTCAACCTCTTCGTTGACATCATCTGCAAGGGCTACACCGGTGACGGAACCGACTCCAGAGCTAACACCCTTAACACCGTTAAGGAAACTTGGGGCGGCAGCGGTTACCTCGCTCTTAAGGAAGGCGCATGGAAGAAGCTTCTCGGATACTACGAGAACCTCGGCGAGTAATTAGAGCCTACTTAAAGTAAAAACACAGCTGACAAACGCGCGTGGGAGGGGCTCTCCCTCCCACGCAATATAAAAAAAGCCGTGTTGATCGGCACAGATCAACAAGCACCGTGGGATAAAACGACACTCCCCACAAAAAAGTCATACGACATGGAGATAAAAATGTATAAGAAGCAAATGCTGGTACAAAGGATAGTGTGCTTCGCCGTTCTTGCGGCAGCCGCCATTGTATTCATTTATTCGCTCGGTCTTGTTACCGACCTTCATTACAACAATTTTGCATATTACGCGGAGGACCCGAAGTATCCTGCCTTTGAGGGTGCGGAGATCTATAACGAGATCCAGCCCTTTAACAAGCAGCTCACCACTGCAGGAATCGTGCTTATACTTTCCGCGGTTCTCGTCTTCGTTTTCGGCTCTCATAAGAGAAGAAAATATTACATTGGAAATTACATAACGATAATACTCAATTCCGCCCTTACGCTTGGAGTATCCGTGTGGGGTATTATTAACGTTATTAAATATAAAGAGATGTATTACAAGATAGATTTCGAGGCTCTCGAAATGTGGCAGGGTATGCTGAAAATGCCTTACGACATCTCTCCTTTCTGGTTCAATGCCGGATTCTACGTTTTCGGAGTAGCTATACTTGCTGCCGTTTTGGGCATTCTTAACCTTGTTTTCAAGGTGATGGTCATGCGCGGTGAGCGTCAGCTGCTTGAGGAGGTATAGTATGGAAAAGTCTACACTGAAAAAAGACCGTATGCGCTTTGTAAAAAACAAGGCATCGTCAAACTTTGCATACCTCGCGATAATATTTAACGTCCTCTATTTCGTAAGCATCTACTCCTCGGACGTTGGATATTACTATTACACCACCACAATAGGACTTTCGGTAGTCTATAATCTTCTGTTCCTTCTTACCGCATTCCTCTCTTCCGAGGGACTTAAGAATTACAAGTTCTCGTACGGCGTGGTGATCACCGTCGTCGGCGCATTACAGCTCGTCCGTATTCTCGGCTTCCCGATGGGTGCTGTTTCCTCGGTTACGACAGACGGTACCGCGGTTATGGGCGCAGGACAGTTTGTATATACAGTCACCATGCTTTCTCTTTCGAGCGCGTCCGCGATAGCCTCCGGCATTATCGGTATAGTGCGCGCAAAGAACCTTGAAAAGTACAAGAAAACTCTCGAACAGACCGCGTAAGAACAGACAAAGTGATACCCCGTGTGACTTTTTCGGCTGTGTCCGTAAAAGCCGGGGCGGAAAAATCAAGAAAGGCTCGGTTAATTATGGCTTACTTAAGCTTAAAAAACCTTAACAAAATATACGACAATAAAGTGCAGGCGGTTTTCGACTTTAACCTTGAAGTCGAAGAGGGCGAGCTTATAGTCCTCGTCGGACCGTCCGGCTGCGGCAAGTCTACGACTTTGCGTATGGTTGCGGGACTTGAGGATATAACCTCGGGTAATCTTATCATCGACGGCCGTGACGTTACACAGATGCCCGCCAAGGACAGAGATATAGCTATGGTATTCCAGAACTACGCCCTGTACGCGCACATGACCATATACGAAAACATGGCGTTCTCCCTTACTCTGCGCAAGGAAAATCCCCTTGTCATTCACGAGAAGGTTATGGCGGCGGCAGAAATACTCGGACTCACCGACCAGCTTAATAAAAAGCCCCGTCAGCTCTCTGGCGGACAAAGACAGAGAGTTGCCATGGGCCGTGCGATAGTAAGAAGACCCAAGGTATTCCTCTTCGACGAGCCGCTTTCCAACCTTGATGCAAAGCTGCGCGGCGCAACCAGAAGAGAGATACTTCTGCTTCATAAGCGCCTCGGCGCAACCATGCTTTACGTTACCCACGATCAAACCGAGGCACTTACCCTCGCCGATAGGATCGTGTGTATGTCTATGGGACACGTTCAGCAGGTCGGAAGCCCGCTTGAGCTTTACGACAACCCCGCAAACGTGTTTGTTGCTTCGTTTATCGGCTTGCCCCCTATGAACTTCTTTACCGCTACCGTTGAGGACGGATATCTTACTCTTGAATCGGGTATGAAGGTGTCCCTTAACGATGAGGAAAAGGAGCGTCTTGCCGACTACGTGGGCAAGGAGATAACCCTCGGCGTTCGTCCCGAAAATATTACGCTCGGCACGGACGGTGAGATGACGGTCACCAACTGTGAGAACCTCGGTCACAACACCCTTGTGCACGGCAATCTCGGCGGCCGCACCGTAACGGCAAAGCTGCGCGAGTGGCTCACCTATTCAAAGGGCGACGTCGTTGGCATCAGCTTTGGCAAGAAGCATTTCTTTGATAAAGAAACCACTAATGCGATAAGGAGGGGCGAATAATGAAAAAGTTCTTTTCTTCGGTCCTTGCACGTCTTAAAGAGGCTGTGCGCCGCTTCTTCGTTTTCCTTAAAAAGAAGCCGGATATTATCCCCATCCTTGCACTCACCGTATCCTTCCTTATCTATTCTCTCAACCTCACCGCCGTGTCCAACACGACCGCTAAGATCTACGGACCTCACATGGGCCTTTGCTCATTCGTGACGATGCTCTTTATGATCCTCTCGTTCGTAACGATGCTCGGCTCTTATCCTAAAAGACAGAAGCCAAAGTGGCTCATGATAGCTATATCGACAGTTATGTATCTGTGCGTTATCGCGGCTGACGTTTACTACTATTTGAGAATAGAGATCGCTCTCACCAGAGCGGAGAATCCTATCGCTATTACCGAAACCACGATGTACATATGGGAGGCACAGAACCTTATGATCACCCATATCGTAAGCGTTGCCGTGATCATCGTGTGTATGTACCTCGAGCCTCTTTTCGCAACTCTCCTCAAGAAGATAAATACCTCTGTTGAGATAGAATCCAACGAGGTTGAAAAGATCGAGCTTTCCGAGGAATAATTCAGAAAAAATAATTATTGCTGTGGGGGCGTGTAACGTTTTCCGCGGTTCAACGGACTTTAAAATGGCAAAGAAAAACAAAAAAACGCCCACGCCCGACGTCGAAGTCGGAGAGAGCAACAACTATGATTTAAAGAGCGACGCGGTCGACCGCCTTGTCAACGCGGATAAAAAAACGTATCCGAAGCTGACGCTTGAAAACGATCCGCGCCGCAAATACAAAAGCGGTTTTCTTGACCGCATTCCCTCGTTTATAAAAGCGCTGTTTATCAAGTTCTGGTTTAACGGCGCCGTGTGCTTCTTCGTGTTCTGGGGTCTTGGCATCGCTATTCCCAATATGGAGAATATGATCCTCGTGCTTGCCGCGGTCTTGGGTATGGTGACGGACATCTTCGTCAACAACATATTCCGTTATTTCGCACTCCAAGAGGGCGCAAACGATAAGTGGATGATGTTCCCGAAAAAGAGATACGTCAACTTCTTTTTGAACATATTCTACGCATTCGGCATACTCCTTGCGGTCATTTGGCTCTACAATATAATCAACGTTATAGCCAACACCATCGCAGGCACAGAGCTTGTCATATACCTCGGCGTAGAGCCGCTGCTTTTCGGACTTTTCTATATGGGTATCGACCTTCTTTTCATCGCGATAAAGAACGGTATAGTCAAAATAATTTCGGACGCAAAGAAGAAAAACGGAGTTCAGTAAAATGTTAAAGGCATTGTTTATATCCTCGGTATCGGCGGCATTTGAGTGGCAAAACGATCAGCCGTATTACACCGAAAAAGAATATACCGTATACCTCGACGGCAAGGAAGCATACCGCGGCACGACTAACGTGTTTTCGCTTTTCGGCCTTAAGCCCGATACAGAGTATAAGGTAAAGTCAGACGCGCTTGTCGGCGAGCTTTCCTTTAAGACTAAATCGGAGACTTGCGCCGTTTCCGTTCTCGACTTCGGCGCTGTCGGCGACGGTGTTACCGACGATACCGTGGCGATACAGACGGCTATAAACTGTATGCCGCGCGGCGCGCGACTCGTTTTTCCGAAGGGTACTTACCTCACCGCATCCCTCGCTTTAAAGAGCCACATCACCCTTGATCTTAACGAGGGCGCTACGCTTCTTGGACATACCGATAAATCAAGATATCCCGTTATCCCCGGCGAGATCCCCGACCTTAACGGCGGCGACACCGTACATTTCGGCACGTGGGAGGGAAACGCCGTTAAAATGCACCAAGCGCTCCTGTTTGCCGAGCACGCCGACGATATTACGATAATCGGCCCCGGCACAGTTGACGGAAACGCACAGGCGGCAGGCTGGTGGATAGATGTGAAGAAATATCCTATCGGCAGACCGCGACTTCTGTTTTTCAACCGCTGTGACGGCGTGCATGTTCACGGTATCCTCGCCGCGAACTCTGCCTCCTGGCAGTTCCACCCCTACTTTTCCAAAAATATCGACCTTATCGATATAGAGATCCACGCCCCAAAGGATAGCCCCAATACCGATGCTATCGACCCCGAGGCGTGCGACGTAGTTAACATAATCGGCTGCCGTTTTTCCGTCGGTGACGACTGTATCGCAATCAAGTCGGGCAAGATCGACATCGGCAGACGCTTTAAGCAGCCAGCCAACCGCCACACTATCCGCAACTGCCTTATGCAGTTCGGTCACGGCGCAGTAACCCTCGGCAGCGAGATGGCAGGCGGCGTTACAAACCTTACCGTAAACCGTTGCGTGTTTAAAAACACGGACAGAGGTCTCCGCATAAAGAGCCGCCGCGGAAGAGGAAAGGATGCCGTAATAGACGGCGTAGTTTTTGAGAACATTCGTATGGAGGGCGTAATAACCCCCATAGTAATAAATATGTGGTATAATTGCTGTGACCCCGACCGCAACAGCGAGTACGTATGGTCGCGCAAGCATCTGCCCGTTGACGAGAGAACTCCGTACCTTGGCGAGTTCACGTTTCGTAATATGGAGTGCCTGGACTGTGAGGCGGCGGCATGCTATTGTGACGGCCTGCCCGAAAGACCTATAAAGAGCATCACCGTTGAGGACGTGCGCTTCACCTACTCGCCGACCGCCAAGCCCGCGCGCCCTGCGATGCGCGAGTTTATGGAAGAGTTTTTGAAGGTCGGTATGTACTTTGACAACGTTGAGGAGCTTACCGTCAGGGGTGTCAGCGTTGAGGGCGCTATCGGCGACTCGCTTATCACCGATCACGTCGGCAAGATGACTCTTGATAACAACAGCTTCACCTAACACAAGTATTTTTGACACCGTTACGCTCGCTCGTGCTTTAAAAACTTGACACGGGTGCGCACTTTTAGGCAAAAACATAGAATTTTGCTTAAAATATTCAACCATACTCGCCCGAGAGGAGTTTTTGAATGTACGAAAGGATTGACGCGTATATCGACCGCCTGATCAGAGAGTCGTCTCCTGATGCGCCTATGTGGAACATAGAGAGCATAAGGCAGGGAAAAAAGCCGCATTGGAATTACATAGACGGCTGTATGATCACCGCCTTTATGGAGATAGCAAGGATCAAGGGCGAGGAGAGATACTTCGATTTTGCCGAGAGCTTTATCGACTATTACGTCCGTGAGGACGGCTCGATCCTCGGCTACGATATAGCAAAATACAATCTCGACGACATCAACGAGGGCAGGGTGCTTTTCGAGCTTTACGAAAGGTGCGGCAAGGAAAAGTACCGCCTCGCTATCGAAAATCACAAAAAGCATCTCGTCACCCAGCCGCGAACCGAGCTTGGCAGCTTTTGGCACAAGCTTATCTATCCCGATCAGGTCTGGCTTGACGGCATTTATATGGCACAGGTCTTCTCGGCAAAATATGCGAAATACACGGACGGCGATTATTCCGATCCCCTGAATCAGATCAAAAACGTCAGAAAATATATGCGCGACTCAAAAACCGGTCTTTACTATCACGGCTTTGATTGCACGCGCTCAATATTCTGGGCAGACAAGACTACGGGACTTTCAAAAAACTTCTGGCTCAGATCTATCGGCTGGTTTGCCGTTGCTATGGTCGATATAATCGACATTATGGGCAGCGATGCCGACCCCGAGCTTTTAATGACGTTCAGGGAACTTATGGAGAGCTTCTTGAAATTCCGTGACGAAAAGAGCGGAATGTACTACCAGGTGGTCGACCTTCCCGCAAAAGAGGGCAATTACCTTGAAACCAGCGGCTCAAGCATGATAGCCTACGCTATGATGAAGGGCGCGAGGATCGGTGCTCTTGATAAGAGCTTTGCCAAGCTTGGCAGAGAAACGTTTGACGGAATTTGTGAAAAATACCTCGGCTTCGATGCCGAAGGAAACATAAATCTCGGTGGCATTTGTCTTGTTGCGGGTCTTGGACCGGAGAACAATCTGCGCCGTGACGGATCTTACGAATACTATATTTCCGAGCCGGTTGTAGAGAATGACGCAAAGGGTGTCGCGCCCTTCGTGCTTTGCTACACAGAGGTACTCGCGGAAGGAAAATCTAAATGAAAATTATGATACGCGCCCACGATCTTGGTGTCAAGGGCGAGGATAATATTGTAAAAAAGCTTTCGGAGCTTGGCATTGACGGCGTTCAGTTCGTGGCTTATAAGTCTATCGACGGTGTTACTTACACCGTTGGCGGAATAACTCCCGAGCGTGCCGTGGCGATCGGCAATACGTTCAAGGCCGCAGGCAAAGAGGTCGCGCTTCTCGGTGCGTACTTCAACCCCGTTCATCCGAATTCGGAAAAGGCGGAGCTTGGCGAAAAGATATTTGCCGAGTACCTCTCCCTCTCATCTCAACTGGGTGCCACGGTCGTCGGCTCTGAAACCGGCTCTTATATGGGCGACCCGTGGGGCTTTCACCCCGACAACTCAAAGCCCGAGGGCAGAGAGAAGGTGGCGGACACCTTTCGCCGACTTGCCGATGTTGCCAAGGAGCACGGCGCGTGTGTCGGAATTGAGGGAGCGTACTGTCATATCTGCTCAACCCCCGACGTTCTTGGCGACGTGATCAAGGCAATAGACCGAGATAACGTAAGAGTAATATTCGACCTTTTCAATTATCTCTCGGCCTCAAATTACGAGAGTGCTTACGACATTTTAAGAAGAGCTCACGAGCTTTTCGGCGCTGACATTCTCCTCTATCACATCAAGGACTTCAAGGTGGTGGACGGAGTGCCCCGTCAGTGCGGTGTGGGCAGGGGCGTGTTAAATTTCAGACGTATTTTGACTGAAATTTATGAGGTAAATCCCAATGCCACGCTCGTGCTTGAGGGCACTGTCGGTGAGGATATCGCATTCGCTGTGGATCACTTAAGAGGAATACTCAGAGAGATCGAAAAGTAATAAACACAAAACAAACTAAAACGGTATAAACTAATTTCAGGTAAGGAGTCATTTTATGGCATACCTCTCTTTAAAGGACATCAACAAAATATACCCGAATGGCTTTCACGCGGTTCACGATTTCAATCTTGAGATAGAGAAGGGCGAGTTTATCGTCTTCGTCGGCCCGTCCGGCTGTGGAAAATCCACAACGCTCCGTATGATCGCAGGCCTTGAGAATATAAGCAAGGGCGAGTTTATGATAGACGGCAAGCGCGCAAACGAGCTTGGCCCAAGACAGCGCGAGGTAGCGATGGTATTCCAGAGCTATGCGCTCTATCCGCACCTTTCGGTGTATGACAATCTTGCATTCGGACTTACCCTGCAGGGTGTTGACGATGAGGTTATAGACACGAAGGTAAAGGAGATTGCCGCAATACTCGGACTTACCGACTATCTTGAAAGAAAGCCGAGAGCGCTTTCGGGCGGTCAGCGCCAGCGTGTAGCGGTAGGTAGAGCTATAATACGTAAGGTTGGTATCTTCCTTATGGACGAGCCGCTCTCCAACCTTGATGCAAAGCAGAGAGTTACGATGCGCTCGGAGATCACCGACATTCACCGCAAGGTCGGCGCAACCACCATCTACGTAACCCACGACCAGACCGAAGCTATGACAATGGCTGACCGTATCGTCGTTATGAAGTACGGATATATCCAGCAGATAGGCACGCCGTACGACCTCTATTTTAACCCCGCAAACACCTTTGTCGCAGGCTTTATCGGCGAGCCGCCTATGAACCTTATCCCCACGAAGATAGAGGGCGGCAAGGCAACCGTCGGCGGTGCGGCACTTGAGCTTGACAAGGTTATGAGCGCGGAGCTGCTTGCACAGTACGAGGGCAAGGAGATCGTCTTCGGCTTCCGTCCCGAGTCTATTGACGGTGGCGTTGTTGATGGCGCATACGTAATGAATTCCAACGTAGAGCTTACCGAGCTTCTCGGTGACAATACAAACGTTTACGTCTATATGGGCGATGACAAGGCAATACTCAAGGTAGATCCCAGAGAAGCGCCCAAGATGGACACCGAATACACCTTCTCGATTCCTTACGGCTCGGTTTACGTGTTCGATAAGGAAACAGGAAACACGATAAAGTAATATATCAAAAAAAGTGAGGATGTCGCTTGCCGACATCCTCACTTTTTTATATTAAGCGTAAAGATCAGAAGTTAAAGTAGTTCTTTGCGTTGTTGTATGCGATACCGCGTACGATCTCTGAAAGGCGCTCGTAGTCTGCGGGATACTCGCCGTCCTCTACCCACGTGCCGATTATGTTACACATAATGCGTCTGAAATATTCGTGTCTGGGGTAGGAAACAAAGCTGCGGCTGTCGGTGAGCATACCAACGAAGCGAGAGAGCATACCAAGGTTGCCGAGCGCGGTCATCTGCGCTACCATGCCGTCGCGCTGATCGTTGAACCACCAGCCCGAGCCGAACTGGATCTTGCCCGCGGTAGGTGCTTTCTGGAAGTTGCCGAGCATCGTGCCGAGAACGTAGTTGTCCTTGGGGTTAAGGGTGTAAAGAATGGTCTTGGGCAGACAGTCGTCATACTCAAGGTTGTTCATGAATGCCGAGAGCTTTTCAGCGATGCAAAGGTCGTTGATCGAGTCAAAGCCGGTGTCCGCGCCGAGCTTTTCGTACATTCTTCTGTTGTTGTTACGAAGCGCGCCGATGTGCAGCTGCATAGTCCAGCCGAGGCGTGTGTATTCCTTTGCGCACACCTTGAGTATCGCGGTCTTGAACGCGTCGATCTCATCAGCGGTAAGCTCCTTGCCTGCGATTCTCTTGTCGAACGCCGCCTTTGCGTCACCGATAGCGAAGGGAACGTACTCAAGCGCGTGGTCGGAGAGTCTGCAACCGAAGGAGTCAAAGTAGTTGATGCGCTCTACGATCCAGGATTCGAGCTGATCGTAGGACTTGATGCCTGCCGCCTCGATATAGGGCAAGAAGGTCTCCTTGCCGATCTCGACTGCCTTGTCGGGACGGAAGGTGGGGAGTATCTTGGTGGAGAAGCCCTTGAGCGCCGCGTGATACTCGAGAGTGTCGATCGGGTCGTCGGTGGTGCAGATGATCTCAACGTTAGAGCGCTTGATAAGGTTCTGCGCGCTGAACTCGGGCTTTGCAAGGCACTCGTTTACCTTGTTCCAGATTCTCTCGCAGGATTCCTCGGTCAGCACCTCGTCGATGTCAAAGTATCTCTTAAGCTCAAGGTGAGTCCAATGGTAGAGGGGGTTGCCGATAAGGTAGGGCATGGTTTTTGCGAATGCCTTGAACTTCTCGTACTCGTCAGCGCCGCCGGTGATATATTCCTCGTCGATGCCGTTGGTGCGCATCTGACGCCACTTGTAGTGGTCGCCGCCAAGGAAGAGGTCAAATGCGTTTCTGAATTTGTAGTCCTCTGCGATCATTTTGGGTGAGAGGTGGCAGTGGTAGTCGATGATGGGCAGATCCTTTACCTCGTTGTAAAGTCTTTTTGCCGCCTCGGTTTTAAGCATAAAGTTATCGTTAATAAAGCTCATAGCGTTACTCCGTCCTTAAATATTGAAATTTCTTTGTATCCGTTTATCTCGTTTTTGGTCATCTCGCCCTCTGCGACTCTTATTACGTAGTCGTAAAGCTCGTCCTCGAGCGAATTTCCGTCAAGTGTGGGGCTTGCGTCAAAGTCGATCCAGCCGCTCTTTCTTTCGGCAAGAGAGTGGTTGGTGGCGATCTTCACGGTAGGCACGGCACTTCCCACGGGTGTGCCTCTTCCGGTCGTGAAGAGAATTATGTGTGCGCCCGCTGCCATAAGATTGGTTATTGCAACGATGTCGTTTCCGGGGCCGTTAAGCAGGGAAAGACCCGTCTTTCTCACTCTGTCACCGTAGTCAAGCACGTCAACGACGGGCGAGAGACCGCCCTTTTGCACACATCCGAGCGACTTTTCCTCAAGGGTGGTAATGCCGCCCTTTTTGTTTCCGGGTGAGGGGTTTTCGTATATGACCTGATTATGTCTTGTGTAGTAGTCCTTAAAGTCGTTGATGAGCGATACCGTTCTGTCAAAAACCTCGCGGCTCTCACATCTTTGCATAAGCAGATGCTCCGCACCGAACATTTCGGGCACTTCGGTAAGCAGACAGCTGCCGCCCGATGCGATGAGCTTATCCGAGAATCTGCCAACGAGGGGGTTGGCGGTAATTCCGCTGTATCCGTCGCTGCCGCCGCATTTAAGACCTACGACGAGCTTTGATACGCTTACGGGTGTGCGCTTGAAGGTAGCGGCATATTCCTGCAGCTCGCGCACGAGCTTTATGCCTTCCTCGATCTCATCGTCATGCTCCTGCGCAACGAGAAATTTCACACGCCTCGGGTCTACGTCGCCAAGAACCGTGCGGAAAAGGTCGATATTGTTGTTTTCGCATCCAAGTCCGAGCACGAGAACGCCGGCGGCATTCGGGTGCTTTACCATACCCGCGAGGATCTTCTGTGTTATCGCCTGATCGTCGCCGAGCTGCGAGCAGCCGAACGGGTGAGGGAAATAGCACGCGCCCGTCGCAGCAGCGATCCTTTCGGCAACCTTGTTGACGCAGCCGACCGTGTTTACGATCCATACGTCGTTTCTGATGCCGACCTCGCCGTTTTCACGCACGTAACCCATAAAGGTGCGTCCGTCATCGGTGTAGGGAATGTCAAATACCTTATGATCGTACTCATACTCAAGGTTACCCGCAAGGTTGGTCTTTACGTTATGAGTATGTACGTGCTCGCCCTTTTTGATGTCCTCGGTCGCGTGGCCGATGGCGTTGCCGTACTTGATTATGTTTTCGCCCTTCTTAATGTCACGAAGAGCGTACTTGTGTCCGTTTTCAAGATTTATATCTACGTTGTCAAGACGGTTTATAAGCATCCGTTAACCTCCCCGGCAAGAAATGAAATATCCTGACCGAAAAGATACGCGTTGGCAAGAATTTCTTCTACCGTATGCGATTTTATGTAGCCAATTACCTCGGGAGCATCGTTGGGAGTGCCTACCTTGTAGAACTCAATGAGCTTTGCAAGAGAGAATACGAGAGTCTTCGGAGTCTTGCCGAATCTCTTGATGTACTCGAGTATCGAGGGGAGTACTCTTACCTTGAATTTGCTTACGGAGTTAAGCGCGATAGAGGAAAGATAGTGCTTGATGTAGGGGTTGGAGAAACGCTCGATAACGCTTGTCGCATAGCTTTCAAGCTCCTCCTTGGGCAGATCGAGAGTAGGGATGATCTCGTCGAAAACGCACTTTCTTACGTGCTCTCTCATAACGTCGTCGTCAATACAGCTCTTTACCGTATCAAAGCCGGAAAGGAGCGCGTAGGGTACAAGAGAGGTGTGAGCGCCGTTAAGTATGCGTACCTTTCTCGTTCTGTACATCTCAAGCTTGTCACGGGTGATGATAACGTTGAGATCAGCGCAGGAGAAGGGAAGCTCCTTGTCAAGATCGCACTCGGTTTCGATTACCCAGAGGTGGAAAAACTCCGAGGTGTTTACCATATTGTCCTCGTATCCGAGACCAAGCTCCTCACCCTTGGGGTATCCGGTGTTGATTCTGTCAACGAGAGTGTTGGTGAACACGTTTTCCTCGTTCACCCATTTCTTAAATCCGTCACCAAGCTCCCAAAGGTCCGCGTATTTAAGAACGCATTTCTTGAGATTGTCGCCGTTTCTGTCGATAAGCTCGCAGGGCAGGAATATAAATCCGCCGAGTCCAAGCTCGTATCTCTTCTTCATAAGAAGCGTGAGCTTTGCAGGGAAGGTCTTGGGAGGCATATCGGTTATTTTGTCCTCATCCGAGAAAACGATACCCGATTCGGTGGTGTTGGATACTACGAATCTGAAATCGGGGTTTTCTGCAAGCTTGAGGTATGCATCAAAATCCTCGTAGGGCTTTACGCATCTTGAAATAACGTCGATCACGTCGGCTTCAACACCCTCAACGCCTCTGATAAGGTGAGTGTACATACAATCTTGTGCGGTGAGCATATCGCACATACCCATCTCAATGGGCTGTACTACGACAACGCTGCCGTTAAAATCGCTCTTTTCATTGATCTTTTGAAGCATCCAGTCGACAAATCCGCGCAAGAATCCGCCTTCGCCAAACTGAATAACTCTTTCGGGACGTACGGTTTTTGTAAAGTTCATAGTAAAGTCCTCCGCTTATTTGAAATATTCTTGTAAGTAATCTTTTGTATTGTCCACCATCTCGTCAAAAAGCGCTCTCGCACTCGGCAGATCGAGCTTTACAAGAGGATCCTGACAAAATGCTCTGAACGCAAGCTCGAGATCGCGCTCTCTTGCCGCCTTCGCAACCGTAAGCTGCTCGTCAGCCGCGCGCGCAACGAGCGCGTATACGCCCTCGGGCACGTTACCCGCCATCACGGGCGTGATAGAGTCGTCGCGGAATGCCGCGTTGGTCTCAACGATAAGACCGAGAGGGAGATTGGGTATCTGACCGACGTTCGGCATATTTACGTTGGTCACGTAGTCGCAAAGTCCGAGAAGCGCACGAATCTGTCTTACTCCGTCCTCGCCCGAGTTTTCGATCTTAACCTCTTCCTCACCGCATCTTAAACGTCTGCTTCTTTCAAGACGGCTGATAAGGTTCTCCTTTCTCCAGCTTACAGAGGTAAGCTTGAAGCCCCAGTCGCTTACCTGCTCGGGTGACTTTAAGTACCACGCACCGTCGCAGAATTCGGCAAGGTGTCTGTCGCCTGCCGCGGCGATAACTCCGTAGCGGAGAAAAAGGTCAAATTTAACCTTGTGTCTGTACTGGAATACCGACTCGGGATCTTCCATATCGATTCCCGTGTCCTTGTGGCGCTTTGCATACTCCGCGTACGCCGCGTACGCGTCTATATCGCGGTATTTTGCATCGGTTATCCAGGTGAAGTGGTTTACACCGATGACGTTAGCCTTTACCGCTTTGCGCTCGTGCGGCTTGACGCCGTGTATTTCCTCGACAGCCTTGCCGATAAGCTCCTGCACCGCGAACACCTCGTGGCAGCAGCCAAACGCCTTTATCTCGGGGAACGTGTCGTAAAGCGCCTTTACGCACAGAGCCATCGGGTTGGTATAGTTTATTACCCACGCCTTCGGCGAGTAGGCTTTAATTGCTTTTGCAATTACTTCCATCATCGGAACGGTGCGCAGCGCGCGGATAATGCCGCCCGGACCCGTCGTATCGCCAACCGATTGATAGATGCCGTATTTTTCCGGGGTGTGTACGTCGCTTTCCATTTCGTCAAACGTACCCGGAAGTATCGAAATGATAACGAAGTCAGCGCCGGTGAGTGCCTCGCCAATGGTCTTTTTCGCCTTGTAGATCCATCTGGATCTAGCACCCTCGGCATTGTTGAATTTGTTGCCGATGATCTCGTTGTGCGTAGCCGCCTCGAAATCTATATCGTAAAGGTCGACACAGCCGGAAAGATCCTCTGCGGATGCGAGGTCGCTCATAAGATTCCATGCCCATCCTCGCGAGCCGCCGCCTATATATGCGATCTTGATGCCTTCGACGCCATTGTTTGTGTATTTCATACATGACCTCCCGTGCGCATAATAAAATATAAAATATCTCTATATATATTTTATAGCGAACAGAAGTCAATTACCTTAATAAAATTAACATATTTCTCGCATAATCCCTACTTTTTATTGATTTTTTTGATATTGTGTGCTATAATAGAGTGAATTTTACCCGAAAGCCGCCAACAGCGGCAGATGGAGGCATCTTGAACGAACTGTTGAACCGCGACGAACGCGAGTATTATTTTAACAAAAGAGAGAACATAAAGGGAAGTGTCGCTACCGAGCATTACCACTCCTCATTCGAGCTTTACTACATGAAAGAGGGAAAGTGTAATTACTTCATCGAGGACCGCTCGTATGACGTAGTGTCGGGCGATATAATTCTGATCCCCGCAGGTACGATACACCGCACAAACTATAATACGAAAACCCACTCGAGATACCTTATAAACTTCTCCGAGGAGTTTATTTCGAGCGAGATATTTCACGCGGTATTGAAGCTCGGTTACCTTTACAGCAACAGAGCGCTCTCCGTACATATCGACACTATTTTTTCAATGATCGAGGAAGAGTACGTGCGCAACGACACGCTCTCGATACACGCGCTTAAAACGTATACCGAGCAGCTTTTGCTGCTTATGGTACGCAGCGGCAACGAGAAAAAGAGAGAATCGGACGGCAACGTCATCGTTGAGGGCGCGGTCAAATACATTCAGGAGAATTATATGAACGAGGTGCGCCTGTCCGCCGTGGCGAAGCTTATGAACGTAAGCACAGAGCATCTCTCGCGAATTTTCAAAAAGGAAACAGGCTTTGGATTTAACGAATATCTCACCCTTTACCGTCTGCAAAGGGCAGAGCATATTCTCGTTAACGAGCCGGGCAGAGCAGTCGGTGAGATAGCCTATTTCTGTGGCTTTAACGACAGTAATTATTTCTCGTACAAGTTCAAGCAAAAGTACGGAATTTCACCCACTAAGGCAAGGGGCGACGCCGGATTGAGAGTGAAGATCGCCGATGTCAAAAACGACGCTGCTCAAACGATCTGAAAAGCGTAGATTTATGCCGATAATTTCACACGGGTAGCGTGTAAACGGTGTTATGCTTTGATAATCAAACGGTCGTTCAAAACGAATAAATGCAAATTTATGTTTACAAAAAGGAGCTAAAATGACTGATTTTATGTTTGCCGTCAACGCCACAGCCCCTATCGTGCTGATGGTCGCTGTCGGATACGTTTTAAAAAGAGTCGGTATGCTTAACGGGGACGTGGCAAAGGTTTTAAACAAGCTCGTTTTCAGAGTTTTTCTGCCCGCTATGCTCTTTCTCAATATGTATAAGATCCAAGATCTTGCCGACGTTGACTTCGGTTTCGTTTTGTATGCCGTTATCGCAACGCTCGTGCTGTTTTGTCTGGCTCTTGTCGCGGTAATATTCTTCACCAAGGAAAACGCAAAAAGAGGCGCGCTTATCCAAGCCGTCTTTCGCGCCAATTACGCCCTTGTCGGCATACCTCTTGCCACCTCGCTTTTCGGTGATGAGGGCGCGATAGCCGCCACCGTGCTTTCGGCATTTTTGATTCCGGTTTTCAATTCGCTTGCCGTAGTCGGACTTTCCATTTTCTCCTCGGGCAAGAAGCCGAGTGTCAAAAAAATACTCATAGGCATCATCAAAAATCCCCTTATACAGAGCATAGCTCTCGGCTTTGTCGCGCTTGGTATTCGCGCGGTATTCGTAAAGTGCGGCATCGCTTTCCGCCTTACCGACGTAGAGCCCGTTTACAAAACGCTTTCAAGCCTTTCGTCCGTCGCGACTCCTCTTGCTCTTCTCGCCCTCGGCGCGCAGTTTGAGCTTTCCGCGATCCCGCATCTTAAAAAGCATATCATTTTCGGTATCGTAACTCGCAATTTTATAGTTCCGCTTCTCGGCCTTGGCATCGCTTATTTTATCGGCATATTTAACGGTGCGCACTTCGCAACCTTCGTTGCGGTATTCTGTACACCCGTTGCCGTTTCGAGCGTTCCGATGGCACAGGAGATGGATGCGGACGTGTCCTTGGCGGGTCAGCTGGTTATATGGAGCACCCTTTTCTCCGCACTCAGCATTTTCCTTGCCTCTTACGTCTTGAAGCTGCTCGGGGTTTTCTGACAGGCCGCAAAAATTACATAGCATAAAGGAAGAACTTTTTGATCGGGTTCTTCCTTTTTTCTTATCGGATCGCAAGGCGTGCGGGGCGGCGCGTAAAGCGGCTTTCAGCGCCGGTTTTATATGTGTTGTGAAAAGTAAACAAAAACAAACGCAAAAATTTTCACCGCCATGTGTGAAAAAACGGAGAAAATCAAAAAAATTAAGGACACATGCGTATATCATCAAAATAATTAAGGCGAGTATCGAAAGTTTGATGTAGAATTGTCACATAAGACGGGGGAAAAAGATATAAAAAGCTTCCCTTGTATTATAACCAACGTAATTTTCAAAGCATAAATTCACCAACCAGGAGGAGAACATGAAAACAGTTACGTTCCGCAAAATCATTGCAGCGGTGCTTTTGATAGTACTCATTACTGCTGCATTCGTAGTTTCCGCTCTCGCAGACAATCCTGCAAGCGAAATTACGCACGTGCTCGACGCATCGAAGGATCTTGCCGCGATGGCACAGGGCGCAAAGGCTGACGGCGACACCGAAAAGGCAGGCACGGACAGCTTCTTTACAATTTATTACAGTGCAAAGACCAAGATCGATGCGTCCAGCAAGACCTTCGATGACGGCTATGCAGGCACGCAAAGAATCAATATGGGCGGCTCTACCGCTGTTGGCGCGAGCACCAAAAACGCCATTCAGTTTACCACCGAGGGCGAAGCCACCGTTAAGATCTGGTGGGTTGCAGGCGGTGACGGCAGAGAGATAGATCTCTATACTCCCGACGGCACGGTCGTTAAGACTACATCTGTCGGTGCTGTAAAGAATTCGCTTTACGTTACCACTATTGATATAGATGCGGCAGGCACTTATCTTATAGGCTCGTCCGCAGGCAGCAACTATTACTTCAAGGTAGAGGTTACCGAGCCCGTACCCGCAGCTCCCGTTATCACCACCTATGCACTCAACGCATCGAAGGATCTTGCCGCGATGGCACAGGGCGCAAAGGCTGACGGCGATACCGAAAAGGCAGGCACGGACAGCTTCTTTACAATTTATTACAGTGCAAAGACCAAGATCGATGCGTCCAGCAAGACCTTCGATGACGGCTATGCAGGCACGCAAAGAATCAATATGGGCGGCTCTACCGC
>JAZNGE010000029.1:0-32417 GCA_045576315.1 Eubacteriales bacterium | reverse complement strand
CGAGGAGGAGTTCCCCTATGCTATCCGTCTTGTTTCCGAGGTAATTTCCTCCAACGGCTCCACCTCGCAGGCTTCTATCTGCGGATCCACCCTCGCTCTTATGGACGCAGGTGTTCCGATCAAGGCTCCCGTTGCAGGTATCTCCTGCGGACTTATCACCGCTGAGGACGGAAGCTGGGATACCATGATCGATATTCAGGGTCTTGAGGACTTCTACGGCGATATGGACTTCAAGGTAGCAGGTACTCACAAGGGTATCACCTCTATCCAGATGGACCTTAAGATCGACGGTCTTACTCCCGAGATCATCAAAAAGGCGTTTGAGTCTACTCACCAGGGTAGAGACGAGATCATCGACAAGATCCTTCTTGCCGCTATCGCAGAGCCCAGATCGGAGGTTTCTCCCTACGCTCCCAAGATGATCACCATGCACATCAACCCCGACAAGATCCGTGAGGTTATCGGTTCGGGCGGTAAGGTTATCCAGAAGATCACCGCTGACACCGGCGCAAAGATCGATATCCAGGATGACGGTACTATCTTCATCGCAGCAGTAAACCGCGACAGCGCAGATATGGCTAAGGCTATTATCGACGCTATCGTATTTGAGCCCGAGGTAGGCGAGACCTACGAGGGTACTGTAACCCGTATCATTCCTATCGGCGCGTTCGTTGAGTACGCTCCCGGTAAGGAGGGACTCGTTCACATCTCCAAGCTCCAGAAGGAGAGAACCGAAAAGGTCGAGGACGTTGTAAACGTTGGCGATACCGTTCGCGTTAAGTACCTCGGTACTGACGAGAAGGGCAGAATGAACCTTTCCATGAAGGATGCAGCTCCCAAGGCTGAGTAATTGAATACAAAAACACCCAAGCTCGTTTTGCGAGCTTGGGTGTTTTCATCTTCACTGATAAAGAAAGCAGGCACACGATGAAGTGTGCCCGCTTTCTTTATCAAACATTACTTGCTCAAAAACCAATAGAATATGTAGCCGAGAATAAGCACAGGAGAAGCCAAAAGGAAAATAAGAATACCGGTAGTAACCTTATCCCAGATCGCCTGCCATTTCTTTTTCTTCGCTATCTGCTCGTCTGTAAGATGCTCACGTGACTTTGCCATTTATTATATCCTCCATCGGATTACAATATTTCCCTTATATTCTATCACAAAAAAAGTTAAATGTCAATAGAAACAAAATAAATCTTCCGCTACTTGAAAAAAACGCGCCGATGTGCTACAATTTAATTATAAATAGAAAGAAATCGAGGTGTCAGCAATGACCGACCACATCGAAATTGAGCGCAAATACGTAATAGCAATGCCCGACGTTGATATGATGCGTGCCGAGGAGGGTTACACCTCCTCCGATATCGTGCAGATATACCTTGACTCCGCTCCCCACGTCACCCACCGCGTCCGCTCGCGCACTATGAACGGCGTGACTAAATACACCGAAACCAAAAAGGTGCGCATCAGCGGTATGAGCGCCTATGAGGACGAGCAGGAAATCGGGGAAAATGAGTTTTACGCCCTCAAAAAAACCATCGCCAATGGCACGACACCCATTGTAAAGACACGCCACACCTTCCTCTATCACGGACAGCTCTTCGAGGTCGATATTTACCCGAATTGGAAAAGCACCGCAATAATGGAAACCGAGCTTCCGAGCGAGGATACCAATACCGATATTCCCCCTTTTATAAAAATAATAAAGGAAGTCACAGGCATCAAGGCGTACTCCAACGCCTCAATGTCCCGTGCCTTCCCGGACGAGATCACCGAGTGATCATTTGTGATATCTCTTGCCTGCAATAATGCTGAACGAGCGGTATATGACCTCGTAAAGCAAAGGGCGCATCAGCTGGTGCGGAAAGGTCAGCTTTGACACCGACAGCTTTAGGTCGCACTTTGACTTCACCGTGTCCGAAAGTCCGTGTGACGAGCCTATAACAAGCGCTATCTTGCCCGTGCCGTCACACGCACGCTCAATGATCTTCGCAAGGGCAGGGGAGTCGTATTGTACCCCCTCTATGCAAAGCGCGATCTTGTAGGCGTCCTTCGGCATAGCCGCAAGTATCTTCTCGCCCTCCGCTAAAAGTGCGCGTGCAATCTCTGCCGCATCGTCTTCGTTTCGGATAGCTTCTTCCTTAATATTTATCTCATCGACTTTCGCAAATTGCGAAAGTCTTTTTTTATATTCTGCGCACGCTTCTTTGAGGTATCCCTCCTTAAGCGTACCTACACTAACAAACGTCAGGTTTATCATTATCTCATCCTCGCAAGACGACCGAGACCACCCTCAAGCGCCGCGCACAATGCGTCTACGTCCTCGCGACAGTTCTCGTGTGAAAAGCTTATTCTTATCGAGCAGTCAGCCTCTGCCTCGGTGCGCCCGTAAGCCACCAACGCGCTCGATACGTGCCTAGAATTTGACGAGCAGGCAGAGCCGCTTGATACGAATATCCCCTCTGCCGAAAGGTAGTGAAGCATGGTTTCACTCTTGATTTTTGGGAGGGTAATGTTAAGAATGTGAGGCGCGTGCTTTTTTGGATTTGTAATGCTGATTTCTGCAAAAGCCTCACCCCGTGTCAACTTTTCGACGAGATATTCGCGCAGATCTTCCATTTTTTCGACGTTTTTCGAGAGGTTTTTGATACCCTCGTCCACCGCCGCGCCAAAAGCCGCAATTCCGGGCACGTTCTCCGTTCCCGATCTCATTCCGCCCTCCTGACCGCCGCCGAGTATTATCGGTGCAAGCCCCTTCGCTTTCATTACCGCGCTCGCTACAACAAGCGCGCCAACACCCTTCGGACCGCCTATCTTGTGCGACGATATAGTTATCATATCAGCACCGAGCATTCTCATATTCATCGGCAGCTTCATATAGCTCTGTGTCGCATCAATGTGTACAAGCACCTCGCGCGATGCCGCCTTGGCTATCGCCGCCGCACCCTTAACGTCATAAAGCGCGCCCGTCTCGTTGTTGACCATCATCATGCTGACGAGTATGACGTCGCTCGTCATCTCGCGCTTCAAGGCATCAAGATCAAGAACACCGTTCACAGTCGGTATTCTCGCTATTTTAAATCCCATCTTTTCAAGCCGTCCGAGCGGCTCGTCTATCGATGCATGCTCACCCGCGGTGGTGATTATCTTTGCACCGCGCATATATCTGTCCTTTGCGAGTGCGCGACCTATAAGCGCGAGATTGTTCGCCTCGCTTCCCGAAGCGGTAAAAATAACCGACGCATCGCGCACACCGAGCGAATTAAGCACGCTCTTTCTCGCACCCTCAACCTCTCGCTCGGCATTAAAGCCAAGACCGTGAAGGGAGGACGGATTTCCGAAATTTCCGAGAGATACCTCGTTGTATTTGGCAAGTGCCACGTCCGAGATTCTCGTCGTGGCACTATTGTCTAGATAAATGCTTCTGTTCATTTAAAAACAACCTTTTCGATCATAGTCTTAACTTCATCAAGGTGCTTTGCGTAATTTTCTTCCTTTGCGGTGTAGGTAAATACGTACCCGTCAGCATTGAGAAGCGAGCCCTCTGCCGCAAGTATCTGATAAACGTGATATTTTTCGCCACCGAAAACGTAGGTGTACTCGTAAGCAAAAGCAAAGTTGGTCATAGTGTTGCCACCAAGCACCTCGGGCACGTTTCCAAGCTTCGCCGCCTCACCGTCCACAATAACGTTAAGATCGGTTACTATCGCCTCAAGCTCCCTTTTCCTGTCCTCGAAGTAGTCCTTCGTGCTGACACCCGTGCCCATCGACTCGGTCAGATTTACGTTAGATCCGTCAGCCGCCGTCACACTAACAATACCGGAGGTAAAGTCAAGCATAAACGAGCCGGGCGCGTAGAATTCAAAACCGCAGATCTTCGAGTCACTTACAAGCCTGTATTCGTCAGCAGGGTAGCTCTCGGGCTTGTCCGCAGTACCGCTCTTGTCAACAAAGCGGAAATTCTCAACGATCTTTGTCAGCATCTCAAGATACTCGTCGTATCTCGATTTTTCATATCCCTCGATAACCTCGTATATTGCCGAGTAGGTAAGGATAAAGCAGTCGCCGTTATGCACCGCAAAGTACTGCATAAATCCGTAGGTAACCTCGCTATATTTGTAAGTATAGGTGTAGATCACAGCCTTGTCAGCGCGGTAGTCGGCAGCGCCGAAAAGGCGCTCCTCGCCACACTTCTCGCCAAACTGCGTGTCGGCAGGGAACTCACTCTTCGTGTCATTAAAGTAGTGGTAAAGGAAATAATCCTCCGCGCTCATCGTTTCGTCCTTGATGTCAAAGGACGCCTTGTCTATCTCGGTGAATGTGACCGACGTGGTGTTGACCGCCGAAATGTAGGTAGCCGCCACACCGTCAAGGTTAGCCGCCTGCCACTCCTCAGGCGCGTAGAAATAATATCCCAAAGCGTCAGAGCCGGATATAAGCTTCATTCCGTCGGGAATATCGCTCTCCTTTCCGCAACCGACAAAGGTAAACAGCATCAGCACCGCAAGTGCCGCGCAAATGATCTTTTTCATTTTTCCAAGTCCTCGTTATGTAAATTCCTGATTATTTCCTTAAAGTAATTTCCGCGCTCCTCAAAGCTTGAAAAGCTGTCAAAGCTCGTCGAAGCAGGGGAGAGTATAACGCTCTCTCCGGGTATTGCAAGGCTAGCCGCAAGCTCCACCGCCACGCGAAAATCCGGCTCGTAAACGCACTTTATGCCCACCTCACACAATATCTTCTCGATCTCTTTGCCACTTTCTCCGGTCAGCACAGCCAGCCGCGCCCTCGCCCGTAACGGCTCTATAAGCTCGCGGTAATCAAGCCCCTTATTCCGCCCGCCGAGTATAACTATCCACTCGCCCGAAAGGGAGTAAAGCGTCGTTGCCGTCCTTTTTGGTGTCGAGTCTATCGACGAATTTATATAGCATACACCGCCAAAATTTCCAACGCTCTCGCACCTGTGACGAAGACCTTGAAACTCGCTCGCCACGCGCAATATCCTCTCGCGCTCAGCATATCCGTACGTCAGCGCGACAGCGCATACCGCGTTCGCAATATTGTGCCTATTCTTTACTTGCATAGCACCCGTGTGAAGAATTTTCACTCCGTTTGCCGCTATATACTCGCCCACAAGACCTACGTACACCTCGGCTCTTGCGGCTTTTATCATCTCTTTTGCGCTCATTTTCGTCGAGTATACGGCATAGGCAGAATACCGCCCGAGCAGCTCCCTAGAAATTTCGCAATCAAGGTTGAACACTCGCTCCTCGGCATTTTTAAGTAGGTTTTCCTTTGCCGAAATATACTCACTGTACGAGCGGTGCCAGTCTAAATGATTTGGCGATATATTCGTTATCACCGCGCGCTTTGTCCTTGGAGTCTGCCACATAAGCTGAAAGCTCGATAGCTCCGCCACAGCACACCGCACATCACCGCGCACTAATATCGGCGACATCGCCACACCGATGTTTCCAATAGCCGGAGCATCTAAAAATTTCGATGCCAGCGTCACCGTAGTGCTTTTTCCGTCCGAGCCGCTCACCGCAAATATCGGTATCCTTGCAAGCTCGGTGCATATCTCCGCATCTGACGACAGCATAACTCCGCGCTCTTCCATCTTCAAAAGACCCTCGCGGTCGCGCCTTACCGCAGGTGTAACGAACACAACGTCCTCATACGGCTCGCCGTATGCCGCCTCGGCGCACAAAACGCGCCCAAAGCCGCGCCCCTCGTCTGCCGTTATGTCGCGATCAGCGCGCAGGGTATATTCAAGTCCGCTGTAAGTCTTGTCAAGATACTCCTTGACACCGAGGTTTGACCTTCCATAGCCGAAAAATCCAACCGAATGTATCCGCCGTCCACGGTATATGAAATCGCGCATAAAACTCCTATCACGCGCGACCTTGAAAAAATCAAATAAAAGTGCCGCGCCGATAATAGTTTATTCTATCGCACAGCACTCGGTGAATTGTAAAAAGTTGACTGGGCTTGTAAGCCGGGTTCTGTATGTCTTTCGACACAGCAATCATCTATCTTCACTTGCCATTACTGCCAAGTTCAAGCCTTGTCGGCTCTGCCACCATGAAATGTGCGGGCAGCACTCGAAATTGCTTTCGATATATCAAGGTGTTGCATCGGATAGGGTTTACAGCGGATCTATGTTGCCATAGAAACTGGTGAGCTCTTACCTCGCCTTTCCATCCTTACCGCAAAGCGCGGCGGTCTATTTCTGTTGCACTTTCCCGGAGGTCGCCCTCGGCGGACGTTATCCGTTATCCTGCCCTGTGATGCCCGGACTTTCCTCACGGTAATACCTTTCGGCAACATACCGCGCGATTGCCCCACCCAGTCTAAAATATTATACCAAATCCCCCACCGTTTGTCAACCCCACGCACGCGCTTAAATAATTTTTCACCAAAAAGATCGCGTATACGCGCGAGCAATTCGCGAAAACTAACAAATTTGATAAAATTTAGTCAAACCTATTGTATATTGAAAAGAAATGTGCTAGAATATATGTTGGTGTGAAAGGGATACCCCTTTCCTGATTAAGCAAATAAAAAATAAATTATATTATTGGAGGATTTTACCAATGGCAAACGTAAAGGTTGCAATCAACGGCTTTGGCCGTATCGGTCGTCTCGCATTCAGACAGATGTTCGGTGCAGAGGGTTACGAGATCGTAGCTATCAACGACCTCACCAGCCCCAAGATGCTCGCTCATCTTCTTAAGTATGACACCGCACAGGGCAGATACGAGTACGCTGACACTGTTTCCAACACTGAGGACAGCATCACCGTATGTGGCAAGACCATCAAGATCTACGCAGAGAAGGACGCTGCTAACTGCCCCTGGGGCGAGCTTGGCGTTGACGTAGTTCTCGAGTGCACCGGCTTCTACTGCTCCACCGAGAAGTCTATGGCTCACATCAATGCAGGCGCAAAGAAGGTTGTTATCTCTGCTCCCGCAGGCAAGGATCTTAAGACCATCGTTTACGGCGTAAACAATGACACTCTTACCGCTGATGACAAGATCATCTCCGCTGCATCCTGCACCACCAACTGCCTTGCTCCTATGGCAAAGGCTCTTAACGACTACGCTCCTATCCAGTCCGGTATCATGACCACCGTTCACGCATACACCGGTGACCAGATGATCCTTGACGGTCCTCACAGAAAGGGCGACCTTCGCCGTGCACGTGCAGGCGCACAGAACATCGTTCCCAACTCTACCGGCGCTGCAAAGGCTATCGGCCTTGTAATCCCCGAGCTCAACGGCAAGCTTATCGGCTCCGCTCAGAGAGTTCCTACCTGCACCGGTTCTACCACTATCCTCGTTGCAGTAGTTAAGGGCAAGGACATCACCGTTGAGGGCGTTAACGCAGCAATGAAGGCTCAGTCTTCCGAGTCCTTCGGCTCCAACACCGACGAGATCGTTTCTTCCGACGTTATCGGTATCAGATACGGCTCTCTCTTCGATGCAACTCAGACCATGGTTGCAAAGATCGACGACGATACCTATCAGGTACAGGTAGTTTCTTGGTACGACAACGAGAACTCCTACACCTCTCAGATGGTAAGAACCATCAAGTACTTCGCAGAGCTTGCATAATCTGACTGAGAATATTCAGTATAGAACGAAAAACCCCGTTTCGACGGGGTTTTTCTATTGCACGAGCAAGCCTCACCGTACCCTCGTACGCCTTCGTCCCCCTCGCACAATTCTATATCAAAAATTGTTTAGCTATCTTATGCAATCTACGCTTGCATAATCTTATTTAAATCTTCAGCATTCCTATTTGTAGGGGCGATTCACGAATCGCCCGCATTTTACGCAACCTCCGCTTGCGTGATCACCGTACATTTAGCCTTCTCCGGTGGGAGAAGGGGACCGCTTGCGGTGGATGAGGCGTCCCAACACATCCCCCTCTGTTCCCAAAATCTCATCGCTTAGGAAGCCTCGCCCTTTGGGAGAGGTGGCAGCGCAGCTGACGGAGAGGGGCTCATCGCCCCCTCGCACAATCCTATGCAAAATTTAAATCTTCAGCATTCCTATTTGTAGGGGCGATTCACGAATCGCCCGATTTTTCGCCGTGCACTCTACACCGACACCTTTGTAAACTTTCTTCCAATCCTTGACTTTCCCCACGCATTATTGTATAATACAAAGGTAAGTAATTTTTTTAAGGACGACGAAAATGGAAGACATAGAAAGATACTCCGACTATAACGAGTACGAGGACGATATCCCCAAGGGCAAAAAAACGCCCGTTATGCTCGTTTTGAAAATACTTCTCGCGCTTGTCGCCGTTGCGGTAATAGGCCTCTTCGCGTTTCGAATGATAGTGTATAATTACTATCCCGACACGATCAAAAATATCCTCTTTACCGACAAGCTCACCGCATACTATAACGAGCAGGACGGCAACGTAGATGCCCAGACACAAAAGCTCCGCGCACCATACGACGATAACCGCAAGGGCAACTTCTTCGCAAGCAACCTCATAATTATTGAGGGCATTGACGAATTGCAGATCTCCGTCCGCTTCAATAAGGCGCTTATCGACACCCTCAATAGCGAGCACGGACTCTCCCTCACTCTTGATGACTTGTCCGCATTCTCATTCTCCCTCGCCCGCAACCACGAAAGCGAGGATAACGTTTTCGTGCCTATCGGCACGCTCGTCGCCACCGAAACCGACAACAAGCTGATGTATCAGTACTTCAAGCTCGTTTTCGATGAGGTAGACCTTGACCGCGGCGGCGAAAACGAGGTAAAATGGATCGCCCTCGAAATTCGCGTAGAGGGAATTGACGAGCCATTCCGCATCGCCATCTACGAAAATAACCGTGAGCATTCAGAGCTTTCAGAGTATGAGCTTTCGAGCAAGGAGAAGCCGCAGTGATACAAGATTTTTCCGCCCATCCCAAACCGCAGAATAAAAATGCCGATAAGATAATGTGGATCTTTTTCGCTCTGGGCGCTGTTGCCGCAGGTGCATCGGTCGCAATTCAGAGCTATCGCGGCGTAGTCGGACTCGCCGCCCTCGCCCTTATCAGTACAGGCATATTGATGTATACAAAATACGTGTCCGTCGCCTTTTATTACGACATTCTCGCCGAGGGTATGGAAACACCCCTTTTCGTAGTCCGTCAGCGAGTAGGCAAGCGCGACGTCACCCTCTGTCGCATCGAGCTTGCGGATATCGTGTCCGTAAAGCGCGAGAGTGCCGCCGAGCGTAAAGCGCACGGAAGAGAGCGGGGCACATCCTATTACGTCTACGCCCCCACCCTTAATCCGCCCGTAAGCTACCGTATGCGCGTGGTCAACCGTCACGAGCATTCCGAGATCATCCTTGAAGGAAGCGACGAGTTTTTCGATAAGATAACCGAGCTTGCAAACGAGGCTCGCGAGCTTCGCGTGGACGATGAGTAATGTACAATATGACTATTTTTGCCGCCGAGTTTTGCACTTGGCGGCATGGTTTTTTGTAACAAGTGACAGTCTTTTTTTGAAAACATTGTATTTTCCCTTAAAATATGTTAATATATACGAGGTAAAAAACCAAGCTAAAAACCGATAAAACGGAGCTTTTATGAAGATCAAGGTAGAAAATAAAAAATACGCCGATCTCCTTCTTGAAAAGGAGGAGCAGCGCGCCAAGCATAAAAAGCATCAAAACCCCATAAGACCTAATATGTTCTTCCGCACTTTGATGCGCCTCGTGTCCGTCCCCGACCTCTTAAGCACACATTTCAGACTTGAGCGCAAGGGTATGGAAAGACTTGAAAAGGGTCAACCCACCCTCGTTCTTATGAATCACTCGTCCTTCATCGATCTTGAGATCGTGGCACGCGTTATGTACCCACGTCCCTTCAATATCGTGGCCACGACCGACGGCTTCATAGGCAAAAACTGGCTTATGCGCCACATCGGCTGCATCCCGACTAAAAAGTTCGTCCAGGATGCAACGCTCATAAAGGACGTCCTCTATACCGTAAACGAGCTGAAAAGCTCCGTCGTTATGTTCCCCGAGGCAGGCTACACCTTCGACGGCACGTCGACCTCTCTGCCCGATACGCTCGGCAGATTCGTCAAGCTGCTCGGTGTACCCGTCGTAATGATCACCACCTACGGTGCGTTTGCACGCGACCCACTCTACAACAATCTCCAACCCCGCCGCGTCAACGTCAGCGCGACGGAGGAGTATCTTCTCTCTCCCGACGAGATCAAAAATATGACCGAGGACGAGATAAATACCGCTATCCGCACCGCCTTCGCATTTGACAATTTTAGCTGGCAACAAGAGACCCGTGTCAAAATAACCGAGCCTTTCAGAGCCGATTATCTCAACCGAGTCCTCTATAAATGCCCCGCCTGCTCGGCAGAAGGGCATATGACGGGTCGCGGTGTCACCCTCTCTTGCAACGCCTGCGGCAAGCGCTATACCCTTGACGAATACGGCTATATGTCAGCCGAGAGCGGTGTTACCGAATTTGCTCATATCCCCGCATGGTACGAGTGGCAGCGCAGCGAGGTAAAGCGCGAGATCGCCGAGGGGCTCTACTCGCTTGATATCCCCGTCGAGATCATGGCAACCATCGATACAAATCACCTCTACCGCATCGGCGAGGGCAGACTCGTCCACAACGCCGACGGCTTCACCCTTACAGGCTGCGACGGCGAGTTAAGCTATCAGCAGCGCCCCCTCGCATCCTATACCCTCAACTCCGATTTCAACTGGTACGAGCTTGGCGATATGATCTCCATCGGAAACAACAATATTCAGTTCTATTGCTTCCCGAAGATATCTGCCGACGTCGTTACCAAGGCGCGCCTCGCCACCGAGGAGCTTTACAAAATAGTCCGCGAAATGAAACTCGCGCAACGCCTTTGTACCGTAAGTGAATAATTTATGCCTTCTCCTGTGGGAGAAGGGGGACCGCTTGCGGTGGATGAGGTGTTCCTCTTCCGTATGCTTTTCGAATAAGTTAAGCTCGTGATGCTTTTTTGCATCACGAGCCCTTTTATATTACTTTTTCTTCGTATACTCGGGGTTGAACGCGTAGTAATTCTTCTGATCGAGTCCTTCCTGCGTCTTGCGCAGAATGTCGCCAAAGCGCTGGAAGTGTACTACCTCGCGCTGCCTCAGGAACTTGATTACGTCATTAACGTCGGGATCGTCCGACAAACGCAAAATATTGTCGTAGGTCACTCTTGCTTTTTGCTCCGCGGCAAGATCCTCGACGAGATCCGCAACCGCATCACCCTTTGACGCAATATACTTCGCATCAAACGGCACGCCCGCCGCCGACGAGGGATAAATTCCGAGCGTGTGATCCACAAAATATTTGTCAAGACCGCCCGCCTTTATCTCCTCTGGTGTCAGATTTTTAGTCAGCTGATAGAGTATCGCGCCTATCATTTCAACGTGTCCAAGCTCCTCAGATCCTATATCCGTAAGCATGGCGATCGCCTCACCCGACGGCATGGTGTATCTCTGGTTGAGATAGCGCGTCGCCGCCGCAAGCTCACCGTCAGGACCACCGAGCTGCGAAATTATAACACCGGCAAGCCTCGGATTCGGATTTTTTATCTTAACCGGATACTGCAGCTTTTTCTCGTATATCCACATATATTAGCCCTCCGCTCCGAGCTGCCACGGCCAAGGCTTGTTGACCCACGACCACTGCTCTCCGTTCTCGTTTTCCTGTCTTATCGTGCCGACCGCGCCCTCGTACTCGTCCATGCGCTCACGAAGCTCGCGTACAATATCGCGATAGTAATCAAGTGCCGCCATGCAGTCGGGGTGACCGTCAAGGTAAAGCTCGGTCTCCGTCTTTGCAAAGGCAAGCGCCTGAATTCTTTTGAGCAACGCTTCCTTGGATGCCGCAGCCTCACGGCCGCCTCTTGTATCCTTGTTCATCACCACACCTCCTCGTAGGGCTTGTAAAGCTCCTCGAAAAGAGTGCCGCTCATAAGCGCCTCATCGGGCGTGTACAAGCGCCGCCAGCACTGCATTGGTGAGTACACCATCGCAAGCTGCCTGTTGCCACAGCCCTCACAGCGACATCCGCCCATATCGGTGCGCGGCATATTCGCCCCGCCGCCGTCCTCTGTACCTCTTGCAGTACCGTTCATATTGCCACCCTCTGCATTAAAGCATTTTTCAGTGCCGTTACGGTAAAGAAGAGAGTAAAGTCCGTTCTCGTTTCTTTCCATGTTTAAACTCAAAGCCTTTCTTTTGCTACTTCACGCAAGCCGCAAAATAACGCGACCCGCTGTTTTCATTTTATGAAATAACAAAAAAAGTGACAAAACTCACCGTATATAATTTTTCTCTTTACAAATCGCATTCTTTGTGCTAAAATATTATATTATATTTTAGTTTTTCGAGCTGGGAGGAACAGCTTATGTACAGAATAGTAGAAAAAAAGGTTCTTAACCCCACCGTCACGATGATGAATATTGAAGCTCCCTTTGTCGCAAGAAAGGCAGAGCCCGGGCAGTTTATCATTCTGCGCGTGGATGACGAGGGCGAAAGGATCCCCCTCACCGTCGCAGGCTACGATAGGGAAAAGGGAACTGTTAAAATAATATTCCAGATAGTCGGCTCAACCACCGAAAAGCTCGGCCGTCTTAACGAGGGCGATTATATCTGTGACTTTGCAGGACCTCTCGGCGTTCCCACCGAGGTCGAGGGGCTTAAAAAGGTGTGCATAGTCGGCGGCGGTGTCGGCTGCGCAATAGCGCTCCCCATAGCCGAAAAGCTTTCTAAGCTCGGTTGTGACGTCACCTCGATAATCGGATTCAGAAGCAAGGATCTCGTTATCCTCGAGGACGAATTCCGCGCCGCATCAAAATCTCTCTTTGTTATGACCGACGACGGCTCGTATGCAAGACAGGGCAACGTTTGCGTACCCCTTAACGAGCTTTTCGAGAGCGGTGAACGCTTTGATAAGGTCATTACCATCGGCCCTCTTATCATGATGAAATTCGTCGTTAATGCGACACGCCCCACGGGTATCCCCTGCGACGTGTCTATGAACCCCATAATGATTGACGGTACAGGAATGTGCGGCGGTTGCCGCCTCACCCTCAACGTCGACGGCAAGCGCGTAACCAAGTTTGCCTGTGTTGACGGCCCGGATTTCGACGGCTATCAGGTCGATTTTGACGAGGCAATGTCGCGCTCTACCATGTACCGCGATTTTGAACGCCATAAGCATGAAGAAACCTGCAACCTCTTCAAAAAGGAGGTAGAATAAAATGGCAAAGGCCAATATGTCACCAACCAAAAATCCTATGCCCACCCAGGATCCAAAGATCAGGGCAACAAACTTTGACGAGGTCGCTATCGGCTACACCGAAGAGATGGCAATAGACGAGGCGCTTCGTTGCCTCGGCTGCAAAACCATGCCTTGCTCCGAGGGCTGCCCCGTTAATATACGTATCCCCGAATTTATAGCAAAAATCAAGGAATGCGACTTCGAGGGCGCATACGAAATTATAAGTGCCACCTCGTCATTACCTGCCGTTTGCGGCCGTGTATGTCCGCAGGAAACGCAGTGCGAGGCGCGCTGTGTCAGAGGCATAAAGGGCGAGCCCGTCGGCATTGGCAGACTTGAACGCTTCGTTGCCGATTGGCATAACGCACATAGCACCGCCCCCACCGCACTCCCCGAGTCCAACGGCCATAAGGTTGCCGTTATCGGCTCCGGCCCATCAGGACTTACCTGTGCCGGTGACCTTGCAAAGCGCGGATATAAGGTAACCGTATTTGAGGCACTTCACACCGCCGGCGGCGTTCTCGTCTACGGCATTCCCGAATTCCGTCTTCCCAAAGCAATCGTAAAAAAAGAGGTCGAAAATCTCAAGGCTATGGGCGTTGAGATAATGACCAATATCATAATCGGTAAAACCCTCACCGTCGACGAGCTTTTTGACGAGGGATATGAGGCAGTCTTTATTGGCTCGGGCGCAGGTCTTCCCAACTTTATGGGCATACCCGGTGAGGCATATAAGGGCGTATACTCCGCCAACGAATTTCTCACCCGCGCCAACCTTATGAAAGCGTATAAGGATAACCCCGACACCCCCATAATGAAGGGCGGTAAGGTCGCGGTGGTCGGCGGCGGTAACGTCGCTATGGATGCCGCGCGTACAGCTCTGCGCCTCGGTGCCGAAAAGGTGTATATCGTTTACCGTCGCTCTATGGATGAGCTGCCCGCAAGACGCGAGGAGGTCGAGCACGCCGAGGAGGAGGGAATAGAATTCCGCCTTCTTACAAATCCCATAGAGATCCTCGGATATGAGAATCCCCTTGACCGCCGCGATGCTAAAAACGGCTTCGTCACGGGAATGAAGTGCGTGCGTATGGAGCTTGGCGCACCCGATGAGCGCGGCCGCCGTCGCCCGATCGTTATCCCCGACAGCGAGTTTGTGCTTGATGTCGACTGCGTAATAATGTCCATCGGTACATCCCCCAACCCCCTTATTAAGTCTACGACAAAGGGGCTTGACGTTAACTCCCGCGGCGGCATAATCGTCGAGGAGGGAACAGGCAAAACAAGCAAGGACGGTGTGTACGCAGGCGGCGATGCCGTCACCGGTGCAGCCACCGTTATCTCCGCTATGGGTGCCGGTAAGGCGGCCGCAAAAGCAATTGACGAATATCTCCAAAATAAACAGTAAAAAGCAAGGAGTCCCACCCCGTGTTAAATTTAATTAACCAAACCGACTCTATAATTACGGTTTTTAACTCCAAATTTTACAAAAACGTCGAGCGTGGTGACACACTTGTCATCACCGATGAAATGCTCGGCGGCGATATGCAGCTCTCCGTAAAGGACCTCTCTATGAATGCCGAGAGGATCGAGGATAACATTCAGGCCGACCGCGAGGGCAAAAGATTCAGATGGCGCTTCACTCGCGAATCGTCCTTCCCCTGTATATCCACCGTTAACGTAGAGGGCGTAAGCGAGCTTAAGGTTACTCCGGCATCCTGGTGGATGGCACCCATCTATAAATTCCTTCGAGTCAAGCTTTCGCTTTGCTATTTCGACTTTGTAGCTGACGGAGCACCCGTCAACGAGGTTGAAAACAGCTACATAGATAAGGTCGACCGCAATTCCATACTTCGTTCTCTTATCATCGAGCTTGTAGTTGTGGGCGCGCTTTCCCTCTTTATGCTTTTTGCATCTGTCACCGCTATAATCGAGTGGATACTTTGGCCTGTTATGCTCGCCGTATTCCTCATCACCGCGGCACTCTGCTACTATACTGTCCGCCTTGTGCTGAATCTTCGCACCAATCTCGCCCGTATAGTAAAGGATTATCCGCAGTATAAATCAAGATTTGATATGTAAATGAAAAAAAGATGCATTCAGTATGTTTTCCGTTAAGGTCAACACGCTAAACGCATCCTTTTTTGTTTATTTAAGTGAATTTATCATATCCTCGGTGAGTCTTGCCGAAGAGTCCGCATCACAGTAAAGATATGCGTCCTCATGCTCCTTTAACAGCGTTGCGGGAATTTCGGGTGTCAGATTTGCCGTCACGGTCTTGTATACCGCCTCTGCCTTTACCTTATAGGGCACTACCGATATGATGTGACGGCACTTCATGATCTCGTTGCACGTCATCGATATAGCCTGCTTGAAGCACTCGTCCTTGTCCTTAAACCATCCCTCACCGATCTGCTGCATAAGGCAACGCTCATCAAGCGTAACTACCTTGTACGCACGCGTGTCGTTGAAATCCGCCGGCGGATCGTTAAAAGCGATGTGCGCATTCTCGCCGATACCTATAAGTCCGACGTCAACCGCCTTTTCGGCAAGCAGCGCAGTCAACTCCGCGATAGTTTTATCCACGTCGCTTCTGCCGTCGATAAGATGGTATTTCCCAACAGGAACGATGTCAACAAACCTCTCTCTTAAATACTTGTTAAAGCTTGCCGGATGCTCAGGATCAATGCCTACGTACTCGTCAAGATGAAACATCTCCACCTTATCCCACGCAATATCTTCTTTAACGAACCACTCGAAAAAAGGGAACTGTGATGCACCCGTCGACAACAAGATCCTCGCGCTTCCGCGCTCGGCTATCGCCTCGTTGATCAAAGCTGCGGCGTGTGCCGATGCCGCCTTTCCCATCATTTCCTTTGTTTGAAATAATCTGATTTTCATAGTGTATCTCCTTCTTTTGTGAAGAATAAATGCAAGCACCGGAATCACGTTCCAATGCTTGCTTTGCTTTGTGGCCTACCCGACAGGATTCGAACCTGCGACCTTGAGAGTCGGAGTCTCACGCGCTATCCAGCTGTGCCACGGGTAGGTATGATTATAAAGTTAAATAAGCTCAAGCACGCCGAGTACGGCGTGACCTTGAGAGTTGGCTAGAGTGCGGAGAGCTAGTACGAAGCGTTCCGTTTTTGTTCAAAATAAAAGGTATTCCCACGCAAAACGCCATATTCCACTGCCGTGGAATGCGGAGTCTCACGCGCTATCCAGCTGTGCCACGGGTAGATATATAAGCCTTCTCCTGTGGGAGAAGGGGGACCGCTTGCGGTGGATGAGGAGTACGCCCTATGGCCATCCTTGCTCCACAGAAAGAAGCAAGGGAGCTTGTAGCTCCCGAGCAGCCTTTGTATTATACCACTTTTTATCAACTTTGTCAATGATAGATTATCGCAATCCCTCGACAAACCTCATCAGATCGTCAAAGTCGCCCTGCGGATACCTCGATATGTCCTCGCTGCCCTTGTTTATCAGATCTCTTGTAATCAAAAACACCTTCATACCGAGCTTTTCCGCTATCATATCCTCCTGTACGTCATTGCCGACCATCAGGCACTCCTCGGCATTGACCCCGAGTCTTGCAATAACCTCGCGGTAATAATCCAAATTCGGCTTGCAATACGACGAATTTTCATAAGTTGTAAAAAGCTCAAACTCGCTTTTGTCAAGACCGCACCAGCTTATGCGCTTTTCGGTCGCAATAGAGGGAAAGAGCGGATTCGTCGCAAGCGCCACGCGAAATCCCACGTCCTTTATCGCGCGCACCGCCGCGGCGGCTTCGGGATCGTGTCCACACACGTCCTTTATCTTGTCAAAATCCTCAACGTAGTACTGATAAAAATGCGGCTCATCTGCACGCGCATCCTTGCCGTAAATGGCAGAAAACGTCGCCCAGAACACGTCCTCGTTCGTCATTTTTCCGTCGTTCTTTACCATAGCGGCGCTGCCGGCCCATATCGCCTTAATAAGCTTGTCCGCCTCGTAACCAATCGGTGCAAGCCGCCTTGCCAGCCCACCGAAATAAGCCTCCATAAAAGTATCCTGATCCATCGGCAAAAGCGTGCCGTCAAGATCAAATAACACCATTTTTATCATTTTATATCTATTCCTTCATATAGCATTTCTATCAGTTTGTCTTTTTCTTCACTAGATAGATTAGGATCCTTCAACCGGTCCAAAATTTCCTTTTTTGTGAGTTTTTCTTCTGCCATAATAGTGTAAACCTCTTTTTCAGTTTGCTCTTAAACAATAATCCTGCATTTTGCCTTTAATTCCGGGAAAGGCTTGTCAAACACACACGCATCAATATTATCTACCGACGTCAGACGGTAAAGCGACTCGCTTCCAAACTTCTCGCTGTCCGAGAGAAATACTGACGTTTTCGCACGCGCAAGCATCAGCTGCCTTACGTAGTTTTCCTCGGGTATCGGGTCTGAAATATAGCCGTCGCGGCTTATGCTCTGCGATGAGAAAAACAGAATATCCGTGTTTATCTCGCTGATCGTGCGATACGCCTGCGTGCCGGACAAAACCGCCGACCCGGCTACCGATGCGCCGCCGATACAGTGCGTTGCTATTCCGTAGTTTATCGCGTTTATCGCGGTCAGCATATTATTAGTGAAAAGTATAATATCCTTGTGCTTTGCGATATGCGGCACAAGAAAGCCCGCCGTGCTCGATCCGTCCAGCATTATAGATTGCCCGTCACGCAAAAACGCCGCCGCCTTCTTTGCGATCTGCCTTTTCTCCGCAATGTTTCTCTCCATTCGGCTGATAAGCGGCACCGCGTGATTTATTCCGTCAAACACCGTCGCGCCGCCGTGTGTGCGCTTTATCAGCGACAGATTTTCGAGCGCTTGAAGATCTCGGCGTATGCTTGAAGGGGACGTGTAGGTCAGCTCCGACAGCCTCTCAACGCTCATAAAGTTGTTCTCGTTCAGCAGCTCAACTATTTGCTCTTGACGTTTTGTTATGCTCATTTTCACTCCAACTTTGCGCATATTGGCGTTTAATATTGCGCATTTGCCTATTTTAACGCCATATATTGCGCATTTTTTATCAGTATGATAAAATCATTATACAAGTAAATCACCCGAAAGTCAATATACAAAAATTAAAAAACGGAGAAAGAAAATGAAGCTTTTTATCGATACCGCAAACGTAAATGAGATCAAAGAGGCAGCCGCCCTCGGAGTTATCTGCGGCGTAACCACAAACCCCTCGCTTATCGCAAAGGAGGGCAGAGATTTTATCGAAACCATCAAGGAGATCACCACCATCGTTGACGGCCCCATCAGCGCCGAGGTCGTAGCACCCGATGCCGACGGTATGGTAAAGGAGGCGGAGAAGCTTGCCGCCCTTCACGAAAATATCGTCATCAAGATCCCCGTTACCGCAGAGGGACTTAAAGCGGTAAAGATCCTTTCCGCAAAGGGCATCAAGACCAACGTGACCCTCATCTTCTCGCCCGCACAGGCACTCCTCGCCGCTCGCGCAGGCGCAACCTACGTCAGTCCCTTCGTTGGTCGTCTTGACGATATATCCTCAAACGGTATGGCGCTTATTGCCGACATCGCCGAGATATTCGCTATCCACGACATCAAGAGCGAAATAATTTCCGCCAGCATCCGCTCTCCCCAGAGCGTTGTCGATTCCGCAAAGGCTGGCGCGCACATCGCAACCATTCCTTATAAGGTCATCACACAGATGCTCGCGCATCCCCTCACCGACTCGGGAATTGACCGCTTTATGAAGGATTGGAACGCCGCATTCGGTAAATAATGAATTCATTAAAAAAAATTAAAATTTTCAAAAACTAGTGACAAATTGTTCATAATGTGTTATAATGAAACCAAATTCGAGAACGTAAATTAACGTTTCTCAAATTAGAAGGGAGTAATTATAATGAAAAGAATCATTTCTGCAGTTCTTATCTGCGTGCTTCTTGTAGGTTGCATATTCGCACTTGCATCCTGCGGCAAGAAGCTTTCCGGTACCTACAAGGGCGATGCTCTCGTTGCTTCCGCTACTTATGCATTCAAGGGCAACAAGGTTACCGTTACCGCTGAGGTTCTCGGATTTGAAAAGAGCTTCGAGGGTAAGTATGAGATCACCGACAATGACGAGGGTGAAACTGTTATCATCTTCACCTTTGAAGACGAGGATGCTGAGGAGTACTCCGGTGAGTTCGCATTTGCAGAGGGCAAAGAGGGCGACACCAAGTACATCAAGATCGGCGGAGTTAAGTACAACAAGGTTGACTAATTCTCAATAAATAAAAGCTCCATCGCGCAAGCGACGGAGCTTTTATTTATTTTATTCTCGTCTTTTTCATAGCGAAATATAAAAGCGTGCCGCCAACGGTCGCGCACACGACCTCGCCGATTCCTACCGTAAGCATAAAGTAGAAGTACCCACCCTGAATGCCGTAAGCGTACATCAGCACAAACGGAACTATGATCGCGTTTGCTAACACAGTCGGCAAAGTCGCCAGCCACATAAGTCTTGTGGGCAGCTTCCTTAAAAGGTAAGCGCCGACAGCTCCGATAAGCGTAGCCACCGTTCCGAATACTATATCCCATACCGCACAGCCGGTCAGCGCGTTTGAGAGCAAGCACCCGATCACAAGTCCGGGTATCGCCTCGGGCATAAAGATCGGCAGTATGCAAAGTGCCTCTGATATGCGGAACTGTATAACACCGCTCGATAGTCCAAGCATAGATGCAAGGTAAGTAAGCGCAACGTACATCGCCGCCACGATCGCGCCGCGCGTGATGTACAGGGCACTTGATAGATTTTTGCGTTTCATTGTTTTTTGCGTTCTCCTGTAGTTTTGTTTTTTCAACCGCGCTTGTGCGGTCTTGGTGAGGAAGGTTTCGAACTCACCGCCAAATATTCTACCACAACCTTTTAAGCTTTTCAACCCTAAAGCAGAAAAATTATTATTTTTTATCCAAAAAGTTACAGTTTTCTTTGTTTTTTACCATTACGGAACATTCTTTCCTAACTTTTGATATATCATTTTTCAAAGTATGATAGTATAATAGAAGAGAAATAATGTATGGAGTGCTATCTTGGATTTCCTTGTTATAAGTGATAATAAGTTAAAGATAAAAATGAATAAAAAGGAGATGAAGCGCTACTCCTTGAACGTCCCGGAGGAAAATTACAATTCCCGCGAGCTTCGCGCATCTCTTTGGCAGGTACTGGACCTTGCACGCTCCGAGTGTGGATTTTCGATATCCGGTGTGCGCCTGCTCGTACAGATCTATCATTCGGAGAGTGCATGCGAGATATTCGTAACCAAGCTTGGTCCTTTAAGCGCAAGCGCCGAGCGCAATATTGCTCGTTCAGGTGGTGTAACCATGCTGTCATCAAAAAGCACGCTTTATAAGTTTTCCGATCTGTCTACTCTTATCTTGGCGCTTCGTCATATAAACGCAGACTCCAAGTCGCGCCTTATCGACGTATACCTCGCTGATGATGGCGCGTGCTACCTTCTCGTAGAGGATCGCACAGGGCACGTGCCCCTCTCCGATCTCGCAGTGCTTTCAGAGTACGGCATCGACGTACCCGTTGTCCTTCTCACCCACCTGTCAGAGCACGCGCGCCGCATCTGTGCCCACGATCTTTTTAATGTTATAAGCAAAACAACGGTCGCAGGTTAGATTACCTGCGACCGTATCTTTATTATTTCTGCTTGTTTTCGATCTCTGTCATCATATCAACGCGTGCTCTGTGTCTGCCGCCGTCCTCGAATTCCGCACCGAGAAAGGCGTCAAGCACCTCTTCCGCAAGGCACTGTCCGATGACTCTCGCGCCCATGCACAAAACGTTTGCGTTGTTGTGTACTCTTGTCATTCTTGCCGAGAATGTGTCCGAGCATACCGCCGCGCGCACACCGTTATACTTGTTTGCGCACATCGACATTCCGATACCCGTACCGCAGATGAGAATACCGTAAGATCCCTCGGGATCAGCCTGCACTGCCTCGCTTACCTTTGATGCGTAAATAGGGTAGTGACAGGATGCTGACGAGTCGGGTCCCATATCGTTGACGGTGTATCCGTCCTTCTCAAGCTTTCCCTTGAGTATCTCCTTAAGATCATATCCCGCGCTGTCCGCACCGATGTAAATAATTCTCTTGCTCATTTCGTTTCACCAAGCCTTTCAAGTCTTTCTCTTTCTGCCTGCGGCATTCTCAAATAAATAGGTGCGATCTCGGTATCCTTAACGAACTCGCCCCTCTTGTATTTCTCAAGCGCAACCTGTGCTATTGAGTACGCGTTTTCGTTTATCAAAAGGGGAGGAGTGGGAGTAATATCTATTCCCGTCGCCGCAAGTCCACGGCTAGCAACCGCATATCCGTCACCCACAAGATAAATGCTTTCGCCCTCGTATTTCTTAAGCCTCTCTCCAAGCGCACTTATCGAAATGGCCTCATCTTCCGTCATACGTATTGCGTTTTTGCCGTCCGATTTAAAAATTGCGGTGTATACCTGACCGCGTCTTGCGTCCATTACCGGCACTATAATTCCACAAAGCGGCATCGCATTTCTCGCCAAAGCCTCAATGGTCGATACACTAACGCAGGGAATATCTCTGCCAAACGCAATTCCCTTGACGAGTGCCGCGCCTATTCTCACACCTGTAAAAGAGCCGGGGCCCATAGAAGCCGTCACTATGTCTATATCATCAAAGGATAAATGCAGGCATTTAAGTATATTTTCTGCCATCGGCATAAGCAGCTCGCTTTGTGTAAGACCGTTGTCGATGGTATAAAGAGCAAGACACCTCTCGTCCTCGCACACCGCGACCGATGCCGCCTTTGCCGTGCTGTCAAATGCAAGTATCTTCATTCAATGATACCTCCTTCGACGGTTATTTTTCTGTAATTTTCGTCCTCCGCTACGCGCTCTATTGTAACAAATATTGCCCCGTCGGGAATAGCGTACTCTATGTTCTCGCTCCATTCCACAATGGCGTATCCGTCCGCCTCTACGTAGTCGTCGTACCCTATTGAATAAAGGTCGTCCTCGTCCTTTATTCTGTACATATCAAAGTGGTAGATCTTGACCCTCGCGCCGCGTCCGTACTGATTCATAACCGCGTACGTCGGACTCTTTACACCGGTGATACCGAAATAAGAGGCAAATCCCGACGTAAAGGCAGTCTTTCCAACACCCATCTCGCCTCTCATAGCGATAAAGGCACACTTTATGCCACCCGTGTCAAGTTTTTCTGCTATCTGTGCGCCGATCGCTTTTGTTTCCTCGGCGCTTTTTGTCATAAAAATCATCTTAATGTGTAAACCTTTATTTACTTAAGCTTCAAATAACCGTCAATTCCGTCCCCAAGTATAAAGCGGAGTGCGCTCTCGTATTCGCAAGCCTTCTTCTCGTCGATCCTTCCGCTTCTTTTTACCGCGCGGATAAGCGTGTTCTTCGGTGTGTTCTCGGGGTCTGTAAGCTCCGCCACCGTAACCGAATATCCGTTCTTTTCAAGTCGCAGCGCTCTTATCGAATCCGTCAGCGCCTCGCACAGCTTTCCCGAAAGATGCGGATACCTAGTCACAAATCCAAGCTCCTTTGCCACTACCTTGCCGTTTAAATATCTGTGACAGCAGGGGGTAGAGAGTATTACCCTCGCACCGAGCGAAATCGCCGTGTCGATAACTATGTCTGTGGCCACGTCGCAGGCGTGCAGGGAAATGACCATATCCGGCGTCACACCCTTCGGCGTGTTCGTAACGTCGTCGCAAACAAATCTCATACCGCCCCAACCAAGCTCGCGCGCAAGACCGTCGCACCAGTTAATGACGTCGCGCTTGAGGTCAATTCCGAGCAGCGATACCTTGCGTCCCTTGACTTCGGTGAGGTAGTAATAAACCGCAAAGCTTAAATAGCTCTTTCCGCAGCAAAGGTCATAGATCTTTATCTCATCCTCTGCCGGCAGCTCCTTGTAGATTATCTCTATATGCTCAAGAAAGCGGTTGATCTGTCTGTACTTTCCTTGCTTTTTGTCGTGAACTCTGCCGCTCTTGTCGGATATTCCGAGGCGTATAAGAAACTCCTCGCTACCCGAAAGTATATAGCTCTTTTTGTTGTCAAGCGCCGCTATCGCGCTCTCAAACATCGGTGCTTCTCCGTTCAGCTTGCGCATCAGCGCCTCGCCGCCGAGCAGAGCTTCCTTGCCGCTCTTCGATACCTTGAATTCGGCATCACCGAGTGCGGTTATCAGGTTTGCCTGCTTGTATCCGTCAAGCAACTCTGCTATAACAGCACTAACACTTTCCTCGGGCACGTTTTTATGCGATACGGTGTTACCGGGCAGGGAATATTCAAGCGCAAGCACGCGCCTGCCCCTGTGTGCGCACAACCGACCCGATACCTTTTGTATCTCGCTGTTATCGGGACGCGAGAAAACGAGCTTCTTTAATGCCTCTCTTTTGAAAGCAAGCACCGCCAAATCAACGAAATCACTTTTCTTCGCCATCTTTTTCCTTCTTCTTAAAGGAGATCTTTCTCTCCGTACGGTCAGAAATTCTCTGCAAATTGCCTCTGTGGCACCATACTATCAGTATAGCCAAAATAATCGTGCAAAGCGCGCAAAGACCGGGCGCCGCAACGCCAAATCTTACCATAAAGTAACCGCTTACGATAACGGGGTAGAGCGCTACGCCTACTACCGAGCCGAGAGATACGTATCTGGTCCACCAAACAAGACCTACAAATATTAAAAGCAGTATTGCAAAGGGAATGGGGGAGAGCATAAGTGCCATAGTCGCCGTAGCAAGCACACCCTTGCCGCCCTTAAATCCGTAATAGATCGGGAAAATGTGACCAAGCACAGCGAACATACCCGCAACGTACAAAAACTGCTCCGTGCTGATCGCCGCAACGTAACCGAAGCCCCAGATAACTCCCGCAACCGAGATCGCGATCACCGTCTTGAGAATGTCACCAAGCAGGGTGAGACCTGCCGCTCCGAGTCCGTAGGTGCGCAGCATGTTTGTCAAGCCCGCGTTTCCGCTTCCGTGCTTTCTTATATCGTCACCGAAGCCGACCTTCGATATTATAATTGCCGAGTTGATGCTTCCGAGCAGGTAGGGAATTACGATTATCGCGAGAACACCGAGCGCGTACGCAAGGTAGAACTTCCAGTCCGCAACCTTACCCTCGAAAATATATTGCATAAGTCCTTCATTGAGATTAAACATACAAAAAACTCCATAATTGCATAGTTTTACGGATACATTTTACCACATAACCGATGTAAAGTCAAGAAATATATTGCAAAACGCGCGCACGTGTGCTAAAATAAAAGAAAAAACGGAGTGTAAAAGAGTGATAAAATCAGTCAAGGACTTCTTTTCGGAAGAAAAAATTGAATACTATTCCATTCTCTCGTACTCCGACTGTCACGAGCTTCGTCCCGACCTCATAGCGCGCGAGGGCTTCACACCGAAAAGTGTGATAATCTTCCTTTTGCCATACTACGCAGGCGAAACCGTAAACCTCTCTCGCTATGCGGCATCTTACGACTACCATATTGCTATCAAGGAACTGACCGACGCGCTCATATCCCGCCTTAGTGCCGAATTTCCCGAAAACCGCTTCCGCGGCTACGGCGACCATTCCTCAATAGACGAGCGCCACGCCGCCGTCATATCCGGCCTTGGCATAAAGGGCGACTCCACCCTCGTTATCAACGAAAAATACGGCACCTACGTCTTTATTGCCGATATAGTTACCGACGTTGAGCCCGAGCTTCTCGGTGCGATCTCACCGATACCCGTCCGCAGCTGCATACATTGCGGCGCGTGCCTTCGCGCTTGCCCGACGGGAATACTCCGTGCAAAGAGCGATAAATGCCTCTCCGCCATCACTCAAAGAAAGGGCGATCTTACCGTAGAAGAGGTCGAAATGATGCGAAAATTTGACACGGTATGGGGGTGCGACGTCTGTCAGACCGTCTGTCCCTACAACCGTGATCCCCAAATCACGCCTATCGAATTTTTCCATAAGGACAGAATAGAGCGCCTAACAACCGACATACTTTCCTCGCTTTCCGACGAGGAATTTAAAAAGCGCGCATTCGGCTGGCGCGGCAGAAAAACCGTTATCCGAAATCTCAAGGAATTGGATTACTAAATCCAATTCCTTTTTTCTTGACTTTTCGCGCGCACTGTGCTAATATATAGCCGAAGGAAGTCGAACTCGCAAGCCCGGCGACGATACATTTTCGCGCCTTTTGCCGATCTTCGACTCGACAAGTGTTACTTGCCTTCGTCTAACATCAACAAAATTCATCAAAAATTTATTCGCCGCGGGGTGCTCCGCAGTTTTGAGTGAATAGATTTTTTCAAAGACGAACCAATTTTTTTGAGGAATATACGATATTTAAGAAAAAATCGGTGAAGTATGTGAAAAAATATATCACTCCAAACCTTACGACTTTGACTCCCTTCGGCTATAAGATAATTAAAAGAACGGAAAAACACAAAAAATGTCAGAAATCGTAAAAGAAAACAAAATGGGCACGATGAAGGTAGGCAAGCTGCTGTTCTCGGTATCTCTTCCTATCGTTATCTCTATGCTGGTCCAGGCGCTTTACAACATCGTCGACTCCATCTTCGTTGCAGCCTATAATAACAATCAGGGCACGGGTGCTTTGACCCTCGCCTTCCCGATACAGAATATGCTTCTCGCCGTATCTATCGGTCTTGCGGTAGGTATAAACGCACTCCTTTCACGCTCACTCGGACAGCGCAATTTCAAAAAGGCGAATAAGATAGCAGGGCAGGGCTTCTTCCTTATGCTCTGCGGCTATATCCTCTTCCTTATATTCGGAATATTTTTTGCAAAAATGTTTGCAAATTCGCAGTCTGCAGGCGACGCGCTTCTTGCCGATTATACCTATAAATACGTCGCTGTGGTAACCATCGGCTCTGTATTCATCTTCGTACAGGTGCTTGGCGAAAGACTTCTTCAAGCAACCGGTAAATCGGTTTTGAGTATGATAACCCAGGGCGTCGGCGCAATAGTCAATATCATTCTTGACCCCATCCTCATCTTCGGCTATCTCGGCTTGCCCGAAATGGGCATCTTCGGTGCTGCGGTCGCTACCGTTATCGGTCAGTTCGTTGCCGCAGTCCTGGCAATAGTGTTCAACGTCTGTTTTAATAAAGAGATCAAAATACAAATCAAAAACTTTTTCCCCGATTTCCCCTTGATCAAGGAAATTCTCATAATCTCCATTCCCTCTGTGCTTATGCAGGCGATAGGAACGGTAATGACACTCTGTATGAACGCCATTCTTATCAGCTTCTCCAATACCGCACTTAACGTCTTCGGTGTCTACTTCAAGCTCCAGAGCTTCGTGTTTATGCCGGTAATCGGCCTTAATAACGGTATGGTGCCGATCCTCTCCTACAACTACGGCGCAAAGCATAAGGACCGCGTTTTCAAAACGATGCGCCTCTCCTACGTAACGGCGATAGTCTATACCGTGGTTTGCCTCATAGTCTTTCAGACTATCCCCGGCGCGCTGCTTTCGATATTCAACGCAACACCCGAGATGATAGCCATAGGCAACGGCGCGCTCCGCACTATCAGCTGGAGCTTCCTCTTTGCCGGCTTCTCGATAGTCAGCATCTCCTCCTGTCAGGCACTCGGTAAAAGCATCTACGGACTTTTCGTCAGCATCGGCCGTCAGCTCGTCATACTTATACCGGTAGCGTTTCTTATGTCACTTACCGGCAATGTTTCGGCTGTTTGGTGGGCATTTCCGATTGCCGAGCTTGCCAGCCTTCTCCTTTGCGCTATATTCGTAATCAACACATTCAGAGCCGCATTTCCAAAAGAGGTTATAAATGAAAAATAAGCTTGTATCAATAGTCGGCACTACCGCCTCGGGCAAAAGCTCTCTCGGCATCGAGCTTGCAGAGCATTACGGCACCGAGATAGTTTCCGCCGACTCCCGACAGGTCTACCGCCACCTCGATCTCGGCACGGGTAAGGTCACCCCCGAGGAGATGGCGCGCGTAAAGCACCACCTGATAGATATTCTCGATCTCAACGAGCCCTTTTCCATGGCAGAGTTTCAGCCCCTCGCATACGCCGCAATAGACGATATATCCTCTCGCGGTATGTTGCCGCTTCTTGTCGGCGGCACGGGCCTCTACACCCGCTCGGTCGTTGAGGGCTATAACCTCGTCGACGTCCCCCCGAATGACGAGCTTCGTAAGACCCTCTCACAGAAGAGTGCCGACGAGCTTCGCGCTATCCTTAAGAACTACGGCGTTACCGAGATCGCAGGCGAGGTAAGTGAGCGCAGAATGATCAGAATGATAGAGAAGCTTTCTGCCGGCGTAAGTGCCGAAAGTGAGTCTGCTCCCCGATACGACGTCCTTCAGCTCGGTATGACCTTTGACCGCGACACCCTCTACCGCCGCATTGGCGAACGCCTTGACGATAGGATCAAAGCAGGTATGATAGATGAGGTCGAGCGTATCGTAAAGCTCGGTGCAACTCCCGAGTTTCTTGAAAAGCTTGGTCTTGAATATCGCTATACGTACCGCTATATTTCGGGTCAATATCCCTCGTTCGACGACTACCGCGCCGAGCTTTATAAGGAGATCTGCCACTTCGCAAAGCGACAGATGACCTGGTTCCGCAAGGAAAAAAGCATAATTTGGCTCGATACCGCCGGCGATACCTTCACCGAAGCGCGCGAGCTTATCGATAGATTTATGGAGAACACAAATGAGTAAAGAGAATTACGCCGCATACGTCGAGCTTCTCAAATCAGAGCTTATTCCCGCTATGGGCTGCACCGAGCCTATCGCCATCGCCTTTGCGGCAGCAACCGCACGCGAAACGCTCGGCACATTCCCCGATTCTGCCTACATAGAGGTAAGCGGTAATATAATCAAAAACGCAAAAAGCGTTGTCGTGCCTCATACCGGCGGTATGCGCGGCATCGACTCGGCACTGATCGCCGGACTCGTCGCAGGACGCGCACAGGCAAGACTCGAGGTCATCTCCGAGGTCACCGAGGCGCAGATTGCCGAAATGGGTGAGAAAAAGCAGCACTTTCCCGTAAAGGTCGCGCTTGCCGATACCGACGAGGCGTTTTATATCCACGTCACCCTCACCGCCGCGTCCGATACGTCCGAGGTCGAGATAGTCGGCAGACACACCAACATCACCACCATAAAAAAGAACGGCAACGTTATCTATCACTCCGACGGCGATATTGCCGAAAAGGAAGAGAAGATCGAGCTTTCCGTCAAGGAGATCGTCGAATTTGCCGACACCGTTGATATAAACGACATAAAGGAAGTCCTCGACCGACAGATCGCCTATAATATGGCTATCGCCGAGGAAGGACTTCGCAATGACTACGGCGCCAATATCGGCAAGGTCTACCTCTCCGCATATACCCCCGACGTCAGCATCAAGGCAAAGGCGTATACCGCCGCAGGCAGCGACGCACGTATGAACGGCTGTGAATTGCCGGTTATAATCGTGTCCGGCAGCGGCAACCAGGGCATGACCGCTTCTATCCCCGTAATCGTATACGCTCGCGAAATGGGCGTTTCAAGCGAGCTTCTTTACCGCGCCCTCTGTCTTTCCGACCTTATTACAATACACGTCAAGAGCGGTATCGGCACACTCTCCGCCTACTGTGGCGCAGTTGCCGCAGGCGCAGGTGCGGGCTGCGGTGTTGCTTATCTCCACGGCGGCAAGTTCCGCGAGATCGCGCACACCCTCGTAAACGCCCTTGCCATCGACTCCGGTCTTATCTGCGACGGCGCAAAGGCATCCTGTGCCGCCAAGATCGCCACCGCGGTTGAAAACGGTCTGCTTGGCTTCCATCTTTTCAAGGCTGGCAACCAGTTCTTCGGCGGCGACGGCATCGTAAAGAAGGGCGTCGAAAATACCATCGGCTCTATTGCCCGTCTTGCCAAGGACGGTATGCGCCAGACCGATAAGGAAATACTTAATATAATGCTTGACGATTAAGCAACAAAAAAGCCCGACGGTGAGCCGTCGGGCTTATATTTTTGCTTATTCTCCAAAGTTAACTGTGACACCCTCGCCAAGCACAACGCCAAGTGCCAACCACTCTGCTTCAGTGCCGCCGTAGTTTACGGTCGAGAGGGAAGTGCAGTTTGCAAACGCATCAGCTGCGATGTCTGTGCCCGCCGCAAAGGTCACGGTTTCAAGCTTTGCGCAATCGCGGAAGGCATCTGACTTAACGCTCTCAACGCTCTCGGGAATTACGATCTCGCTAAGCTTCGCACAACCGTAGAATGCGTAGTTGGAAATAGTGATAAGTCCGTCGTTCAAGGTGATCTTGTCAACGTTCTTGCAATCGTAAAACGCCTTTTCGCCAACAGTCACAACGTCCTTGCCAAGCACGATCTCTCTTATACAAGCGCCACCCTCAAAGGCACGCGCGCCGATAGATGTGATTCCGTCGGGAATTTCAAGCACGGTCGTGTAAACGTCATTGACGTACAGATCCTGTCCAACGTTCAAGGGATTTGCGTACTCGCCCGCAAAGTCGATCTTGCACCAGCTTGCAAGATTCTTTACGTGTACTTCCTCGATCGCGCCTGCACCGTAAAATGCGTATTCGCCGATCTTTGTAAGGCTCTCGGGTATCTTAACCGTAAGAAGCATGGTGTTGTTGTAGAATGCGTAAGGCGCGATCTCGCTCACACCCTCGGGTATCTCGAGATACTTTACGACGTCGCCGTTCATATAAAGGAAGCTCGTGAGGCAAAGCACAGGCGCGCCCTCGCCCTCGTATTCCATTCCGACCCAAGTCGCAATATCCTCAATATAAACTCTCTTGGGCGCGGTCGAGGGATCAAAGCCGTTCAAGCCTACCTTCTTTACACCCTTGTCTATAAATACGTTCTGAATTTTTACAAATCCGCTAAAGGCATAGTCGCCAACCGCGGTTATACCCTCGTATATATGTACCGTCGTCACCTTCTCTGCATATTCAGCCCAAGGTGCTTTTTCTTCAGCGGTGTAGTCCTTCATAGCGCCGCTGCCGATAACGTCAAGCTCGTAGTGACCGTCTGTGCCGCGGTATACCTTTACCGTAATGCCGTCCGCATCATTAAAGGTCTTATCAAGCGTCATCGCATCAGAGCAGACCGAGCATACGCCATTTTTGTACTGATGTCCAAGCGGGTTGCCGGGAAGTGCCTCAATCTTCTTTGACGTGCAGCCCTCGTTAAGACAGGGCGCGCTCTTCGTGCCCATTGATACACAGCTCGCGTTGTTGTCAGACTCGGCAGTGCCGTAGCTGTGACCGAGCGCCTTTATGCTCTCGGACTCAACCTTGTCGCACTTTTTGCAGGTGCGCTCACGCACACCGGCAGTCTCGCAGGTTGCCGCCGTAGTCGTTTCCCATTCTCCGAAATTGTGCGTGCATTCACCGCCGCAAGCAACGAGCGCAAGCATCAACGCAAGCAGGGAAGCGGTTAAAAATATTTTCTTAATCAAACTCATCTTTATTTCCTTTTTGTATTTTCACTTCGTGTCAGATTGAAAACTCAAAAGCAAGCGTGTGTGTCGCACTCTCTCCGGGTGCAAGTCTTTGCATCTTGCGAGTTTCAAAGCACTCTGCGATCTCGCCATCCGAGGGCACGTCTGTCCACGGCTCAAGGCAAATGAATCTCGCATCGTGCGACGGCTCCTTCCATACGCACAGGTAAGGGGTGCCCTCGCTCCACTCGGCTGTGAGCTTGTAGGAGCTCTTCGGAGTCGATAATGTTACACGGGTGGGGGCTTTTTCGAAAATCAAGGTGTCGTTTTCGTATATTTCAGCCTCGCACAGAGTGTATTTTCCATCGTCGAGCGGAAAATCCTTTCTTATCGGCGAAGCAAACGATACGTGCTGCAAGGGTATCTGCTTTAAAGCCGACGTACCTTCAAAATCGAGTACGTAGTCCTCAATTTGTGCCCCATTATCGCAATTAAGCGCAAATCCGGGGTGCCAGCCGAACATATACGGCATTACCTTTTTGTCCTTGTTTTCTACCGTAGCCGTGCATACGACCTTCTTTCCTTCAAGCGCGTATTTCGCTGTAAAGGAATATTCAAAGGGATATACCGCGTGCGTTTTTGCACTTGCAACCGAACGCAGAATCACGTAGTCCTCGCCCTTTTCAACAAGGTCAAAGGATATACCGCCGATAAAGCCGTGACCCTTCATCTTGTATTCAAAGCCGCCGTACGTGTATTTCGAATCCTTTAGCTTTCCGCAAACGGGAAAGAGCAAGGGCGCGTGCTTTGACCAGAAATCCTCGCACGGACTCTGCCAGATTATCTCGCGTCCGTCCGCCGTGACGACGGAGGTCAGCTCTGCGCCGACCTCGTTTACCGTCGCGGTGTAATATTCGTTCTTAATTACGTATTTCATATCGATCAACGCTTCTTCGTTTCGATTTCGTTAACTACCTTTGCGATGAACTCGTCAACGCTGAACTTACCGCCCTCGCCCTCAGTACGCGCTCTTACGGTAACCGAGTCAGCCTTCATCTCGTCCTCGCCTACTACTATCATATAAGGAACCTTGGACAGCTGTGCCTCGCGGATTCTGTAACCGAGCTTCTCGTTTCTGTCGTCAAGCTCCGCACGGATGCCTGCCGCCTGCATTCTCTTGGTAACCTCTGCCGCATAGTCCGCAAAGTCGGAAACAACGGGGATAACCACAGCCTGCGTGGGCGCAAGCCATACGGGAAGCGCACCCGCATACTTCTCAAGAAGAAGCGCAAGCGTTCTCTCATAGCAGCCAAGTGATGTTCTGTGAATGATGTAAGGAGTCTTGGTGGTGTTGTCGCGGTCAACGTATTCCATACCGAACTTCTTTGCAAGAAGCATATCTACCTGAATGGTAACGATGGTGTCCTCCTTGCCGAATACGTTCTTGCACTGAATGTCAAGCTTCGGACCGTAGAACGCCGCCTCGTCAATACCGATAACGTAGTTATCGCGGCCGAGGTACTCGTCAAGCAGGTCGCCCATTATAGCCTGCGCCTCGTTCCACTGCTCGGCTGTGCCCTCGTACTTGTCGGTACGCGCGGGAT
>JAZNGE010000028.1:0-5253 GCA_045576315.1 Eubacteriales bacterium | reverse complement strand
ATATCTCGCTTTGCTCGATGTGAAATGAAATTTGCCCACGTTCGCATAGCGAACATTTCACATTTGCGAAGCAAATATTTCACCGCGAAGCGATTTCACTTGCCCGCAAGGGCAAATTTCGTTGCGTACCTGCTCTATGGCGGTACGCTGTGAATCGCCCCTACGGGAAACATACGTTAGCTAGCCACCGCGAATTAATTTCATGGTGCGCTATGCGCACTAATCCGTATACGTATAAACCTCGCCGCACTCAATGTATTTAACGTCAAGCTCCGGCAGCGTTTCCTTCAAAAGATCGGCAATAAATACCATTCCGTCGCGCTCCGAGCCAACGTGTCCCATAACGATCATAGCCTTCTTGTAGCCGAGCTGCGCCGCATCGCGCGCATATTCAGCCATCTGCCACTCGCAGGTCTCACCGCATATCAGTATCTCACATTTGTCGCTCTTAAGCTCGTCGAGTATTGCGTTTCCGGGCGCACCGAACATTCCCGATACAGTGGAGCAGGGCATGTCTGCCGCACCGCAAATGCGCAGGTGTCGCACACCGCATTTCTTTTCAATATCCCGTGCCAGCTCGCGCGGAGTTATCGCCCTGTCAAGATGCACGCGCACAAGGTCAAAGGAGTGAGTGTATTCTACCTCACCCTTAAGGCCGAATTGCCTGAGCTGACCTGCCGCGATCTGATCGGGGTACGTGTAGTGCGGATGATCGTGAAGTCGCCATACCGTAATACCCGACTCCTCTATCAAACGGCGCTTTTCCACCTCAATTTTATCGTCGGAATGAACGTCAAAATGGTTGTAATAGCTCGGCTCGTGCGTGATGATCAGCTCCGCGCCCCACTCCTTTGCTTCCTTCAAAACGTCGGGTGTCAGAAACATACATACCGCAACCTTTTTTGTCTCGCGATCGGCATCTCCCGCCTTGCAGGTGTCGCAAGTGTTTGAAAAGTCTGCCCAATCCATCGCAGAAGAGAACAGCACTTCCATTATCTCTCTAGCCTTCATTTTTTCAGTCCTTTCGGCTTTTTTCGTCTTTAAGTATATTACGTTCCCCATCCCTCGTCAACGGCAAGCATCGACGAGTACGGCGGATGAGAAGCACGCTCTCATTTTGCCTCGGCTTCTTCCTTCTTTCGCTTCATATCCATCATCAGCCAAGGCAGATAGGAAAGGAAGAACAGCGTCGAAACCGCCACCGCCATAATGCAAAGTCTGAGCGCAAAGTTAGGGGGCAAAATATCGAGTATCGACGGGGTCGATTCCGGCTTTGCCATAAAGAGATAGTTCGCACCGGGGCCAAGCACTACGTTCGCAACGTAGGCAACAATCGCCAGCACGGTCATTGTCGCGTATGATTTTACCGCCGACTTGAACGTCGGTCTGAACTTATGCACGAATATCATATAGAACACCGCGATATAACCCGTGGTATGCTCCAGCCAGAACTGATAGTATCTGAATCTCGTCGGGCCGGTGTAGGATATGACGGTAGGCGTTATAAGCGCGAATATCGTGCCCGCAAACAACCAGAAATAAGCAATGTCAAAGAGACCCTTTGACTTTGATGAAAGCATAAACGAGCAGAAAATAACGCCCCAGCCGCATACGGTTATCGGCAGATGGTCAATGGGGTTTGCATCAAGCTCCGGCACGCCAACAAGCCGCCAGAAATACGACATCTCGGTGATTATCATAACCATGGCAAGCGCGAGTCTTATGCGACCCTCGTGCTTGTAGGCTGCGATCTTATCTCTGAATCTGTAAATAAGGTAGATAATACCGATCATTAAAACTATCGGCAAAAAATGCGCAAGGGAAAAGTTGCTGAATTCTATCTCGTCACCCTTGCCAAAGAAATAGTGAAAAAATTCCTTCATTAGTCTATCTCCTACGTGCTAAATATTACTGTTCATCCGTTCCGTCAAGAAATATAGGGTTAGTCCACGCGTGCTTTCCGTCCCTGTCGATCACCGTCATGCGCACGTAGGCGTATTTTCCTATCCAATCCGCGCACTTAAGAGGAAACTCGGCGTACGTAATGTCCTCGCCCCCGGCGCGCTTGATCAAGGTGTAGTGTCCGTCCGAGTGCAGTCTTATCTTCTTTACGGGCGAGCACTTGATCTTTATAAGTCCGTCCTCAACTCTGAAGTCGTAGATCTCCGGGCCCGTCGAGGAATAGAACGCACCGTTCTTTATCGCCTCAAGTATCGAGTCAACGTCATTATCCGCATTGACCATTATCCAGCCGTGGCAGGCATCGCCGCTCGAGTGCGAGTCGTCTGTCGCAACGCCAAAAAGGCGCACACCCATACCGAGCAGCTCGTCCCAATACGCCGCGTCCTTATCCATATCGCTGTCAATGACACAGCCGCTGTTCCATATCTCCATAGCGACGTTGCCCTGCATTTTGTCAAAGTATCTTGCAGGGGTAGAGCTCCATTCGGGATGGCAGTATATAGTCATATTGCCCTTGGCGTGTATCTCGTCAAGATAGGGCTGATATTCCTCCTGATTCTGCGCCTTTGCCGAGGGCACGCGCTCATCGTGACTAAAGCCGTTCTTCTCCTCGTCAAGTGAGCCTATGCAAACCGTGTGAAAGCATCTGAAGCCGTGGTCGCAGGGAATACTCAAGCCGTTGTCAAACTCCATTCCTGGAATAACCGTCAGATCAATATCGGGCAAAAAACTCTTTGTGTTGTAAACTCTGTGGTCGGTTATAGCGATAAAATCGTAGCCATGCTCCTTGTAGTATCGCATAGCCTCCTCGGGCGTAAGTCTGCCGTCAGAGCGCGTTGTGTGCATGTGCAGATTGCCCTTAAGCATCTTTTTGTTGCCTGTAAAAGCGTTGTTTATAATCATGTCGCTCTCCATTCGATTTTGAAAGATTTTACCAAAGCAAATACAAGAAAAACAAATTAATCCTTGGGATAAATTACAGCAGTTTCTATATTTGTCACTCCTGCCTTTATCTGATACTTGACCGCCTTTATCTCGCATTTGGGGTATATAAGGTTAGAGTTCGGCTCGCAACTGAGGATTACCTCGTCCCCCGCGCCGTGTATCTCACCGCCACCGCCAAGGGGTGTCGCAAACGCGGTGTCATACGCCACGCAGTCAAATTCGCTCGTTACGGTGTGTCGCCTTATATGACCGTCATCCGTGGGGATAAGCAGTGTCTCTACGGTAATGCCGCGGCAGGGCGACCACTTGGAATAATGCCGTCCCATCTCGTCCATAGAATGCTCTATACACTTGCGGCGGTAAAATACCGTATTGTCTGCGACAAAGGCAAGTGTCGAGTCGGGAGAGGCGTTGTATATCGAATCCATAGTCCTCGATACGCAAAAGGCGTAGCGAGATGAATAGGCAAATTTAGAGTACTTTTCGGGTGTGTGGCTCATACCCCAATTCGTGTACTGACCGCCCGTCAGGGCAACCGCATAGCCGTTCACCCTCTGCACAGTCATATACGCCACCGGAATGGTTATCTGCTTCTCCATCTTCGGCAGGGGGAGGGGCTCCGCCTTAAAGAACTCGTCGTCCTCGTCAAGCGCCAAGAACAAAAACGCCTTGAGCGACCAATACGGTGAGCCGTACGCGTTGTAGAACTCCGACATATTGAGGTTGGGATAGGCGTATCCCACGGTAAGAATACCCGCATTATCAAATATGGGCTTTGACAGCCACCATTCAAGATGTCTTGATATGATGCCCTTTATAACACCGACCGAAAAGGGCTTCGCCCCTGCAAAAAGGCACGCGCTGAAGAATGCGCACTGCGCAAAACGGTAGGTGAGCGAGCGGCCAAAAGCGAGTGATGAGCCGTTCTCGTCAAACCAGTATATAAAGCTCTTTGCGAACAGCTCTGCGCGCTCTCTGAAAATGCGGCTGTTTTCGGGGTCCTCATCCCTCATCACACCTGCGTATATAAGCGAGTAAAAATGTATCGCAAAGGGTATGTAGTAATCCGCCTGATCGGTGTGACCGTCGCGGTACCAGCCGTCAGTACGGTAAAAGCTGTGGCACTTTTCAACGCACACCTTAAGTCTGTCGGCATCGTAGGGCGCACCCACGTTCTTAAAGCCGAGGTTTACAAGTATAGGGAAGAGCTGCCAGTTGTTTCCGCAGGTTATCTCGCAGTTGACCTGGCTTAACCATCTGTGAAAGTTCGCTCTCTGCTTTTCGTTAAGTGGCTCCCATACCTTCTTTGGCGCGAGTATAAGCGCAAGTCCGAGTGCCGCCATCTCAACTATTTTCTGATCGCCCGACACCTCGGGAATATCTCCCCAGTATTCGTCGCTCTCGGGATCTGTGCCGTTGATTATTCCCTCAACGTATATCTTGTCAAACTCTCCGGCAGACTCGCCGCACGCCCAAAGGGGTGCAAGACCCCATAAAATGCGCGAAAACGCTTCCATTTTCGCCACCTCGTCAGAATACGAGGCCTCGAAGTGTCCGAGCTTTATGCCTGCTTTTTTCGGCGTGTAATAGGGTATTACCGGATCGATTATATCCTTAAGTGCTTTTATAAAATCCTGCTTTGTATTCAGCATAGTAACTACTCCTATAGCCGAAGAGAGCCGAACTCATACGGTTTTGTGTGACAAATATCCGCATCTGCGGCAGATAAAATGCTTGCAATATCTTATATTACTGCGCATTTTCTCTTTGCATCTGCAAAATATTTGTTCACTCAAAACTGCAAAGCACCCTCCGGCGTCGAAATTTTTGATGGATTTAGTCAAAGCGAGTTGAAGCAAGATGCCATCTTGCAAGACGAGATTTGGCGAAAGACGCAAAAATTGCTCGCCGCAGGGCGTATGCGTTCGACTCTCTTCGGCTATAAGAGCGGGGGAACCCTTACGAAGAAGGGTCCCCCGATTATTTACTGGATTTCAAGTCGTCTGCCTTCTTCGACTTTCTGTGTTGCTTTAGGCAGCGTCAGCGTGAGAATACCGTCCTTGTAGGAAGCGGAGATTTCATCACTGTTGATACCGTCCAGATCAAAGCTTCTTGTGAAGGAGCCATAAGAACGCTCTCTTCTGAGATAATTGTTCTTTTCGTCCTTTTCTTCATTTTCGGTTTTGTGCTCAGCTTGGATCGTAAGGTAGCCGTTTCTGACTTCGGCGTGGATATCCTCTTTAGAGAAGCCGGGGAGCTCAGCGTCAAGAACGTATGCGTTCTCGGTCTCGCGAATATCGGTCTTGAAGGCAGGAACCTGATGTCCGAAGAAGTTCTTCTCAAATT
>JAZNGE010000027.1:0-18388 GCA_045576315.1 Eubacteriales bacterium | reverse complement strand
GGGGGATCATTATTAGGCATAATAAAAAGGTGAGGAGCTTTAGCGTGTTCTCTTAAGGATAGCACGCAAAAGCTCCTCGCTTTTGTTATATTCGTTTTTTTGAAATTATCTCTGAATTCTACCGGTGCCGTTACCGCCTGCAAGAGCCTTAACCTCATCAACAGATACCATGTTGAAGTCACCCTCAATGGTGTGCTTGAGGCAGGAAGCTGCAACTGCAAACTCAACTGCATCCTGAGTGGAATAGTTGTTAAGGCAAGCGTAGATAAGACCGCCGCCAAAGCTGTCGCCGCCGCCTACACGGTCAACGATGTGCATGTGGTAAGACTTGGAGAAGCAGTACTCCTTACCGTCGTAGAGAAGAGCTGCCCAGTCGTTGTCGTTTGCGCTGATGGAAGAACGAAGGGTGATAGCAACCTTCTTGAAGTTGAACTTCTCAGCGAGCTGTCTTGCAACGGACTTGTATCCCTCGTGGTTGAGCTTACCGCCTGCGATGTCGGTGTTTTCAGCATCGATGCCGAATACGTCGTGTGCATCCTCCTCGTTGGAGATACATACGTCGATGTACTCGCAAAGCTTGGTCATGGTCTCACGAGCCTGCTCTCTGGACCAGAGCTTCTTTCTGAAGTTGAGGTCGCAGGAGATGGTTACGCCTGCAGCCTTTGCCGCCTTACAAGCATCAAGGCAGATGCCTGCAACGGTGGGGTTAAGAGCGGGAGTGATACCGGTGAAATGGAACCAGTCAACGCCCTCAAAGATCTTATTCCAGTCGAAGTCGGTGGGCTGTGCCATTGCGATTGCGGAGTAAGCGCGGTCGTAGATAACCTTGGAGGGACGCTGAGATGCACCCTTCTCGTTGAAGTAGATACCTACTCTGTCGCCGCCGCGAACGATCATGGAGGTGTCAACGCCGAAACGGCGAAGAGAGTTAACTGCTGCCTGACCGATCTCGTGCTTGGGGAGCTTTGTTACGAATGCAGAGTCAATACCGTAGTTTGCAAGGGAAACGGAGACGTTTGCCTCTCCACCGCCGTATACTACGCCGAACTTGTCAGCCTGTGCAAAGCGGAGATATCCCTCGGGAGCGAGGCGAAGCATGATTTCGCCAAAGGTTACAACTTTCATTATTGTTAAATTCCTTTCGAAAATTTTAATTATTTGATTAGTGACGGCATATAATTTACCGTAAGGTTGGTCTTATCCAAGCTCTTTAAGCTTGTTAAGACACTCGCGACAGATCTTGTTGTCGCAAAGCTCGGCAGCAATATCTGTACTGCCGCAGAAGGTACAGTTGGGAGTGAATTTTGTAAGAACTATCTTGTCGTCTTCTACGTAGATCTCAAGGGCGTCGCCGCATGCGATGTTCATTTTCGTTCTCATTTCCTTGGGAACAACGATTCGACCAAGCTCGTCTATGTGTCTTACTATTCCGGTAGCCTTCATAGAATTCCTCTCCTTTCTTGTTGAATTCCGACTGTCCTCGCGTGCTTTGACGGAGGAGGAGATATATTTATATATCTCAACTGATAGTATTGTAACACAATAAACCGTAAATGTCAAGGAAAAATGTAAAAATATGGGAGGGATTTAGTTATAATGTTTGGTAATATACTGTGCTGTCTTCCGACGAATGTCGGGCGTGAGCTGTCCCGTCTTGCGCGCACTCGCAGCGGTGGAATATCAAGTGTGTCAGAGCTTCATCTGACGATCGGCAGGCGTTCGTCCGTCTTGATAGGCGGCGAGCGGATATTTCTCGGTGTGGATGTCAGTATACAGGATATGGAAGGGGTAGTGTATAAGCTCTGTAAGGGCGCGGTCTATGCCCACCGCGACACGATGACCGATGGATACATAAGCCTTGACGGCGGCATTCGCGTTGGTGTTTGCGGACAGGCAAGATACGAGTCGGATAGGCTGGTAGGCATCAGCGAGATCAGCTCGCTTGTGTTCAGAGTGCCCACGGCATCCTCGTCCCTGGCAGACGAGCTGTTTTCGGCGTGGCAGAGCACGCAAAAGGGGATGCTTATCTATTCCGCCCCAGGTGTCGGAAAAACCACCGCCTTGAGAACACTCGTGTCCATGATAGCGACAGACCGCCCGGATGAGAGAATAGCGGTCGTGGACGAGCGTTGCGAGTTTTCCGTCGCGGAGTGCCGCCGTCTTGGAGTTATGCTGATGCGCGGATACAAGCGCGCCGACGGCATGGAGATCGCGCTGCGTACTATGTCGCCGACGGTGATCGCGATTGACGAGATCGGTGCGCGCGGTGAGTCGGATGCTATGACCGAATCCTTAAATTCAGGCGTGCGCCTAATAGCCACCGCGCACGCGCTCGGGCGTTCCGCGCTTTCCCTGCGAGGCGGATTTGCGCCGTTTTTAAAGGCGGCTGTGTTTGATACATTCTTCGGAATATTTCACACGGATACGGGGTATTACTGCAAAGTTGAGGAAAATGTATGTTAAAGCTCTTGGGAATTTGTATATTATTGTTTACATCAATACTGATATCGCGTGAGCTGGTAACTCAAAGAAGACGGCGGCTTGCCGTGTGTGAGGAGCTTTTGCGCTTCGTTGCGTTTTTACGCTTGCAGATAGGCTGCTTTCTGCGTCCCGTGCCCGAGGCTGTGGCAGAGTTTAACTCGGACGAGCTATCCGGGTGCGGCTTTTTGCCCTTGGGGAGCGAGGTGGATATGTCCGCTGCTTTCTCCTCATCCGATGCTCCGGCGATAGTGGGAGATGAGTGCGCTCGAATAATGGATTCTCTCTTTTCCTCTCTCGGAAAAGGGTATCTTGACAACGAGATCAGCTTGATCGACACCCACTACCGTCAGCTCTCGGAGCTTCTTGAGGGGGAGCGGGTCGAGGCCGTTCGGCAGACACGGCTGATACGCACGCTTACGGCATCGGCATCTCTCGGTCTGATTATTTTTATTATTTGAGTGGTGAATTATGGATATATCCTTTCTTTTGAAAATTGCCGGCATCGGTATGATAGCTGCCGTTTGCTGTCAGATACTCTCCAAAATAGGCAGAGATGAGCAGGCGACGATGGTGTCTATTGCCGGAGTCGTGGTTGTGCTTATGCTGCTTATTGATGAGATGGGCGCGCTTTTTGACGCGGTGAAGGAAGTGTTTGGCATTTGATAGCCGAGATGTGTGCGCTTGCTTTGGTAGCGGCGCTATCCTTTTTTATTTTATCGGAGCTGAAATGGCGCGGCGCGCCCGTGCTTGTTATAATTTGCTCCGTCGGAATAATTTCGCTTGCCGAGCCGTATGCGCTCAAGGTCGGTGGAGTCCTCGGTGACCTTGCCGATTCCTCTGGCGTCGGGGAGAGCTTGAATGCGGTGTTGAAGGTCGTGGGCATCGGGTATCTTGCCGGTATATCCTCCGACGTTTGCTACGAGCTTGGTGCGGCACGTATCGGTAATGCGCTCACCCTTATCGCGCGGCTCGAAATAATAGCTATCGCCGCCCCGTTCTTTATGGGAATAATCGATATGGGAAGGGAGCTTATATCGTGAAAAGATCAATAAGATTTTTGGCTGTAATTATTTTTCTATTCACCTTGTTTTCGGTAACGGCATTTGCCGATGAGGGTGAGGACGTGCTTGATGATTTTTCATCTATAATTCCCGACGGTATAGACCTCGATATAGAGGACGTAAGCTCCGAGCTTGGCATAGATGCATTACTTGGCGAGATAGTCGCGGCGCTGTCGGACGGGGTGGGAGATGCCGTCAAGTTTTTTCTTCTGCTGCTCGGCTTTGCGGTCGTTATGTCGCTGAGCACTCACTCCTCGCTCGGCACGGACGCAAATCTTGACTCGGCGGTCGGTATAGCCGTTTGTGCCATCGCCTCGGCATCGATATTTACCGTCCTTTACGACGTTTGCGCCGCCTTGCGCCACAGCCTTACGACAGTGGTGGATTTTTTCTCCGCCGCGATACCGATATTCACTCTTATAAGCACCTCGTCGGGTGCTATCAGCACCGCAAGCGCACAGGCGTTCAATATGAATTTGACCCTCGCGATAATCGAAAAATTTTGCACGGGTGCGCTCTTACCGACCTCTTTTGCCGTTTTTTCGCTTGGTTTTACCGCATCTATATCCGAGGGCGGAGCAGGAAACGTGGCGCGTGGCGTTAAGAGCGCGTTTATGTGGGGTGTCGGTCTTGTTGGCAGTCTGCTTGCCGCGGTGATCGCCATGCAAAGCGTGGTTGCCTCTGCCGCTGACAACGCAACCCTGCGTGCCGCGCGCTACGCCGCGTCAGGCATGATACCCATAGTCGGCTCGACGGTCGCATCCGCGCTTTCCACTCTCGGTGGCGGAATGGCATACCTGAAAAGCACGGTGGGCATGGGCAGCGTAGCGGTAATACTCGTCCTCTCCATAGCTCCGCTCGTGTCGCTGCTCTTGTATAGGCTCTCCATCTCCGCTTGCCTTATATACCTCGAATTTTCGGGTTCGTCGGGGGGCGTGCGATGTTATTCGGCAATCCGAGCGGCGCTCGACACCCTTATTGCCGTCTATTCGACCTCGGTATTGGTGTGTATTATTGAGGTCGTCGTGTTTGTAAAAGGGGGTGTTTCGTTTTCGTGAGCGGATACATAATTTCGGTTATGACAGCCACTGCCATAGTCGCCCTCGGCGGACTTGTGTCATATGGCGGCTCGCTGTCGAAAATTTCGCGTGCCGCGATGGCAATGGTACTGCTTTATACGGTAACGTTGCCGATAATTTCGGTCACAGGCGACCTTTCGGAGCTCGTTTTCAGCGACTGCTTTGACGGTATCAGAGTGGAATACGATCCGAACGATACTCTCTTTTATGAGCATACGGCGGCAGCCTTTTCGGACGGGGTAAGGAAATACGTCTGCGGCGAGTACGGACTTTCCGAGGGTGAGGTCACCGTAAGTGTAAGAGATCTTGACGTTGAAACTATGCGTGCAGGGAAAATAATCATTATTTTAAGTGGGCGCGCCGCAGCCGCAGATGCGCGCTCGATTGCCGAGGCGGTGAAGAGTGCCGAACTCGGAGAATGCGAGGTAAAAATTGATCTTACAGGATAAGCTTATTACATTTTTTAAAGAAAAAAAGAAACTGGCATTACTGCTTTTGCTCGTGTCGCTCGGACTCATGCTTGTGGCGCTGTCCTCGGTCGGTCAGAGCGAAGCGAGCGACACCACGGAGCTTTCGGAATATAAGGAAGAGCTTGAAAAACGCCTCGAAAAGCTTTGCTCCGAGGTGGACGGGGTGGGGAAGTGTACCGTTATGGTCACGTTTTCGCGCGGCGAGGAAAATACCTACAAGGGAAATCAGCTTACCGAGAGCAAGCCTCCGAGGGTGCTTGGCGTGAGTGTGGTGTGTGATGGCGGTGACAGATCTGACGTAAGGGCGCGGCTATCTCAAATGCTTTGCGCGCTCTTTGATATAGGCGCAAATCGCGTTTCGGTCTTGCCATCAAAAAATTAGAACCGAAAGGAATATCCGTCACACTGCCGTCATAGGCTTAATCAGTAACAAACAAAAGGAGAAACGCATAAAATGAAAACCGAAAAAATCAAGAAATTCTTTGCATCCAAGGCGGCTAAAAGCGCGGTGCTTGTTGTGGCTGTGCTTCTGATCGGTATGGCGGTATATCTCAATTACCGTTGGTTCTACGATCCGCTCGGATCTCTCGGCTACGGAGATAACAATATGGAAAACGGCTACTCCGACAGCGAAACCACCGGCGCAGATACCTCTACCGGCTCGTCCAACAACTATTTCACCGCTACCGCACTCTCCCGCGAGCAGTCAAGAGATGAGGCGATCGACGTGCTTACTCTCGTGACCGAAAACGCACAGGCGAGCGAGGCGGCAAAGGCCGAGGCAGCCGCAAAGATCTCAAAGATCGCCGTAGACATTCAGAACGAGATGAATATTGAAACTCTCGTTAAGGCAAAGGGCTTTGAGGAATGCGTTGCGATCATCAGCGACGACGCGGTGAGCGTTATCGTAAAGGCAGACAGCCTCCAGGCAAACGAGGCGGCACAGATCCTTGCCATAGTTTACGATACCACCGGCGTAAATCCCGAGAACGTCAGCATCATCAGCAAGTGACGGATACGAAAATGCAATCGCATAGCGTTGCGGCTTTTGCCTTGGCGCTTTGTGACTGCATTTTTGCTTTTTGAGGCGTAAAAAATGGTGCATTTTGAGGTGCGCGGGTGTGTATTTGGTTATTTTTAATAAATTATGACCCTAAAATTTGGCGGGGTGTGCGCTACCAACAAGCAAGTTTGCTATTGACTTTTCACATATGAAAAGATATAATTATATTAGTTTAATATATTTTTCACGAACAACACCAAAGAAAGGCAAAAGGTATTAAGATGAAAAAAATAATTTGCTTGATTCTGGCGCTTACTTGCTGCCTCGCTCTCTTTGCTTGCGGCAAGACCGACGAAACTCTCGAGGCGTTTCTCGCATCGGTCAATGCATCGGAACCTACCGAAATCACCACTTTGACTACTCACACTCGCGGTGAAGTTTACTACAACGGCACCTACGAGACTGTAATGACAGAGAACGGCTTCGTATTCACCTACGAGTATGAAGAGAAGGCTCCTGTAACTGCAGACAGCACCACCGGCTCTGTAATCACCAAGAGCGGCGAGATCGTTTACGACGGTCAGAAGTACCTTCTTAACGGTGAGCCCACTGCCGCAGCTCCCGAGGTTGCTTACATGTCCCTCACTCTTAACCTTACCGCTGAAACCATTGGCGAGTACAGACTCTCAAGAGACGGTAACACCATTACCGCTGAGATCTCCGCTGAGCAGGTTAAGGCAATATTCGGTACTGAGATCTCTGCTACCGCAGCTACTCTTACCGTTAAGCTTGCAGGCGCTCGTCTTTCCAGAGTAAACCTTGCATACACTACTACCGACGGCACCGAGGTTCTCGTTGAGACCTCTTACACCTACACTCCTGTTACTGCAACCGCAGAGTAATGGATGACAAGATCGTGCATTGAAAGGATGAAAAAGATGAAAAAGATAATTTGTTTGCTTCTTGTGCTCGCTTGTTCCTTCGCTCTGTTCGCATGCGGCAAGGAAGAAGAGCTTACCGGCGCACAGAAAACCGCGCAGTTCTATGAAAACAGCCTTCCTACCAAGATCGTTACCACTTCCACCCAGAGCATCGTGGACAAATCCGGTACCACCGCTGCTGTTCTTAACGGAAAGTACGAGCTTGTAACCGGTACTATCGCCGGCAAGATGGCTACCGTTCAGACCTATGAGCAGGATTACCTTCGCAAAGTTGCTGACGGTGCTAACGCAATCGTTGTTGGTCCTATTGACACCGAGACCGGTTCTCTTGAGTATCTCGAGGATTACGGCCGCCGTACCAACGGTGGTGCTTGGGATCCTAACGGCCTTAACTTCGGTCCTACCGCAGGCTCTATCGCAATCAATCTTACCGACAGCCTTCTTACCAACGCAACCTACACCGAGGGCGAGAATGGAACCAACACTCTCACCTTTACCGTTCTTAACGCAAACATCGCAGCAGTATTCGGCGCAACCGCTGACGACGCTGCTCTCCTTACCGCAAGCTCTGATGTTGAGGTCATCATCACCAATGACGGCGCATTCGTAACCTCCATCACCATCTCTTACTCCATCGCAGGTACTCGTTACTACCCCGAGCGTAGAGTGGTTATGACCACCAACTACGAATACAAGTCCCAGCGCGTTGAGCTTGCTTATTGATTATAAGGAATAGGAGAAAATGCAATGAAGAAGATTTTAACTCTTATACTCGTACTCACCTGTGCTTTTGCGCTGTTCGCTTGCGGCGGTAATGAGGAAGCTCCCGTATATACCGAGGCTGCTGCTGACTTCATCACCGCATTCGGTGCTACCACGGTTTCCACTCTTAAGGTTACCGTAACCGCTGACACCGCTGAAGGTACTCTTACTTCTACATACACCACAGTATACAACGCAGACAAGACCAGCACCATGACCTACTCCATCGAGACTATCCCCGGCCTTGATTCCACCGAGGACCTTGAGGTTGTTACCGGTACTGTTACTTGCGACGCAAACGGCAACTACTCTGATGGCGGCGCTATCTCCGGCAAGCTCGGTGCTACCGGCGTTAACTTCGACATCGACAGCAGCGTTATCAAGACCTTTACCATCGACGGTAACGTTCTCGCTATAACCGTTCCCGCAGCTGATACCCAGGCTGTTATCGGTTACGCAGTTGGCTCCGATGCGCTTATCTCCGTAATCAAGGCTGATGGCAAGATCGCTTCCATCACTCTTTCTTACACCGGCGTATCCATCGTTTGTGAGTACAACTAATTAATTGAAAATCAAAACGGCGTCCGCATCGGACGCCGTTTTTTTGTGCTTTATATGCAATAAAGCACCCGAAAATACCGTTTGAATTCTTAACTAATATTATTTAAAGGGCGAAAATATTGATTTTTGTACACTCAAATGATAAAATTAGCTTATAGAAGCAGTCGGCAAGTCCGGCAGATTGGGGGATCATTATGGGTCTTTGGACACTCACACATCTTTATCAGATCGTACCCACGTTTTTGTTTTTTGCATTGGTTTCTGCCCTCGTGGCAAGACTTATGGGCAAGCTAAAGCCTAACAGACGTTATATACCTCTCCAGATAATCGCAGTCACCCTGCTTGTCTTAGAGGTAATGAAGCAGATAAACGCCGCAAAAGGTGGCAGCTATGACCTTTACGCGCTGCCGTTTCATTATTGCTCGCTTTTCCTCTACCTACTGCCCTTTCACGCGTTCTACCACGGAAAGTACAGCCACATCACCAACACCGCGGCGTTTGGCTGTCTTGCATCGCTCACACTCGATATGATCCTGATGCCCGACGTTATTTATTCCGCAGGGAATATAAAGAACTTTTTCGGGGCGTTTGGAGATTTTCACACTGTCGCATTCCACAACCTTGTCGTATTCTACTTTATGCTCACCGTCGCGTTGAAGCTGTATGAATTGCGCACCAAGCACGATTTAAAGGTTATGAGCATTTTCCTTGCCGTTTACGTAACCATCGCCGCAACTCTTTCCTATTCCTTGAAGGTTAATTTCCATAACCTTTACAGGTGCAATATTCCCTTCATCGAAGACGTACGCCTCGCCGTCGTTGAAAGGATAGGCGTGTTCGGCACTATCATCTACGTTTGCGTGCTCTTTATCTTGACGATCATCTTCGCTTTTGCCGCCTACGGCCTCGCGCGCCTTGTCATCAAGGGCATTGATAAAGCAAGAAACAAGTCCGTCACCGCGTGATGAGATTATAATATAAGTAGAAAACAAAAGCAGGGCAACAGCTGTTGCCCGGCTTTTGTCAAAAAAGCAAACATACTTGGGAACTAATTTATGATTTGTTCAATTATTGTTAATGATTTATTAACATTTATTTGATACAATATAATAGTTAACAACGGACCAATAGCTCAGTTGGTTAGAGCTACCGGCTCATAACCGGTCGGTCCTAGGTTCGAGTCCTAGTTGGTCCACCACGGAAACGCCACCCAGACGGGTGGCTTTTTTGTTTCCGTGGTGGACCAACTAGATTGACTCGACCTAGTTTCCGCAGACGAAGTCAAGGAAATAGGTTCGCATATCCCACTCGGAGATCGACAAGCTAGCTTGTCAGGCAAAGAGTGTGGATATATTGCCCGAATGGGCAAAATCCTAGTTATTCAGTCAGCCCTTGCGGTTGACCTCTTTTTGTTTTTGTGCCCTTTAGGGCACGGACTTTGATCCCGATCGGGCTAAGCCGAAGGCTACATAATCAAGCGCGGGCGAGTCTGTGCTCGCACAAGCGAGCCGCGCGCAGATTGCTCCGCGAGCGCAAATCTTTGATTCGCAAAGGTGCAAAGCACCGCGTTTTTTTGCTTGCACAATCAATGAAAAGCCAAAACTTTAGATTTAAAATGGCGACGAGATATATGAAAATATAAAAAATGCCACGTCCTTGATGATCTTGAACGGTACACATAAATCGAGAAATACGCGCCACAAGTCTACAACAGCCCATTTTCTAAATGTTTTCGGCAATTATCGTGTAAAAATAGAGAAAAAATTCGCAATTTTTTCATTTTTTTAATTAATTTTTGCTATATTTTATTGACAAGTGGGGAATGTTGTGCTATTATACTTATATATAGTATATAAAATATTTTAAATTGTACATTTTTAAAACAAAAGAAGGAGAAACGAAATGCCTGAGATTAAATACGAAGTAGTTGAGACTATTGGTGTCGTCAGCGAAGGTAAGAACGGCTGGAACAAGGAACTTAATCTCATCAGCTGGAATGAGCGTGAGCCCGTTTACGATATCCGTACCTGGTCTCCCGATCATGAGAAGATGGGCAAGGGTATCACCATTTCCATCGAAGAGGCTAAGGCGCTCAGAGATATGCTCAACACCCTCAAGCTCGACTGATGATAGTTCGCAGCACTACATATTAAAGACCGGAGCCTGATCTTTTTCGGATGGGCTCCGGCCTTTTTGTATACCTCGGCCGCGGAGCCTTTTTTGATAAGAGAGGGGCTGCCACGTTGATTGGTATATAAAAAGACATGACGTTGGTTGAAAAATGCGACCATGTCTTAAATGGGCGCTGTGTCGACTTTTTGCGTGCGCTAAACACCCGTTTAATTTCACACGCATACCGCTAAGTCGCAAAATATGCAAACTATAATTTACAAAATCGCGCATTTTTTGCACATTTTGTGCTTGTCAAGCCGCGAGGAAAAATGGCGCTCAATCGGTCAGGGATCGGTAGCCGACAGTCACAAAAGCGCATAAAAACGACCGTGAGAGCGGTACGGAAATTGTTTGTTGCTTATGCACAAAAATACGCGCGATTGGTTGGTGGAAATGCTAAAAATTAATATCTTTAACAGTTACTGTCTTGACTTATATATAACTTTATGTTATATTATTAAGCAGCAAAGTATCGTGCACATCTGATGCCAAGCGTGCATCCCGAACGGAAGCACTCGCGGCAGTAACGGCATGGTGAGCCAATTGCTTACCGTTATTGCCGGAGCAATCGTATCAGGATGTCACATCACTTGGCTCCCCGCCCAGCTGCCTGCGGGTTCAAAGGCGGCGCAAATTCAAAAAGGAGAAAAAACATGAAAAAGAAACTGATTTGTCTGTTTCTTGCGCTGGTAATGACGTTTGCTTGCGTTGCAGTTCTTGGTTCTTGTGGTGATGATACTCCCACAGAGTGCACCGAGCACTACGACGACAACAAGGACGGTAAGTGCGACGAGTGCGGCGCGACTCTCATAGAGGGCTGCGACAAGCACGTTGACGAAAACGGCGATGATCTGTGCGATAAGTGCGGCTACGATATGAAGAACGGCGGCACAACGATCTCGTATCCTTGGGATAAGCAGACCCTTATTTTCCAGTTCACCGAGAACGACAACAACCGTGAGCTTTCTTCCGGCTGTCACAGATACCTCGCAGGTGACGACTCCACCTACACCAAGGCTATCGACACCAGTATCGACCAGAGAAACGCTCGCGCAAAGAGAGACACCAAGATCGATGTTACCTATCTTTACTGGGATAACACCGCAACCTACGCTTTCGGTAAGTGTATCGACCAGATCGAGCAGATAGTTAACTCCAAGACCGCAAAGAACGCTCCCGACGTATACGTTAACTTCGTTTACGATATCGTTGGTTCTGCGGTTAAGGGCTATTTCGCAAACCTTAAGGGTACTTCCCGTGGTACCGGTAAGCTTGCCGGTCTTAACTACTTCGAGTTCAACAATGCTGACTACGATGAGTCTACGGACAACCGCGGTTATATGAACGAGTGGATGAACTCGGTAACCCTTTCTCAGCACAAGATGTACGTTATTGCATCTGACTACTTTACCGACATGATCCGTGCGTTCTTCATCATTCCCGTTGGTATCGACCTTCTTGAGAAGTACGGTGAGGACATCACCGGTGACCTTGACGGCGACGGCGAGTTCACTATCGACGACTTCTATGCACAGGTATGGAAGGGCGAGTGGACCTACGATCTTATGATGGAGTACTCCGACGCAGTTAAGATGGACGACGGTAACGGTGCTACCACTCAGTGCTGGATCGGCGACGAGCAGGTTGGCTTCGCTCTCTGCTCCGGTGGTCTTGCAGCTTCCGGTATGCTTTACACTACTTCCGTAGTTGTAATCGAGAAGCAGTGGAACTACGACAGAAACGACTGGGATTACTTCTATCCCGATGATAACGAGGCTCTTGGCGATTTCAGTACCGCTATCAAGGAGCTCCTTGCAGCACCCGGCGTTGCATACGTAAAGAGTACTACCTCCGGTGACTACAACATTTCTCAGTGGGGTGGTACCGGCAGCGGTAACCACATTCAGGCTATCCGTACCAGATTCTCTACCGGTAACGTTCTCTTCGGCGACGTTATGCTCGTTGGTGCTCTTGAGTATGAAGAGTACCAGTCCATGAGAGAGGGCTCGGGCTTCGGCGTAGTTGTTGTTCCTCTTTACGATAAGGACGCAGGCTACAAGAAGGATGCTCCTTACCTCACTCAGATCCACAACATGGCACGTCCCGGCGCAATCGCTAAGAACACTACCAAGTTTGTTGAGTGCACTGCATACCTCAACTATCAGTCTACTCACTCTACCGATATCCTTAATGAGTACTACAACTACGAGCTGATGTACAACATCGCAGGTGGTGCACAGGGTACCGTTAAGATGCTCCAGTACGTTCGTGCAAACGTTCGTACCTCCTTCGACAAGGCAATGGAGGACGCACTCGGCGTATTCGGTGGTCAGGCTTCTTACGATATCAAGGTTCTTCCCATGCTCACTAAGGGCGGCTGGCAGATCGACGATATCCGTGGCGAGTACAAGGCGGTACTCGAGGCTAAGAGAGAGGATCTCACCGACCTTATCAGCTGGTTCGAGAGTGCTTCTGACTAATTAAAGCAATCAAGACAGAGTCCTTCGGGGCTCTGTCTTTTTTTGTTTCTTTTGCACAATGAAGAAGGCACAAAAGTGATCAATTGTTAGAATTTGGCCGAGGGTGGTTGAAACTCGCGCGGGTATGTGATATGATTATAATATCGCAAAACTAATTAATAAAATTAATTAACGAAAGGAAGAATTTTATGACAAAGAAGCTGATATGTTTGCTTCTCGCGCTCGTGTTGACGTTTGCGTGCGTTGCTGTCCTCGGCTCTTGCGGTGGCGATAACGGCCCCTCGGAGTGCGAGCACTACGACGACAACAAGGACGGTAAGTGTGACGAGTGCGGCGAGAAGCTTATCGGCGGCGGATGTGAAGGCTCGCATACCGATAAAAACGGCGACGAGATCTGCGACGAGTGTGGCTACGATATGAGCGACGTAGGTACAACCGTTTACTATCCTTGGGATAATCAGACCCTTATCTTCCAGTTCTCCGAGAACGACAACAACCAGGAGCTTTCCTCAGGCTGTCACAGATACCTTGCGGGTGACGACTCCACCTACACTAAGGCTATCGACACCAGCATCGACCAGAGAAACGCTCGCGCAAAGAGAGACACCAAGATCGATGTTACATACCTCTATTGGGATAACACCGCAACCTACGGTTTCAGTAAGTGTATCGAACAGATCGAGCAGATAGTTAACTCCAAAACTGCAAAGAACGCCCCCGACGTATACGTTAACTTCGTTTGGGATATCACCGGTTCTGCGGTTAAGGGCTATTTTGCAAACCTTAAGGGTACCTCTCGCGGTAGCGGCAAGCTTGCGGGTCTTAACTACTTTGAGTTCAACGATGCCGATTACGACGAGTCTGTTGATAACCGCGGTTATATGAACGACTGGATGAACTCGGTAACCCTTTCTCAGCACAAGATGTACGTTCTTGCGTCTGACTACTTTACCGATATGATCCGTGCGTTCTTCATTATCCCCGTAGGCATCGACCTCCTCGAGAAGTACGGTAATGACATCACAGGCGACCGTGACGGAGACGGCGAGTTCACCATCGACGACTTCTATGCACAGGTATGGAATGGCGAGTGGACCTACGATCTTATGATGGAGTACTCCGACGCAGTTAAGATGGACGACGGTAACGGCGCTACCACTAAATGCTGGATCGGTGACGAGCAAGTGGGCTTTGCTCTTTGCTCCGGCGGTCTTGCTGCTTGCGGCATTCTTTACACTACTAACGTAGTCGTAATTGAAAAGCAGTGGAACTATGATACAAACGACTGGAACTACTTCTATCCCGATGACAACGAGCCTCTTGGCGAGCTCAACAAGGCGGTTCAGGAGCTTCTCGCAGCTCCCGGCGTTGCATACGTTACCGGTGAAACCTCCGGCGATTACAATATCTCGCAGTGGGGCGGCACCGGTGGCGGTAACAACATCAAGGCTATCCGTACCAGATTCTCTACCGGTAACGTTCTTTTCGGTGACATTATGCTCGTTGGCGCTCTTGAGTACAGTGAGTATCAGTCTATGAGAGAGGGCTCGGGCTTCGGCGTAGTTGTTGTTCCTCTTTACGATAAGGACGCAGGCTTCAAGAAGGATGCTCCTTACCTCACTCAGATCCACGTAATGGCACGTCCCGGTGCGATCGCAAAGAATACCACTAAGTTCGTTGAGTGTTCCGCATACCTCAACTATCAGTCTACTCACTCTACCGACATCCTTAACGAGTACTACAACTACGAGCTGATGTACAACATCGCAGGCGGCGCGCAGGGTACCGTTAAGATGCTTCAGTACGTTCGTGAAAACGTTCGTACCTCCTTCGATAAGGTAATGGAGGATGCGCTCGGCACCTTCCACGGCGAGGATGCTTACGACGTTAAGGTCCTCGTTATGATGACCAAGGGTTCTTGGGGCGTAGAAGATATCCGTGGCGAGTACAAGGCCGTACTTGAGAAGAAGAAAGCATATCTTGCTGATCTTGTAGAGTGGTTTGAAACCGCTGCCGACTAAAATCAAATACACGCAAGGATAGAGCCGCAAAACGGCTCTATCCTTTTTTATTTAAAAAAGGTTGAAAGCAGCGGTGTTTTGTGCTATTATTATAGTTAATGATAAAATTAAGCGAGGACTGTTCAATGAAGGTAATACTTGCATCAAAATCACCAAGAAGAAAGGAAATATTCGGCGCGTACGCAAACTCGCTGGGTTTTTCCTTTGATATAGTAACGCGCGAAACGGATGAGGAGCTTTTCGGCGAGCATCCCCTGACGGGTGTTAAGACACTTGCCGAGCGCAAGGGCGCGGCAGTAGCAAGGGAATATCCCACGGCACTTGTCGTATCGTCAGACACTCTTGTCGAGCTTGACGGCGTGCCTCTTGGCAAGCCTGTGGACGAGATGGATGCCTGCCGTATGCTTCGCGAGCTTTCCGGAAAGACGCATAATGTTCACACGGGTATAGCCTTAACGCTTGGAGATAGGGTATATAGCGGTGTCGCTACGACTGCCGTCACCTTCCGCGCGCTTACGGATGACGAGATGCGCGCCTACGTTGCAACGGGCGAGCCGATGGACAAGGCGGGCGCTTACGGCATACAGGGCAAGGGCGGTAGCCTGGTTGCAGGATACGACGGCGAGTTTGATACCGTCGTGGGCTTCAATATGACGCTCCTTCGCAGGCTTGTAAAGGAAGCTGTGGGGGATGAAGCGCGTCTTGCGGAGGGAACAAATGACTAAAAAAGAAAAACGGGAGCATATGGCGGCCGTTGTCGATAGGCTTAAGGAGGTCTATCCCGAGGCGACCTGTGCGCTTGAATACGGCGGTGACCCTTGGCGATTGCTTGTAATGGGCAGACTTTCGGCACAGTGCACCGATGCGCGCGTGAACATAGTTTGCCGCGAGCTTTTTAAGGCTTTTCCCGATGCTCGCGCTATGGCTGACGGCGATCTTTTTGAGATAGAGCGCATAGTCAAGCCGTGCGGACTGTATAGGACAAAGGCGAAGAACATAAAGGACTCCGCGATACTGTTGGTCGAAAAATATGACGGACGTATCCCCGATAATATGGACGAGCTGCTCGAATTCCCGGGTGTTGGGCGCAAGATCGCAAACCTTCTTCTCGGTGATATATTCGGTCAGGCTGCCGTTGTGTGCGATACGCACTGTATAAGAATATCGGGAAGACTTGGCTTCTATCCCGAGAGGGAAAAGAACCCCGAAAAGATCGAACGCATTTTGCGCGAGATAATAGACCCTAAAGAAGGCTCGGATTATTGCCACAGAATTGTGAATTTCGGCCGTGACGTGTGTACTGCGCGCTCGCCAAGGTGTGATGCGTGTCCGCTTGCCGACCTTTGCAAGAAAAAGGAAAGGGAAGGGTGAATGATGGAAAAGAAGAAAATATCCCTTCCGATAATAGTTGAGGGAAAGTATGATAAAAATACTCTCTCGCAGATATTTGACGCGCGCATATTCACCCTCGGTGGCTTCGGCGTTTTTAATTCAAAGGAAAAGCAGGCGCTTTTGCGCCGCATCGCCAAAAACGGTGTAATATTGCTTACCGACTCTGACGGCGGCGGCAGACAGATCAGATCGTTCTTGCTTGGAATATTGCCGCCCGAAAAGGTCAAAAATGTGTATATCCCCAAGGTCGAGGGTAAGGAAAAGCGTAAGACCAAGGCATCACGCTCGGGGCTTCTCGGCGTTGAGGGAATGAGCCGCGAGGTGCTTGAGAGATTGCTTGCTCCGTTTGTTGACGACGGGGGGCGTGTTGAATTATCCGCGCAAAACGATGGCAAAATGATAACTAAAGTTGACTTTTTTGTCGATGGTCTTACGGGTGCTGACAACTCAAGCGAGCGCCGCCGTGTCTTGTGCAGACATTTTGAATTGCCCGAGGATATGACCGCAAAGGCACTTATCGAGGCACTCAATCTTCTTGTCGGTTATACAGAGTATAAAAATGCTGTAAGTTCGCTGTTTGCGGACACTGATTAAAATATGTAATATTTTAGCCGAAACTATTTACTTTTTCGTTACTTTATGGTATAATACTTCGTTGAGGAAACTCTTTTATTAAAAATAATTATAAAATTTATATGGAGGACAAACCAATGATAGAAAGAAAGAAAATTTCTATGGACGGTAACACCGCTGCAGCGCACGTATCGTATGCGTTCACCGAGGTTGCCGGCATCTATCCCATCACCCCTTCCAGCCCCATGGCTGAAGTGACCGACACCTGGTCTGCTTCGAACAAGAACATCTTTGGCGAGCCCGCGAAGAACATCTTCGGCGAGAACGTTAAGGTTGTTGAGATGCAGTCTGAGGCAGGTGCTGCAGGTACTGTACACGGCTCTCTTGCTGCCGGTGCTCTTACCACCACCTATACCGCATCCCAGGGTCTTCTTCTCATGATCCCCAACATGTACAAGATCGCGGGCGAGCTTCTTCCTTGCGTAATTCACGTTTCCGCAAGATGCGTTGCTTCTCACGCTCTTAACATCTTCGGCGATCACTCTGACGTATATGCTTGCCGCCAGACCGGTTTTGCTATGCTTGCAGAGACCAACGCACAGGAGATCATGGACCTCGGTGCAGTTGCTCACCTCGCTACCATCAAGGGCAGAGTACCCTTCCTCAACTTCTTCGACGGCTTCCGTACCTCTCACGAGATTCAGAAGGTTGCCGCTTGGGATTACAAGGATCTTGCTGAAATGTGCGACTTCGACGCAGTTGCAGCATTCCGTAACCGCGCACTCAACCCTGAGAAGCCCGTGCTCCGCGGCTCTGCTGAGAACGGTGATATCTTCTTCCAGCACAGAGAGGCTTGCAACACCTACTATGATGCACTTCCCGCAATCGTTGAAGAGTACATGGACAAGGTTAACGCAAAGCTCGGTACTGATTACAAGCTCTTCAACTACTACGGCGCACCCGATGCAGATCGCGTAATGATCGCTATGGGCTCTATCTGTGACGTAGCAGAGGAAGTTATCGATTATCTTCTTGCAAAGGGCGAGAAGGTTGGTCTTATCAAGGTAAGACTTTACCGTCCCTTCGTTGCAGCTAAGCTTTCCGAGGCTATTCCCGCAACCGTTAAGAACATCGCAGTTCTTGACAGAACCAAGGAGCCCGGCTCTCTTGGCGAGCCCCTCTACCTCGACGTTATCACTGCTCTTAAGGAAGTTGGCAGAGACATCGACGTTGTTGGCGGTAGATACGGTCTTGGATCTAAGGATACTCCTCCTTCTTCTATATTCGCTATTTATGACGAGCTTGCAAAAGATTCGCCCAAGAACGGATTTACGATCGGTATCGTAGATGATGTTACAGGCACATCTCTTGAGGAAAAGCCCGCTCCCGACA
>JAZNGE010000026.1:0-60849 GCA_045576315.1 Eubacteriales bacterium | reverse complement strand
GCGAGTACGCAAAAATGAAAATATAGCTTGTTTGCAATGTTAGGTTTACATTTTATAGGTTTTATTCAAAGTGAGCGCCGCAGATGAAGTTACCCTGATGGATGCACTTTACGGGGCAAGCCTCTGCACAAAGACCGCATCTCGTGCACTTCGAGTAGTCGATGGTCGCGAGGTTGTCGACGACCTTGATAGCACCGGAGGGACAGGTCTTTTCGCACTTACCGCAAGCGATACAGCCGTTAAGACAAACCTTACGCACCTGAGCGCCCTTGTTGTGGCTTGAGCATTTAACCACGACGCGCTCGGTATCGTTGACGAGATGGATGATTCCGTTCGGGCAGGTGCGGGCACAAAGTCCGCAGCCGATGCACTTTCTGGGGTCGATCTCGGCAATGTTTTTGTCTGTGATGCAGATCGCATCGCGGGGGCAGACCTTAACGCAATCGCCGTAGCCAAGGCAGGCGAAGGTGCAGTTGCGGTCGCCGGAGAAGCTCATATTTGCCGCGCGGCAGGTAGCAGGGCCATCGTACTCGTATTTTCTTTTTTCCTTTGCGCAGTCGCCGTTACAGGCAACGTAAGCGACCATCTCGACAACGTCCTGTGCCTCAACGCCAAGCACAGCCGCAATCTCGCGAGCGGCAGAGTCGCCGCCGGGGATACAGAGGTTAGTCTTGTCGGTAAGACCGTTGCCGAGTGCCTGAGCGTAGCCGTCACAGCCGGAGTAACCGCAAGCACCGCAGTTTGCACCGGGAAGGCAGTCACGCACCTTTGCAACGTTTTCGTTTTCCTTTACGCTAAAGAATACAGACGCGAGCGTAAGCAGCACCGCGCACAGCACGCCGGTAGCCAAAAGAACGAGAATTGGTATCAAAATTTCCATAACGTACCCCCCTCTCTTAAGCCAAGAGGTTCTCGATAACACCGCTAAAGCCATAGAAAGCAAGCGATACTATCGATGCCGCGATAAGCGTAACGGGCAGACCCTTTACCGAGTCGGGCGAGGGGCAGTTCTCAATTCTCGAACGAACGCCTGCGAAAAGCACCATCGCGAGAAGGAAACCAAGTCCTACGCCGAGAGAGGACACCATAGACTCAATGAAATTGTAGCCGTCGGTGATGTTGTTGATGGTAACACCGAGAACGGCGCAGTTGGTGGTTATAAGCGGCAGGTAAACACCGAGGGAGCGGTGGAGCGCGGGGATGAACTTTTTAAGCACGATCTCAACGAACTGAACGAGTGCCGCTATAACGAGAATGAATACGATAGTCTGAAGATATCCAAGACCGAAGCGGTCGAGAATATAAGTCTGTATGGGCCAGGTAACAGCGGTCGCGCAAAGCATAACGAAGGTTACCGCAACGCCCATGCCGCTTGCCTGATTGAATTTCTTGGAAACGCCAAGGAAGGGACAGATTCCAAGGAAGCGCTGAAGCACGTAGTTGTTTACGAGCACACCGCCCATAAGAATGAGTATTAAAGCCTTAACATCCATTATTCCTTGCCGTCCTCCTTTCTTGCGATCTCAGCCGCTCTTTCCATCTGTGCGTTTTCCGCCACGCTTGCGGTTACCTCAAGCATCTCGGAGCAGGACGTCTTTGCGCAAAGAGATGCGCAGGGACAGCCATCGCAGCTGAAGTCCTTTTTCTTGCCCTTGTTTTTCTTTGAGCCGATCTTGTTTACTATCGCGATAAGAATACCGAATACCATAAATCCGCCGGGTGCCTGAGCAAGCAGAGGGATCTTGTAGTCTACGAGGAAGGGTATCTGAACACCTGCGAAGCTGCCGACACCGAACACCTCACGGATGATCGCCATAGCGAGCAGCGCGATAAGGAAGCCGACGCCCATACCGAGACCGTCAAGAGCGGAATCGATCACGCCATTCTTTCTTGCGAACATCTCTGCTCTGCCAAGAATGATACAGTTAACAACTATAAGCGCGAGGTAAACGCCCATCATCTCATAGAATTCGGGCAGGTATGCGTGCATAAGCATCTGAACGACCGTAACGAACGCCGCGATAACTACGATGTAGCAGGGGATGCGCACGGTTTCGGGAATGATCTTACGCAAAGCGGATATTACCATATTCGAGCAAAGAAGCACGATAGTAGCCGCAATACCCATAGAGAGCGCGTTTATAACGCTGGTGGTCTGTGCAAGGGTCGGACAAGTACCGAGCACAAGCACGAGAACGGGGTTTTCAACTATAAGTCCTTTAAGGAAGATAGAGAGCTTTCCGTTTTTCATATCACAAACCTCTCTTTCTCTTAATAACCGTAAATGTTACAGCCCCTGCAAGAGCAACCGCGATAACGGCAATACCAACGATCCTTGCGGTGTTGTCAGCCTTTTTCTCGATCATGGTATCAACGATATTAAGCGCTTCCTTGATACCGTCCATAAGTCTTGTAGAGGTGCTTGTTGCGTTGGTCACAAGGTCAACGCCGCCGACAGTGCCGACATCGTTGCCGGGGAGTCTGCCGTAGAATTCGTTTACAACGTCTTCTGTCGGGGGAACGTAGCCGTACATAGCGTCACTGGTCTTCCAGATCATCTTCTTTACGCTTGCGATCTTGCCGTCATTGTCGATGTGAACGAGAGTTTCGGTCTCAACAGTACCGTAGTTGGGGGAGATGGCAACGATATAAGCCGCGTAGCCGGAGCCGTCCGAGAGCTTGTAAAGTCTTCTCACGTAGGTGGAATTTGCGGGAGTTATATCGGTTTTCTGAACGCCCTTGCCGACAAGCCCGTCTATGAGATCGTAGATCTCAGACTCGGCGGTGGGCATATCTGCCTTTATAAGAGTATCTGCCGCAGCGAGCGCTTCCTTAATACCGTTCATAAGGTTGGTGGAAGTGTTTGTCGCGTTGGTCACAAGGTCAACGTCACCGACAGTACCCGAGGTGTTGCCGGGAAGTCTGCCGTAAAACTCGTTTACAACTTCTTCTGTCGGGGGAACGTAGCCGTACATAGCGTCACTGGTCTTCCAGATCATCTTCTTTACGCCTGCGATCTTGCCGGCGTTGCTGATGTGGATAAGAGTTTCGGTCTCGACTGTGCCGTAGTTTGCGGAGATAACAACGACGTATGCGATATAACCGTTTCCGCCGCCAAGCTTATACATTTTCTTAACGAGAACGGAATTATCGGGGGTGACGTCCGCAAGGTCAACGTCCTTGCCGACAAGCTCCTTCGCAAGAGTCTTGATCTCGTCCTCGGGGGTGGGCATATCTGCCTTTATAAGAGTATCTGCCACGGCAAGTGCTTCCTTGATACCGTCCATAAGTCTTGTGGACGTGCTTGTCGCGTTGGTTACAAGGTCAACACTGCCGACAGTACCGGAGGTATTACCGGGGAGTCTGCCGTAAAACTCGTTTACAACGTCCTCTGTCGGAGGAACGTAGCCGTACATAGCGTCGCTGGTCTTCCAGACGAGCTTGTTCGTATTAACAATCTTGCCCGTAGTGCTGATGTGGATAAGAGTTTCGGTCTCGACTGTGCCGTAATTGGGGGAGATAGCAACGACGTAAGCAACGTAGCCGTTTGAGCCGCTTGCCTTATACATTCTCTTAACAAGAGTGGTCTTTTCGGGAGTTACGTTCGTAAGCTCAACGTCCTTGCCGATAAGCTCCTTTGCAAGAGCTATTATCTCGTCGTCGGTCTTGGGAAGAGTTTCTTCCTCGGCGGAATCGTCGCTCTCAACACCTGTAACGGCATTGACCGCATCGAGAATAGCACCGCGGATAGCGGTAGAGGAAATAGTCGCACCCGAGAAGGTGTCGACAGCCTCAACGCCTGCGGCGTCAAGTCCCTTGAAATTATCGGTATAGGTAGCCATACCTGCCTTACCGTGAGTTTCCGAGCTTGCGGTAACCTCCGCCTTGGTAACCTTGCCCTCGGAGTCAACGCCGACGGTCACGGAGATGTTGCCCGCGTAGCCCTTTACGGTTACGGTAGCAACGTGGCCAAGAAGATTGCCGTCCTCGTCCGAAACCTTGTACATCGCGGTAACGGTATCGGGAGCTGTTTCGGGAACGGTAGCATCCTCGTATACGCCGTCAAGCACGTTTCTGAAGGAGTCGTACACCTTCTGTGCCTCGGCCTCGGCGATTACGGGAGCGGTAAACATATTGATCACACCGAGAAGTGCCGCAACCACGATACATATCGCGGTAAGCACAACCACGGGCATTATATTCTTTTTCGTCATTTCTTCTTACCTCCCAGCGCTCTCGGAGCCGTCCATTTTTCAATGTAGGGAGAGAGGATATTCATAAAGAGGATGGAGAACGACACGCCCTCGGGATAGTTGCCGAAATATCTGATAAGGAAGGTGATAAGTCCGCAGCCTACTGCGAATATCATCTTGCCCGAACGGGTAATGGGGGTGGTAACGTAGTCGGTTGCCATGAATACCGCGCCAAGCACAAGACCGCCGGCGAGTATCTGGTAAAGAGCGACGGTGAAGCTGTTGTCTACAAGAAGAGAGAGAACGAACACCGTGCCGATGAAGATAAGGGGAGTTTCAAAGTGAATAACTCTTCTTACAACGAGATAAACGAAGCCGAGAAGAAGTGCCGCGATACAGGTCTCTCCTATCGCGCCGCCGCGGTATCCAAGGAACATCTCAAGAAGAGTGGGAAGCTCGCCGCCCTTTTCGATAACGGTAAGGGGGGTCGCGCTCGAGGTAAGCTCAACCTTCTGACCGAAGGTGGACCAATCGTAAGGATCAACGCCACCCGCAAGATTGCCGGTGAAGCACACGAGCAAGAAGATACGCGCGGTGATCGCGGGGTTTGCAAAGTTGCAGCCAAGTCCGCCAAAGAGGCACTTTACAACAACGATAGCAAATACAGAGCCGATCACGCACTGCCATATCGGCGCGTTTGCGTGAAGATTAAGTCCGAGCAAAAGACCGGTAATAACGGCAGAAAAATCGCCGACGGTCTGGGGCTTTTTAACAATGAGATTGAAGATAGCCTCTGCCGCAACCGAGCTTACCACACAGGTAGCAAGCACCAGAAGAGCGCGCAGGCCGAAGATGACCGTGCCCATTATAGCCGCAGGCATAAGCGCGATAACGACGTCGAGCATTATACGGCTGGTCTTGGTATTCGATCTTACGTGAGGGGATGATGAAACTACAAGCTTATTCATTTTCTCTCTCCCTTCACTTCTTTTGTTCCTGACGTGCGAGCATAAACTCGCGCATCTCGGTTTTAGCCATTCTGTTGTTTTCAACGAGGGGTCTGTTAGAGGGGCACACGTAAGAGCAAGAGCCGCATTCTATACAAAGATTGAGCTTTGCCTCGGTGTATCTCTCGATACGGTCCTCTGCGTTTTCCACCTTAAGCGCACGCGCGTAGACGGTGGGATTAAGGCCCATAGGACAGATGGCAACGCATCTGCCGCAATGAATACAGGGGTTCTCGTACTGCTTTTTCGCATCCTTCTTATTGAGAACGACGACGGCGTTGCAGTTTTTCATTATCGGGTAGTCAAGCGAGTAGATCGCCACGCCCATCATAGGTCCGCCGAAAAGGATCTTGCCGGCATCTTCGGTAAGGCCGCCTGCGGCTTCAAGCACGTCAGAAACGCTTGTACCTACCGGAACTATAAGGTTTTTCGGCTCTTTTACTATCGAGCCGTCAACGGTCACGCACTTTTCAACAAGGGGCATACCCGTCTTTACGTACTCCGAAAGCTTTGCAAGAGTCGTGACGTTCATAACGAGAACGCCCACGTCTGCGGGCAGACCGCCCTCGGGCACTACTCTTGATACGGTGTTGTATATGAGTATCTTTTCAGCACCCTGGGGATAGGTATCGGGCAAGGCAACGACCTTTACCGCAGGCATATCGGCAAACACTTTGCCAAGGTGCGCTATGCAGTCGGGCTTGTTCTTTTCGATGCCTATATATACGTCCTTGATTTTGGAATGACGGAGAATAAGCTCCACGCCGCAGCGTATCTCGTCAGCCTTATCAAGCATTGTGCGCGTATCGCTGGTAATGTACGGCTCACACTCCGCACCGTTAAGAACGAGGGTGTCAAGCACGTCAAGCTTTTTGGAATCAAGCTTTACCGAGGTGGGAAATCCCGCGCCGCCAAGGCCTACAAGACCTGCCGCACGCGCCGCCGCGGAAAGATCTGCAAAGCTCTCGATAACGGGGGGCTTAATATCGGGATCGGGAGTCATAAGTCCGTCAGACTCGATTATAACGACCGTTCCCTTCTTGCCGTTAGCCATAAGCTGCTGATCGATCTTTTTGACCGTTCCGGACACGGAGGAATGTACGGGCGCGCTGACGAAGCCACCGGCCTCGCCTATAAGAGTTCCGACGTAAACGGTGTCGCCAACCGCACACACGGGGTTCGCGGGTGCGCCGATATGCTGTGCCATCGGTATAGTCACCGTTTTAGGTGGCTGGATAGCCACGGGGGGCATTGCCGCAGTGTTTTTGTAATGCGGAAGCTTTGCCCTGCCAAGTTTAAAAAATGACATTGTGCGTCCTCTCCTAAAATATTCTTTATTTTATATATTTTTTATCATTTTAACATAAAGACCCAAGACTGTCAATATTATGCGCGATAATTAAAAAATTAACAAAGTTAACCTTTTTCAGCCTTTGATCTTAACTACCTCTCCGCTTGCAAGAACGTAGATGACCTCGGTGTCGGGAATTTTTTCAATTACCCCTCTTCCCTCGTCAATGCTCATATTGAAAAGCGCGGTCGAAAGCGCGTCGGCAACGGTGCCGGACTCGGTATGCACGGTTACAGAAAGATAGTTGCGCTCGGGCATCAGAGTGTCCTTGTTGATGATGTGGTGATACTGAACGCCGCCAACCACGTAAAAGCGCTCGTAAACGCCGCTGGTCACAAGTGCCGAATCGGAGATCGTTATTCTATCGACGTAGGGGTCCTCGGCGTTTTTGTCCGGGTTTTGTATTCCCGATACCCACCCCTCACCGTTCGGCTTTGTGCCAACGACGCGCAAATTACCGCCGAGATTGATCGCGTATCCCGAAAGTCCGCGCGAGGCGATAAGGTTATAAATACGCTCGGAGGCGTAGCCCTTTGCTATCGCTCCGACGTCTACGGATGCCTCGGGATCGGTGATCTCAACGGTCATATTTTCGCGGTCGATGACCAAATTTTCGATAGACGTATGCGCATTTGCTGCGACAAGGTCAGCCATATCGGGTATCGACTCGCCCTCTGTGCGATGCTCGTGCCAGATAGAGAGGACAGCTCCCATCATCACGTTGACGTTGCCCTCTGTAAGCTCGTAAAGCTCAACCGACCGCTCAAGCAGCTCGATTATACGCTCGTCCATCTTGATAGGACCGTTGCCTGCCGCCTCGTTCAAGGTTTTAAGGTTGTTTATACCCTCGTACTCATAGTAAATATCGAAAAGGCGGTGACACACGTCAAGCTCCGCCTCAATATCCGCGCAAAGCGCGTCAAAGTCCTCGTTTTTGCTGCCGGTATAATCGTAAATGACCGACACCGTATCAAAGTAATCGTAATATATTCTGTTTTTCGGTTGCGGATCACCCTGCACGTCACCGCAGGAAGCAAGGCAAAGCGCAGACGCCACGAGTATAACGCAAAGGGCGAATACCGTAACACGCGAAGCAAACTGTTTCATTAATTCTTCCTCAAAGTATATATTTCCATTCGATTATACTATATTTTATACCGACCTGTCAACAAAAACAAAATATTGCCTATCTTTTTTGAGATTTTGCTATTGACACGCGTGTGGATACTGTGCTAAAATTTCCTCAAACGGCATAACAGCACAAGAGAGGAAGGCTATGAAAAGTTTAGACACGCTTATATACGAGCTTACGGATTACGCCATTTCAAAGTCGCTTATCGAAAAAGAGGATGAGGCATACACTGTATCACGGCTTATGGAGCTGTTTGAGATCAGCTCTATCGAGAAAAAACGCGACACGGGTGCGCCCATACGCCAAATTTGCGATATTTTAAACGATTTGTGTGACGCGGCTGCGGAGCACGGAATGATAGACGGAGAGAGCATAGTTGCAAGAGATCTCTTCGACACAAAGATCATGGGTGTCATCATGCCACGCCCCTCTTGCGTGAACAAAAAATTCCGCGCACTTTACGAGAGCGACCCTCGCCTCGCAACCGATTATTTCTACAAGCTTTCAATAGACGCCAACTATATAAGGGCCGACAGAATAAAGCGCGACCTCAAATGGCTTGTCGACTCCGAATACGGCAAGATAGAGATATCCGTAAACCTCTCAAAGCCGGAAAAGGACCCCAAGGCTATCGCCGCCGCAAAGCTCATGCCCCAGACCGACTACCCCAAATGCGCGCTCTGCCATGAAAACGAGGGCTACGCCGGCACGGTGACCAAGCCCGCAAGACAGACCCTGCGCCAGATCCCCTTCACTATGGGCGGCGAGGGCTGGTATATGCAGTATTCCCCCTATGTTTATTACGACGAGCATTGTATAGCACTCTCCGAAAAGCACACTCCGATGAAGATCGATCGGGCAACCTTCGAAAAGCTAGTCGGATTTGTCACCGAGTTTCCGCACTACTTTATCGGCTCTAATGCCGACCTCAAAATAGTCGGCGGCTCAATACTATCGCACGATCATATGCAGGGCGGCCGCCACACCTTCCCGATGGAGCTTGCCGAAATAAAGACCGAAGTCACATTCCCCCGCTACAAGAGTGTAAAAGCAGGTATCGTAAAGTGGCCGATGTCGGTAATTCGCCTTAAATCGCGTGACACGGGTGCGCTCGTCGACCTCGCTGACGAGATTTTGACCGCTTGGCGCTCTTACACCGACGAGGCGGCTATGATATACGCCGAAACCGACGGCGAGCCGCACAACACCATCACTCCGATAGCACGCCGCAGGGGCGAGGAGTACGAGATCGACCTCGTTCTTCGCAACAATCTGACCACCGACGAGCATCCCCTCGGACTCTATCACCCGCACGCAGAAAGACACAATATCAAAAAGGAAAACATCGGTCTTATCGAGGTTATGGGACTTGCGGTATTGCCCGCCCGTCTTAAAGCTGAGATGGCGGATATGAAGCGCGCGATCGTGGCGGGCGAGAACTTTGCCGACGCTATCGCAATAGCAAAGCACAAGGAGTGGTTTGACTCCTTTAAGGACAAATACACCTTTACCCCCGAGAATATCGACGACATTCTTAAAGCCGAGATCGGCAACACCTTTGTTGAGGTGCTGAAGGATTCGGGCGTTTATAAAGATACCGAAGAGGGTCTTGCGGCCTTCCTTCGATTTATAAAATCTGTTTCATAACGAAAGGAAAAAGCGATATGTCAGAGAAAAAGCAGGTCTTTTACAGCGAATACGGCGCGATAGGCGACGGAGTTACCGACGACCACGCCGCGATACTTGCCGCGCACATCGATGCAAACGAAAAGGGCTATGAGGTCAAGGCCGACGAGGGCAAGACCTATTACATCCCACCGCACAACGTGACCATTCCGATCATGACAAACGTCGACTGGACGGGTGCAAAATTCATTATTGATGACCGTGAGATCAATTACAACGGACACCCCGCACAGCACACCTGCCTTTTCACCGTCCTTCCCTCAAAGGAGAGATTTACGCTTGAGATCAAGGAATTGCACGTAGGTGACACGAGCATCGGCACAGCGCCGGGCGTAAGATGTATGATACACCTTGAATGCAGCGATATCAAGCACTATATAAGAAGCGGCGGCAATGCCAACAGCGGCGCAAGCCAGACCGAGATACTTATCGTAAACGCCGACGGCACGATCGACCCCACAACTCCTGTTATATGGGATTACCCCACCGTTACCAAATGCTTTGCGATCCCCACGGACGAGGAGCCGGTAACTATAAAGGGCGGTGACATTCACACCCTTGCAAACGAAATAGATTGCAAGAGCTGGCTTTGCACCCAGCGCAATATATCCGTACGCCGCTCCAACACCACCATTGAGGGCGTGAAGCACTCGCTCACTCAAGTCAAGCCCTACCGCTCGGCATACGAGGGCATCTTCAACACCTCGTACTGCGACAACGTGCTTATCAAGGACTGCGTTATACAGTGCCACAAAAATATGTACTTTGACAAGCCCCGTGCCGACGGCTCTATCCAAAAGATCCTTATCGGCTCGTACGAGCTTACGGCAGACCACTGCAACAACATCGTCTACGACGGAGTATATCAGACCAACCTCTTTGACGAGTGTGGCAAGCTGATCTCCGCGGGTCTTATGGGCACGAACTACTGTCGCAACATGGTGATGAAAAACTGCACCGTCGCAAGATTTGACGCGCATTGTCAGGTGCATAACCTGCTTATCAAAAACTGTGTTATGGAGCACATAAACACCATCGGCTTCGGTAAGGTAATAGTCGAGGACACGGAAATATGGGATCACTACATCTTCAATCTGCGTACCGACTACGGCAGCACCTTCTGCGGTGATTACGAGCTGCGCAACGTCAAGATGATGAACACGTCAAGAAATAGACTTTCGATCTTCTGGGGCGCGTGGATAAACCACAACTACGGCTACACCGTATACTATCCGCAGAACGTAACGATCGAAAATATGACAGCGCCCGAGGGTGCGGTGATCGGTGCGTACACCGAGAACTTCAACAGCTATGAGGACATCACGAAGCCCACACTTGAGGACGGCGAGGAGAACGTCAACCCCGTCGTTATCACAAAGTCGTTGAAGATCGTATCCAACCCTGCCGGCACGGTATTTGAGGACTTTAAGGGAAAGATCCCCTTCCCACCGTTTACATACGAATAACCACCGCCCACGCACTTGACCGTCACCCCGTAGGGGCGATTCACGAATCGCCCGAAAACAACAAAAAAGAGAGAACATTTCGGTTTTGGTTTGATCCGATTTGCTTCTCTCTTTTGCTTTTATTTTAGCTTTTCTATCGCCGCTTTCACCTCGGCAACGGTTGTTGCGCGGTTGATCTTGGCACGCAATTCCGCCGCGCCTCTGAATGAGCGGAAATACTGCGCTATCTGCTTTCTTGCCTCGCGCACCGCAACTTCCTCTCCCTTTTCCTCTGCGGCGACAGTTAATTGCATAAGCGCGAGCGAGGTGCGCTCGTCCATTGTCGGCTCGGTGTATTCGCGCCCCTCAAGCGCTGCCGTTATCTTGGCAAAAACGAAAGGATCGCCTACCGCGCCGCGACCGATGGCAATGCCGTCAGCCCCGGTTATCTCAAGGACACGCACGGCATCGTCCGCCGTGACTATATCACCGTTGGCAATTACGGGAATATGTAAACTTTCCTTTACCTTTGCTATCATATCCCAGTTGGCTTTACCCGAATATAACTCTGCACGGGTGCGGCCATGCACGGTTATAAGGCTGGCTCCGGCCTCTTCTGCCGCCTTTGCACATTCGAGCACGTTTATGCTGCTTTGGTCAATTCCGAGGCGCATTTTAACGGTACAGGGTAAAATCGTTGCCCGTGACACACTTTTTACGATATCGTATATCAAATTCGGTGACCTCATCAGCGCACTTCCCTCTCCGTTTGAGAAGATCTTATGCACCGGGCAGCCCATGTTTATATCTATGCCTATGGGAGATACAGCAATGGGGTCCGTGGGGGTCGAAAGCCTTCTTGCCGCCTCTGCCATAATGTCAGGCTCTGAGCCGAATATCTGCAAAAGGACGGGGCCCTCGTCGGGCATTATGCGTGCAAGCTTATACGTCTTTTTGTCCTCGTAGACCACCGCCTTTGCGCTGACCATTTCGGTAACGGACAGTTCGCAGCCCTGCCCGTGACATACCACGCGCATCGCCCTGTCGGTAAAGCCCGCCATCGGCGCAAGCATCAAGCCGTGCTTGAATTCGTGCTTTCCAATCAGCATAAGCACACTCCCTTCCCTTTGCTTTTTATAAATTTTGATAGGATAGGTGGATTTTGAGCGAAAATTTTCGTTATTCACACCGCCGGCGTAGAAGCCTGCGACAAGGTGGGAAAACGGAAATAGAAAACGGTTTGCCGTTTTCGCTTGCGCCAAAATGCGCCATCCTTAAAGGTGAAGAACTCTGTCCTTTATCTCTGCAGTTCTTCCCTGGTTCCAATACTGTGTGCCGATGTATCCGCAGGTGCGGCGCGCAACGTTCATCTTGGACTGATCGCGGTTGTGGCAGTTGGGGCATTCCCAGACAAGCTTGCCGTCCTCGTCCTCGATTATCTCTATCTCGCCGTCATATCCGCAGCACTGGCAGAAGTCGCTCTTGGTATTAAGCTCGGCGTACATAATGTTCTCGTAGATAAACTCCATAACGCCAAGCACCGCCTCGATATTGTTCTGCATATCGGGTACTTCAACGTAGGATATCGCGCCACCGGGCGAGAGCGCCTGGAACTTCGACTCAAGCGCGAGCTTGTCAAAGGCATCTATCTCTTCGGTTACGTGAACGTGATAGGAGTTTGTGATATACTGTCTGTCGGTAACGCCCTCAACCACGCCGAAGCGGTTCTGCAAGCACTTTGCAAACTTGTAGGTCGTGCTTTCAAGGGGTGTGCCGTAAAGGGAGTAATCTATATTCTCCTCTGCCTTCCACTTTGCAGTATAGGAGTTAAGCATACGCATAATTTCAAGACCAAGCTCCTCGCCCTCGGGCTCGGTGAGCTTCTTTCCGTTAAGCGCGTAAACGCACTCCCAAAGTCCTGCATAGCCAAGAGAAAGAGTGGAGTATCCGCCAAAGAGGTACTTGTCGATCGTTTCACCCTTTTTAAGTCTGGTGAGCGCACCGTACTGCCAGAGGATAGGCGCGGCATCGGAAAGCGTGCCGAGCAGACGCTCGTGGCGCGCGCGGAGCGCCTTGTGGCAAAGCTGCATACGCTCGTCAAACACCTGACGGAATTTTTCCATATCCTTGCCGGCAGAAAGCGCAATGTCAACGAGGTTGACGGTTACAACGCCCTGATTGAAGCGGCCGTAATACTTTGCCTCTCCGTTTTCGTCAACGTAAGGAGTAAGGAAGCTGCGGCAGCCCATGCAGGTGTAGCAATGTCCCTCTCCGTTCTTGTCGATCTTGTTTTTAAGCATAATCTTCTCGGAGATGTAGTCAGGCACCATTCTCTTTGCGGTGCATTTTGCCGCAAGCTCGGTAAGATAAAAATACTTCGAGCCGGGGCGAACGTTGTCCTCTTCGAGAACGTAGATGAGCTTCGGGAATGCGGGGGTGATCCACACGCCTGCTTCGTTCTTTACACCCTGAATACGCTGCTGGAGGGTTTCCTCTATTATAAGCGCGAGGTCTGCCTTCTCCTGCTCGTTCTTGGTCTCGCCAAGGTACATAAATATGGTAATGAAGGGCGCTTGTCCGTTAGTGGTAAGAAGGGTTACGACCTGGTACTGAATACACTGTACACCGCGGTTGATCTCCTCACGGAGTCTGCCCTCTGCGATCTTGTTGATCGCCTCCTCGCTGTAAACGCCGATCTCGGCAAGCTCGCGCTTAACCGACTCGCGTATCTTCTTACGGCTGATGTCAACGAAGGGTGCAAGGTGAGTAAGGCTGATCGACTGACCGCCATACTGGTTGGAGGCAACCTGCGCGATTATCTGCGTTGCGATATTACAAGCGGTGGAGAAGCTGTGGGGCTTCTCGATCATAGTGCCGCTGATAACGGTGCCGTTTTCAAGCATATCACCAAGGTTGACAAGGTCGCAGTTGTGCATATGCTGCGCGAAATAGTCGGCATCGTGGAAGTGTATAAGTCCCTCCTCATGCGCCTTTACGATATCCTCGGAAAGAAGCAAACGGCGGGTAATGTCCTTCGACACCTCACCTGCCATATAGTCGCGCTGAACGCTGTTTACGGTGGGGTTCTTGTTAGAGTTTTCCTGCTTTACCTCCTCGTTGTTGCACTCGATAAGCGAAAGGATCTTATCGTCAGTCGTGTTCGACTTACGCACGAGGGCGCGGCGATATCTGTATGTAATATAAGCCTTTGCAAGCACGAAAGCGCCAAGGCGCATGATCTCGTCCTCGACCATGTCCTGCACCTCCTCGACCGTTACGGCGCGACGGAGCTTTTCGCACTTTTTCTCGACTCTGTCGGTAATCTTTCTTATCTCGCTCTCCGAAATGGAAGCAGAGGGATCTACGGCGTTATTTGCCTTTATAATTGCATCAGAGATCTTCTCTTTTTCAAAAACGACCTCGGCACCGCTTCTCTTAATAAGCTTCATTTGTTCCTCCTTTTATATTTCCTCTTGAATTTGCGAATAAAACACGGTCGGAAAATTTCCTTATTTGGTTTATTTTCCCTGCCTGTTTTTTCCTTTTTTTGCCCATAAGGGCAAAAAGCGCGCCGAAAATTCGGCGCTCCCAAGGCTCAAAGGTCAGCGTTTCCCGCCCATCAAAGCGGCAAACCTGCCCGGGCCTATATAGTCTTAGCGAGAACAATTATACACTATATCTAGTACAAAGTCAAGTATCAAAAACAATATATGGTGTCAAAACGACGTATAATTTCGTAGAAAAATTTTCTTTAAATTTGTTGATTTTACCGATTGACAAATTTTCGCCCAAAAAAGTTCCAAAAGATGGAAAACAGACAAAGCGGAGGCTGAAAAAACAGCCTCCGCCATATGCGAGAAAATTAAAGCAAATAATTCAGAAAGGATATATCGTAATCAAAGTCTTTGTTTAACGGATATAGGAAATGCCCTCCTCTTAAGGCATCGATATCCTTTGGAGTAACCGTGTATTCGGAATTTTCCTCGATATACTCAAGCTCATCCATAGTATAAACGAAAATCGCGGTAAGATTTTCCTCATCAAGCATTATATATTCAAAAACATCAATGCCATACCATCTTGTAAATTGAAGGATATAGGTGGGATAATCAAAGTTTTCGGTATCACAGGGCAACTTCGATCCAATGCTGTTATACGAAAAGTTTTTCAACCCATCAACGAAGCCATCATAATTACGCTGATCAAGCTGGCACGTGAAATATATTGAAAATCCATCAAAGTCCATAAGCCTTGTCCAGTGCATATAAAATTCCTTCAGCGTCGAAGGAGTCTCTCTCGGGAAAAGCAACAACTCGGAATTGTACCTATATTCGCCGTATTCAAGCAAGCTATCCTGTCCTTCGCGAGGAGTGGTATGCTTGCACCAATCCTCAAATATTCCACCATACATATATTGGTAATCTGAAATGTCATTTTTTTCCTCAGTGCACCCCGGAGTTAACAAAAGAATAGCAAGCACTAAAAATAGTGAAATATATTTTTTCATATCTACAATCCTTTCCGCATCAATACCAATTTCCGAAAAGCGAAAAACAAATAACGAACTGCGCTGCGCAAATAGCAAGGCAAACAAGATTCATAAGCAGTCTTTTATACGCCGCGACCTTTGGTCTTAGGGGCAACCAGCAAATGATCGTCACCAAGAACGGCGCAGTCCAAAGACTCAGCCGGTAAAATACGATAGCAAAAATGCCTATCATCATACGCTCACCAAGTCCGCACCACCAAAGCACAAGTGCCCAAAAAAGATTTGTCGTGTATACCGAGCTGAGCAATATAGTCTTGACTATTTTTGATGCCGTCATTCCTCTCACCCCCGGTAATTAAAGTCCTGCACAGTTATAGTTTTCGGGAAAACCTTTTTTTGCACATTGACCGAATCTATAAGCAGAATCAACTCCCATATCGCTCAAGAACGCATTTGCAAGAGTTGCAAATGGAGTATTTGCGTCGTTATGGTAATTGCACCAAAACCGAATCGTCTCATCTTTCTTTGGATAATACGCCAAGAGCGAAAAGCCATCAAATCCTTGGCAATCGTTTGTTACTTTAGACCAATCAAGAACGCAAACTCTATCGATCATAGCCCTCGTCTCCTCGTCAGAGATCTCGACCTTTTTGAAAAATCGCTTTCTGTACAGTTGAACAAATTCTCGCGCAGAGTCTGTTTCATAAAAATCTTTCTCAAAAAATGTTCCGTCGGGCATCGTTTCCTTGGCAAAATCAAGATACTCCTTGGCTCCGTACGCTCCATAAAGAAGATACATCTTTTCACCCGACTCGATAACAAAATATATGTATTCTTTTTTCTTTATGGGATAAATTACGAAAGAAAACAAGCTTGTCTCACTTTCGGTTAATATTAGATCAAACGCTTTTTCAATCTCAATCCCTATCATCCTAATTTGACACCGCCTCTCGCGCTGTATAACATTCATTGAGCCGATTTTCGCCCACATCATAATACAAGTATAACCTATATTTTTACATTTGTCAACAAAATGCGAGCGGTTCACACACCCCTGCTTTGAATACGTCAAATCTCCCCCCCTACGTTTATTGTTGATCTTTGTATATCGCGTTTTTCTTCCCTGCATTTTCTCGTTGACAAAAAGCACAATATTTACATATATTATTAGAACAAAACCTTTCATATTAAAAACTTCTCAAAAAATCTTTTTCCCCCTTGACAAACCAAAAACTCTCTGCTATAATAATATAGCGTAAATTGAACGGCGCCATGGCCAAGCGGTAAGGCACAGGTCTGCAAAACCTCTATCCCCCGGTTCAAATCCGGGTGGCGCCTCCAAAGAAAACAGCACCTCAACCGAGGTGCTGTTTTCTTTCTTTTGGAGACGCTACTCTCGCTTTGAGCCGGGCTTCCGCAGCGCGAAGCGCGAGGAATCCGGTTCACATATCCACCTTTCTTGCCGATGACCGCTCGCGAGGCATCGCGAAAGGTGAGATATCTTCGCCTTTGGCGAATACCCGCGGTGGCGCAGGCACCTCAACCGAGGTGCTGTTTTCTTTCTTTTGGGAGGCGCTCACCCTAGGATTCGAACCGGTAGCGCCTTTGGCGCGACGGTTCTAATCTGAAAGCAAAGCAAAAACGATTGAGTATCGTTTTTGCAACGCTTTTCACCACAAAGAAAGGAGCGCCAGAAGCGGGTGTATGGTGCGACACAGCGCGACTATACGACCGGCGCGGAGTGGCGCCTGCAAAAAAAATAACACGCGCGCGATTTCGCGTCAAGCTCTTTTTGTATCGCTTGACTTTTCAAATGGCAAAGTATATAATACAGGTGAGGCTTGTAATCAAGCAGATTTTTCAAACGAGGGAACCATGAGATTTGTAAATTACAGCGTTTTTTATCACGACTTAAAAATACACGGCTTGGAGTATGCGGCACGTCATTCGCGCGAGCTTGGCTTTGAGGCGGTTGAGTTTTTGGACATTGTTCCGTTTGGGGAGCTGTCACCGATCAATCGCTATTCTCCCGATGAGGTCAATCGCGTTTTAAGGGAATATCACCTTGAGGTTTCCTGCTTTTCGGTTGCGGTAAGCTTGGATTGTGAGGAGCATTGCGAACAGCTTTTGCGCGCGGTTGACTATGCCGCAAGCATCGCCTCTCCCCGCTTTCATCACACTGTGATGGCAGAAATGAGAAGAGAGGACATCCAAAAGCCCTATGAGGAGGTTTTTGAGACGGTTTATCCCTATGTGGCACGCGTTGCCGAGCACTGTCGGGCACGCGGGATAGAGTGCCTGTATGAGCCGCAAGGCTTTTACTTCAACGGGGTGGAAGGTCTTGGGCGGCTGTTTGACCGTTTGAGCGCGCGTTTTTCCAACGTGGGAATTTGCGGTGACGTGGCAAATTCGCTGTTTGTGGATGTTTCGGCAGAATCCATTTACAATGCCTTTGCAAAAAAGATCAAGCACGTGCACGTTAAGGACTACCGCATGACCGATCATCCCGATCCAGACACCGCACCGTACGTCAGCCGAGGAGGAACCTATTTGTATGATTGTCCGATCGGAGCGGGTGTTACCGATTTTCGCTACTGCTTTGAAACGCTCAAAGCGGCAGGATACAGGGGCGACGTGTCATTTGAGATTTTGGGAGACGACCGCACAATCTTGCAAGCGATTGATTATGTAAAAAAATTGATTCTGAGTACAATGGAAAAGCCTATATAAATCAAGATCTTCGCCGTTGGCGCAGGCACTCCATCCGAAGTGATTTTTTTATTTCTCCCGGTTTCGAAAAACGATATTTTTGTGATGAAAAAGGTGTATCTTTTGCTTGCATTATATGTTAAAATAAAGATACATCGTTTGTATTTTCATTAAAAATGCTGCTTACAATGAATTTGCGAAGTGATCCGTATTTAAAATTGACGTGAGAAAGGGATAATTTTATGTTTAAGAAAATATTGGCTCTCGTGCTTTGTATTTGCTTGTCCTTAGCGTTCTTGAGCGCTTGCGCAGGCGAGGTCGGACCTCAGGGTGATGCAGGCAAGCCCGGTGCGGACGGAAACGGCATCGTTTCAATTGAAAAGACCGCATCCGATGGACTTGTTGATACGTATACGATAACCTTTACCAACGGAACGACGACCACCTTCACGGTTACAAATGGCACAAGCGGCAAGCCCGGCACTGACGGTAATCCCGGCGAGAGTGGACTTAGCGCATATGAAATTTACATCAAATATCATCCCGAATACACCGGAACCGAGGAAGAGTGGATAAACGACCTCGTTAACGGTAATCTTGGAAAGGATGACGAGCCAAAGGAGCCCCATTGGAATGATGACGGCGAGCTTAAGATACTTGCCATCGGAAACAGCTTTTCGATCGATACGATGTCTTATGCCTACGACGTGGCGAAGAGCCTGGGAATAGAGAAGATAACTCTCGGAAACCTTGTTATCGGCGGTTGCGTTATCGATACGCACTATAACAACATCACAAGCGACAAGGCAGCGTACAAATATTACTATAACAATAGCGGTTCTTGGAACAGCCCTGCGGCGTACGATCACAAAATAAGCACCGCCATTGAGAGTGATAATTGGGACTTTATATCCGTTCAGCAAGGCAGCGCCGAGAGTGGACTTGCATCGACCTATTCTAATCTTTCGAGCCTTGTAACGAAGGTGAAAGAGCTTGCGGACGAGGATACGAAGATCGTGTTCAACATGACCTGGGCATATCAGTCGGATTCTACACACAATTCATTCCCGAGCTATTCAAACGATCAGATGACTATGTATAGCGGCATCGTTGACGCAATGCAAAAGTGCGTTGTGACGAATGAAAATATAGATATCATCGTTCCTAACGGAACTGCCGTACAGAATGCGAGAAACTCATCGATCGGAGATAAGCTCACACGCGACGGATATCATCTTAATTACGATTACGGAAGATATCTTGCGGCGCTTACGTATATTTCGACTCTTACCGGACGTTCGCTCGAAAATATATCCTACAAGCCCTCCGGCGTAACGAATGACCAAAAGGCTATTTGTATCACCTCTGCAATGAACGCTATTGCCGACCCGTTTGTGATAACAACGTATGCCGGTGATAAGATCGAGCCAACCCTTCCCGAGCAGGACCAGCCCACACCTCCCGGGGATTCCGTGATACCGGGCGTTGACCTTGAAAATTATGAGCTTGTTGAGCTTGAAATTCAGATCGGCGGATTTTATAACTCGCAAAAAGGCGAGGAGTTTATCACAAACTCCTCAATTGCAAATCAGTTCTTCGTAACACAGAAATTCACGCGTGAGGATCTGCCCGTCGGCTCGATCATAGTCGTTGAAGACGGCTGGCAGCACCGCCCCGAAGGCTGGGGTACGGGTACGACTCGCCCCGCAAACGTCACGGATCTCATAGTTGTAATTACCGAGGAATGGTGGGGAAATTACACAACTCGTGCATTCAACGTGTCCCGCACCGATTCCGCTAACGTTACAGGCTACACCGAAGAGGCGCTTGTTGCGGTATTCAAGATCTACGTTCCGAAAAAATAATAAATCGGACTTCATAAAAAGATCACTCTTGTGAAGAAAGAAAGCACACATTTGTCTACCGGACAATGGTTTGCTTTCTTTCAACTAAATCCGCCGATGGCGGAAGAAATCCACCTGCGGTGGACGAAATCGCTACGCGATGAAATCTTGCTTCGCAAGGTAGCGAAGCGGCGGATTTAATTTCATCTGAGGCGGCACGCCGAAGATTTCATCCGAACGGAGTGAGGATTTCATCGCGCCTTGCGCGATTTCATTAAAACCTCCCCCCCTCGTGTCTTGAAAAACACCGAAAACTGTGATATAATAAAACCGGAAAGGCGGTGGGATAATGTACGAATTTTTACATAATCTTTTGTCGGATAAGAGGGGCGGCGAGATTTTCACGCTGTTCAGCGCATGGCATTTTTTCTACATTGCACTTGCTGCCTTACCTGTAATAATGATCCTTTTTGCGCTTAGACGCAAGGAAAAGCAAACAAAGCAAAAAACTGCCTTGTGGCTGATCAGTATTGCCTTTTCGCTGTACATTGCAGATTTTTTTCTTATGCCACTTGCGTATGGTGCGATTGATATAGAGAAGCTTCCGTTTCACGCCTGCACCGCTATGTGCGTTATGTGCTTTTTGAGTCATCATATTAAATTTTTGGAAAAATACCGCACCTCGTTTGTTATGCTCGGATTTCTTTCCAACTTTATTTACCTCATTTATCCAGCGGGAGTAATGTGGCACGCGGTGCACCCGCTTTCATATCGGGTAATACAAACATTAATATTTCATGCTGTTATGACCGTTTATGGATTGATAACGCTTGTATACGAGTATGAAAAAATTGATATAAAAAGGTGTTATAGGGATCTTATTGTAATCGTTTGCATGACGGCATGGGCGCTACTTGGCAACTATGCATACAACGGCACGTCGGAAGAATATTCTCACTTTTTTAATTGGTTTTTCGTTGTACGTGATCCGTTTTACGCCCTTCCCGAATCTGTCGCTCCGTTTGTTATGCCGCTATTAAATATCGTGTTGTTTTTCGTTGTGGAAATATTGTTTCATTTGGTAATTTGGAGTATAAAACAAACAAAAAATAACGGTATTGAAAATTGATTCAAACAAAAAACAGCACTCCGCTCGGAGTGCTGTTTTCTCTTTTATAATTCCCCGCTCTTGCATGGCACGGTATCACACGTAATCCCCAAGCCAAAGGAATTTGTCGGGCATATGGAACCAATGGTACACGGTGGGGTTGAGAGCGTAAAGGTGCTGGAAATCCTTGCCGCCGTCGGTGTCAAGGCGATACGCGTTGAAATAGACCTCGCCCTCACCGGTGTTTATATCGGCAAGGTCAAAGGTAAAGCTGCACTCGTAACCGTCATCGAGCTTTTTGAAATCGCCCTTGAAAAAGCAATTCTCAACAAACCCGACATCAAGCTTGGGATCTCCGTTTTCGTCAAGACCGGAGTTTGTCATTTTGGCAAGCATGAGCTGTCCGTTTGCGCTGATTTCCATTTCGTAATAGACCTCTCTCTTTGGGTCTGTGCCGATCAGGATCTCGCAGGCGTCACCTGCCGAATGTATGCCGTTATAGTAGTCGTTGGGGCAGTAATACTGCGTGTTTTCCGCGCGGAAAAAGAAGGTAACCGTGTTGCCTTCCTTTTTTATTTCAACGGTAGTGAGTCTGTCGGCGCACTCGCCGGTGCGATTGTCTTTAAGCTTATATACCATATTTCACCTCGTGAACGTTCGTTACTCACATTATACCCCACGCCACCGTGAAAGTCAATGCACAAAAGTCTTGACTTTTTCACTTATTTGGTGGTAAAATGTAGTATCAACACTTTTATGGAGGACACACAAATGGCAACCGCACAGGAAATGGAACTTGCACGCGAAGTCTACTACAACATTATGTACCATCTCAACAACTTGGACTGGAAGTATGACAGATTGGATGACAAGCTCATAATCAAGTCAGGACTCAAGAGCAAGGATCTTCCGATCGAGTTTCTCATCGTTGTTAAGCCCGAAAACAAGGTAGTTCAGTTTATCTCAAAGCTCCCCTTCGATATACCCGAGGACAAGAGAGTCGAAGCTGCGATCGCTATTTGCGCTATCAACTATAAGCTTGTTGACGGAAGCTTTGACTACGACATTTCTAACGGAAATATCTTATACCGCCTTACCTGCAGCTACCGTGGCAACACTATCACCTCCGACCTTGTCGAATACATAATAGCTGTCGCCGCCGGAACCGTAGACAACCACAACGACCAGCTCTTTCTGCTCGCGAAGGATATGATAACCCTCGAGCAGATCTTAAATAAGATAAACGAGTGATCGAAACAGCTCCGTCCGCACGTTTTGTGCGGACGGATTTTTCTTTTCCGCTTGAAATTTACACGCGCGTGTGCTATATTATAGCTAATAACAATAGAAACGGGGGCGACTCAATATGATCAGGGAATCTGACGTACACAAATTTTTAAATGGCGCCGGCATCAAGCCAACCGACACGGTGCTGATACACACCTCCATGCGCTCGCTTGGCGAGGTCGAGGGGGGCTGTGACGGGCTTATCGATGCCTTTAAGTCGTATCTTGAGGACGGACTTTTCATAGTTCCGACACACACGTGGGTAACTGTTGGTCCGAAAAATCCGGTATACGACCCCAAGAAAAGCTTACCGTGCATCGGTTCGTTGCCAACCGTTGCGGCATTCAGGTCGGACGGTGTGCGCTCGCTTCACCCCACGCACTCGGTAACGGCATTCGGCAAGCGTGCGGCAGACTTCGTAAAGGGTGAGGAGTACGCCACGTCCCCCTGTACAGTGGGCGGCGTATGGAGTCGACTTTACGACGAAGATGCAAAAATACTGCTTATAGGCGTGGGTCTTGACCGCAACACCTACATTCACGCGATAGACGAGACACTCGACCTGCCCGGCAGATTGACCGCCCCCTTCCCTCTCACCGTTATCGATCACGAGGGTCACGAGCATACACTCAGCTTCAGGGCGCACGGCTGTACCGGCTCTCGCAATTTTGAAAACTACCGCGCACCCCTTGAGGCGCTCGGCGTGATGAAAAACGCTACCCTCGGCAACGCGACGGTGGGAATAGTAAGCGCAAGGGGCGCAACGCACGTTATCAGCAAGCTTTGGGAGCGCGCAGAATACGACCTCTGCGCCGAAAGGCATGAGATACCCACAGAGTACTGGTGTGATCTTGTGTATTACGATGGCAAGATCTTTTATAAGGGCGGCTCGGAATATATAGGACGCCTTATCGGTGAGGGCATAGCCAACGGAAGCCGCACCGCAACCGTCAGGGGCAATTACGTCATCGACTCAGCTATCGCTATTCCAAGCGACTTCACCCTACTGCTTGACGGGTGCCACCTGTTGCAGGCGAGCGGCTCTTACTCAAACGTTTTCATAAACGAGCATTGCTACTGCGAGCTTGGCAGAACGGCGGCAGGCACTGACAGGAATATAAGCATTATCGGTCGCGGCGAGGCAGTGATCGACGGCGGTGAGTATAACGGCCTGTCCGAAAGAACACAGCTCAAGGGGGGTCTGTCTCCGATATGGAGAAACAATCAGATCCTTTTTGCAAACGTCGACGGCTTCAGGATCGAGGGTATCAAGTGCCAAAATCAGCGCTGGTGGGCGATCAACCTTTTATATTGCAGGAACGGCTACCTCGGAAATATCGACTTTTGCTCGGACGATACGGCAATAGATGAGCATGGAAACGAATATCACACTCTCTCGCAGGACCGCTATGAGGATATCCGCATAAAGAATTCGGACGGCATTGACCTGCGCGTCGGCTGTCACGATATAACCGTTGAGAACATCACCGGCTTTACCGAGGACGATACGGTCGCCGTTACGGGACTACCCCTGAAGCTTGAAGAAAGCTTCAAGGTTGAGGGGCTTTCGACTGACATTCACGGCATTACAATAAGGAATATACGCGCGGCGGCATTCTGCACCATTGTGCGCCTGTTAAATCAGGGCGGTATAAAGCTTTACGACGTTACGGTCGACGGCGTGTATGACACGTCGGACACCACGACCAAAATGGAAGAGGGGCTTTATGCGGTGCGAGTGGGCGACAAGCATCTGTACAGCACGCGCCACGCAACCGCCGAGGAGACCTACGGTATCAAAATCGGGGGCGTTCACGCCAAGGGCAAATACGCCATTGCGCTTGCCGGCGAGATAGGCGAAATTGAGACCTCGGATATAAACACCTACGGTAGCACAAAAATGCTGCTCGACGAGCGAGGCGATCAATAAATAGTTCTCATTCCACTTGAAATTTACATACGCATGTGCTATACTGTTAGACGGTAAGCCGCACAGCGGCATAAGGAGAAAAAATGAAGCAACCTATTTACACGGGAACTTGGGGCAGATGTCACATTCAGGGCATCGCCGTTGATAAAAAGAACGGATACATCTATTACTCCTTCACAACCAAGCTTGTCAAGGCGACGCTTGATGGCGAGATAGTCGGCTCGGTAGACGGGCTGATCGGTCATCTCGGCTGTATTGCCTTCAACGAGAAGGACGGCAGAGTGTACGGCTCTCTCGAATATAAAAACGACTCGATCGGCAGGGGCATACAGTCCACGATAAAGGACGCGACCGTGTTTGCCGACGGCTTCTATATTGCGCGATTTGACGTTGACAAAATAGACAGACTTGATATGTCCGCAGAGGAAAGCGGCGTTATGAAATGTATATATCTGTCCGAGGTCGTAAATGACTATAACGGCACGGGAAAGGATTTAAACAGCAATACCGTGCCTCACCGCTACGGATGCTCGGGAATTGACGGTGTGACCTTTGGACCTCTGCCCGGCAAGAGTGAAAGTGACGGAGTATACCTTTTCGTTGCTTACGGAATCTACCGTGACCTTAACAGATGTGATAACGATCACCAGGTAATTTTGTGTTATGACACGAAAAACTGGGATACGTATGCAAAAGAGATGGACCAAAGATCGATGCACGTATGCGGACCCGATGCACCGGATCACAAATTTTTCGTATACACCGGCAACACCACCTGGGGTGTACAGAACCTCGAATACGACCGTCATACGAGTGCGTTTTTTATGGCGGTTTATAACGGCACAAAGCCCGAGTTTCCCAACTACGGACTGTACGCCATAGATGCTTCCGTCGCACCGAAAATGCAAAAGCTCTGCGGTCTTGACGAGGATGGCGAAACCCTCACCTTAAAGCCGATCGGCAAGCGCGACGAGGCAACAGGCGTATACGGCTGGCACTTCCCCCACGGATCGACCGGAATGTTCTCATACGGTGACGGCAGATGGCTGATCTCGGAAAACCGCATAACGACCGAGGGTCAATGCGGCTATATATTCCACTACCTTTGGAACGAAAAGGATCCCTTTATAACTATCGGTTAACCTGACCTTAAAAAGCAGCGTAACACAAGGAGAAAATTATGCAGACAACTAAAAAGATACAGACAGAAAAGCTCGTTTTGTTATCCCTTTTCACCGCTTTGGTGGCGATACTCGCATATTTCGGCGGATTTATCAAGATCGGCGGTTTGGCATCGATCTCACTCACCCTTATCCCCGTTGTTCTCGGTGCGGCAATGTGCGGCCCGTGGGCAGGCGCGTGGCTTGGCGGCGTATCGGGCGTTGTGTTCTTTATGACTGCCGATGCGGCGTTCTGGATGGGGCTCAGCATTCCCGGCACGATCATCACCGTTATGGTAAAGGGCATCGCAGCAGGTCTTGTCGCAGGACTCGTATATAAGATTCTTGAAAAGAAAAACCGCTACGTAGCCGTTATAGCGGCGGCAGTAGTGTGCCCCGTAGTCAACACCGGCATATTCCTTCTTGGTTGTATGATCTTCTTTATCGATGCGGTAAAGGAAATGGCAGCCGGCGAGGGAATGAGCATCGGCGCTTATCTCATTCTTTTCTTCGTTGGTCTGAATTTCGTTTTCGAGCTTCTTACCAACATTATTCTCTCCCCCGCGATCGCAAAGCTGCTCAATATCCGCAAGGACAAAAAGGTCGGGTAAAATCATATAACCCTAAAAACGAGGTTGCTACAAATGAACCAATACTACCGAAAACCCAACCTGTTTATATATCGACTCACACAAGGCATGTCAAGCCTTGCGCAAACGATCATATTCAAAAGAAAATTCATACGCAACGAGCTTAAAGGCAAAAAGGGTCCTATAATCGTTATAGCAAACCACCAAGCTGCACTCGACTTTATCAACCTTATCGGTGCAACGAAAGAGCCGATGAGCTTTGTTATAAGCAACTCATTTTACAGCACGCTACCTATCAAAAAAATGATGGACAGGGTCGGTGTAATACCGAAGCAGCAGTTCCAAACCTCGATCAACGATATGCATATGATGAAGGCTGTTGTTGAAGAAAAAGGAATTCTCGTCATATACCCCGCCGGTCTTATGTGCGAGGACGGACTTTCGACCCCCATTCCCAATGCCACCTTCCGCTTTCTTCAATGGATGCACGCTGATGTGTATATGGCAAAGACCTACGGCACGTATTTCTGCACGCCGAAATGGTCAAAAAAGCGCCGCCGCGGAAGAACATATCTCGACGTATACAAGCTCTTTGATAAGGACGAGTTGACGTCACTCCCCGCCGACGAATTAGAAAGAAAAATGCTTGACGCGCTTCTTTTTGACGCATATCGCGAGCAAGAGGAGCTTAAAGTGCCTTACAAGCATGGCGAAAACGTCGAGGGGCTCGAAAACGTGCTATACGTATGCCCAAATTGCGGACGCGAGTTCACCGTAACGACCAAAGGCTCGGTAATCAGCTGCACCGAATGCGGATTTGCCGAGGAGAGCGATAAATACGGATTTTTACACAAAATAAGTGACACGGGTACGGAGATACGCTACGTTTCCGACTGGTCGCGCAAGATCTATAACGATCTTAAAGAGCGTATAGAGCGCGGCGAGGATATTCCCCTTTCCTCAAAGGCAAAATTCATGACGGTCGACAAAAAGAAAAACAAGTTTGTCGAATCGGGCGCAGGTTCACTTACATACCGTGGCGGTCATCTGTACCTTTCGGGAAAACTCAACGGAGAGAGCTTTGAGCTTGACGTCAATGCAAGCTGCTTTGCCTCGTTGCCCTTTAAGCCGGGAAAGCACATTGAGGTGCAGCACGGCAAGGACATTTACCGCTGCGTGCTTGAGGACGGTAGACTTTCGATGAAATTTATAAATCTTATAAAAATAAATCACGAGCTGTTTCAAGCTTCACACACTCACAATTAATAACTTCAAGCAAGGGATAGAGGTATTGTAATCGATGCCTCTATCCTTTTTCACATTTTTCTTATCGTCTTGGCACATAATAAGCTAAAAACGACGGAGAAAATTAAGATGAGATCATTATGGAGCGAAAGCGCAAGGCGACCAAGCTTTCCAACCCTTGAAGGTAGCATAAAAACCGACGTGCTGATAATCGGCGGCGGAATGGCGGGCATTTTGTGTGCGTACAAGCTCAAAGAGGCGGGAATAGATTACGCACTTGTCGAGGCAGACCGCATACTCGGCGGTGTCAGTGCGGGCACGACCGCAAAGATCACCCTGCAACACGGGCTTATATACGACAGCCTTATGCGCAAATATGACAAGGCAACGGCAAGGCTGTATCTGGAAGCGAATTTTGAAGCACTTGCGGACTTTCGCCGTATGTGCGCGCGGATCGATTGCGACTACCGCGAGGCAGACGCCTACGTCTATTCGAGATCGGGCAGAAAAAAGCTTGAGGACGAGGAGCGCGCCTACCGCGAGCTCGGCTATCCCGCCGAGCTGTGTGATGACGTGCCGTTGCCTATATACACCGACGGAGCATTGCGCGTAAAGGAGCAAGCCGAGTTCCACCCGCTGAAATTCGGCTTTGCGGTAGCAAAGGAGCTGAATATATACGAAAACACTCGTGTGACCGAGTTGAAAAAGGGAGCAGCGATAGCAAACGGCCACACCGTAAGCGCAAAAAGCATAATAGTGGCAACGCATTTCCCCATACTGAACAAGCACGGTCTGTATTCCTTGAAGCTGTATCAGCACCGCTCGTACGTTATAGCCCTTAAAGGCGCAAAAACGGTAGACGGAATGTACGTTGACGAGGACGAGTGCGGAATGTCCTTCAGAAGCTACAAGAACTATCTGCTTATCGGCGGCGGTGATCACCGCACGGGAAAGCGAGGCGGAGGGTGGCGCGAGCTTGAAGATTTTTACAAAAAACGTTACACGGGTGCTACCGAAGTGGCAAGATGGGCGGCACAGGACTGTATGACGCTTGACGGTATGCCATACATCGGGCGCTACTCCAAGCACACCGACGGTATATTCGTAGCAACGGGTTTTAATAAATGGGGTATGAGTCAATCTATGGTGGCGGCGAGCTTGCTTGTCGATCTGATCACGGGGCACGAGGGAAAATACGCCGAGGTCTTCTCCCCGTCGCGAAGCGTGCTGCACCCACAGCTTGTAACCAACGGACTCGAAGCGATAAAGACTCTTGTGACCCCGACGGCACCGAGATGTCCGCACCTTGGCTGTGCGCTCAAATACAACACAGCTGAGCATAGCTGGGATTGTGCATGCCACGGCTCTCGGTTTGATGAGGACGGCGAGCTGCTTGACGGTCCGGCAACGGCAGGGCTGAAGAAAAAGCCAAGTAAAAAGGTCGAGTGAAAACACACTCGACCTTAAATTTTTATATTCTGATAGCGTTTGCAAGTATTCTTTCAACGAGTCTTACGCTGCCCTCGGAGCTCTCCGGCGTTACACGGGTCACGGGTTCGTCGTTTTTCACGCAGTCGAGGAAGTACTCGATCTCGGCGGTGTAGCCGTCGGCGCGAGGAATGTTGATACCCATATTTTCGCTTACCTCACCGGCAGCGGCAGAGAGGTCGACCTCCTCACCGTTCTTGTAAAGCTTATCACCCTCAAGCTTTACCATGCCGTTTTCAAATATAGCAAAGAACTCGGCGGTGAAGGGAAATTTAGCATTGAACCAGCCGCCCGTTGCGGTGACGGTAAAGCCGTCGTAAACGAGGTTGGATACGATATAATCGTTGTTGTCCTTCAGCTCGTTATAGATGCCGTTAACGCTTTTCGGCTCTCCGAATACGGAGTATGCGAAATCAATATCGTGGATAGAAAGGTCAATGGGTGTGCCGCCGCTCTTCTTTACGTCACGCATCCAGTCCTCCCAGCTCCAACGAGGAACGGAGGAAATGCGCTTCATATTAAGGTGAACGATCTTGCCAAGCTCGCCCGACTCGATAACGCCGCGCAGATAAACGTAAGGTGCCATAAAGCGAACGACGTGCGCGGTCATAAACTTCTTTCCGACTCTCTTTGCGGTCTCGATAACGCGCGCGGTGTCGGCGGTGGAAATGCTCATCGGCTTTTCGGAAAGGGTGTGACAGCCTGCCTCAAGCGCCTTCATAGCAATATCGGTATGAAGGTAACTGGGTGTGCAGATGTCAATAACGTCGATCTTTTCATTTGCGAGAAGCTCGTCAACGGTGGAATAGATATTGACCTTATCCTCCCCAACCTTCTCCTTTGCCATATCGGTGCGCACGTCGGCAACCGCAACGACCGTAGCACCCTCAATTCTCTTATACGCGTTGTAATGGACAAAGCCCATACCGCCTATTCCAACAAGTCCTACCTTTAACATTAAAACAGTCCCTCCAAAATTTCTTTAGCTTTAAGTATATCCCTTTTCTGCTCCTCGCCCGATATCTCGCGCTCGATGGTAATAGTGCCGTCGTAGCCAAGCTCCTTTAATTTGCCGATAAATGCGGGAAAATTCACCGCACCCTCGCCAATGGGAGTCTCGTTGCCGAGCTTCTTTCCGCAAGTGGGGTACTTACCGTCCTTACCGTGAACGTCATAGACGTACTTGCCGATAACGTCGAGTGCGTCAACGGGATTTGCCTTGCCGTACATAATGAGGTTTGCGGGGTCGAGGTTAACGCCGAGGTTGTCGCAGCCGGAGTCCTCGATCACGCGCAGAATGGTAACGGGGGTCTCCTGACCGGTCTCAAAAAGAAGCTTCTGTCCGTTTTTCTTACAATGGTTTGCCACCATTTTTATCGCCGCAACGACGGGCGCGTACTGCGGATCAGTGGGATTCTCGGGCAAAAAGCCCATATGAGTAGCTATCTGATCAACGCCAAGCATTTTTGCAAAATCCGAGCCGTGCATCAATTCCTTGCATCTGTCGTATCTGTACTCCACAGGCACGATACCAAGAGTAATAGGTCCTTCGGTAAAGTTCCACGCCGTCGGGCCGGACCAGCCTACCCACACGGTAGAAATAGTAACGTTATATTTTGCGCACGCCGCCTTTACTGCCTCGGCAATTTCGGGAGTGAGTATGGAATGATTCCAGCAGCCGAGCTGACAGTAATCGATGCCAAGCTCGCGCACCTTTCTTATAACCGAATCAGCATCGGTGTCACGCATATGTGTAATTACGCCGACCTTCATATTATTTTTTCCTTTCGGGGTTGATTTGTTTACGGTTTTAGTATATACTAAATTTAGCAGTTAAGTCAAGAACTTATTTGTTGTTAATTAGCACAAAATTGACCTTTGGAGAAAACATGAAGGATATTTCACTCTACGAAACAATACCGCCGGAGAAAAACGACTTTACCCTGCGATTTCGCTATTTTGAGAGGCGCACGTCGCTGATTCCGCATTGGCACGAGCATATCGAGCTGTTGTTTTTCCTTAAAGGCGGATGCAAATTCGTCGCGGGCGGCAAGACGTTTGACGTAAGTGCCGGTGATCTTGCGATCGTCAACAGCAGCGAGGTTCATTCCTTTACCTCAAACGTCCTTACCGATTATTACTGTCTTATAATCTATCCGGCATTCTTCTCTGACGTTGAAGCAGGGGAGCTGTGCTTTCAAAATCTCATAAAGAGCGACGAATATATTAAGGAAGTCTTTCGCGAAATCAACGAGGCGCACGCATCGTGCGAGGTCGGCAGCGATATGATGCAAAAGAGCCACGCATATCGACTTATGGCGTATCTTATGAAGAACTACCGCACCGAGAGGATGTCAGAGGGAGCAAGAGAGGCGCACAACCGCTACATAGCCCTGCTCGACCGTGTAAAATCCTATATTGCCGCGAATTATCAACGCCATATAAGCACCGAGGAGCTGGCGGGCATCTGCTACTTTTCGATAGAATATTTCTGCCGCTTTTTCAAGCGAATGACCGGCAGGACGGCGCTGGCTTATATCAACGAATACCGCACCGAAAAGGCGGCGGTGCTGCTTGCCGAAACCGATGACCCGATAGGCGAGGTCGGAGCGAGAGTCGGCTTTGAGGATCTGAATTATTTTTCCCGCGTGTTCAAGAAGATCAAAAAATGCTCCCCGAGCGAATATAGAAATGCTTATAAAAAGGAGAATAAGGATGAACGAAATTCTTAAATGTATTGAAGAGAGACGAAGCGTAAAGGCATACACCCCAGAGATGCCAAAAAAAGAGGACATAGATGCCGTTATCAAGGCGGGGCTTGAAGCCGCAAGCGGCAGAAACAAGCAGGCCGCTATAATCGTAGCGATAAGCGATAAAGCGACACGGGATAGGCTCTCAAAGGCAAATGCGGACATTCTCGGTGTGACGAGCGACCCCTTCTACGCAGCACCCGTAATTCTCGTCGTGCTTGCAAACAAGGAAGTGCGCACCGCCGTATACGACGGCAGCCTTTGTCTTGGAAATATGATGCTGGCGGCACATTCGCTCGGTCTTGGCGCGTGCTGGGTGCATCGTGCAAAGGAAGTTTTTGATAAGCCCGAATGGAAGGAGTGGCTCTCATCTATCGGTGTAAAGGGAGATTACGAGGGTGTCGGAAATCTTACCCTCGGATACCTGAACGGCGACTTCCCCGCCCCCAAGGAGCGCAACCCCAACAGAGTATTTTACGTATAATAATTACAAAAACGCCGTGCGTTTTCCACCCCGGAGCGCACGGCGTTCTCTTTTTATTAAATTAAATGATGAAATCTATTCTCGCGCCGCGCTTGCCCTGCACGTTTGCAACAAAGGAGCGCGTGCCAAAGGAAACGTTGATAACGTCACCCTCTTGCGTGGGGTCACAGATCATAAGCTTGTCGGCAGAAAGCGTAACCATACAGGGCTTGTCGACGCTTATTCCGTCGCACGTGCCTGCCTCGTGGAAGACGTAGCAGCTAATACCGAGAGTGTTCTCGCGCACCGCTTGAAGCGATTTGGTGTTAGAGATCACCGTGACGTCGGGATTTTTTGCATACGTATCAAGCTTTTTGGTGTCCGCGTACGGAATCATCACGTACTCGTAGGTCGCATCGGTCGGATTTGCGCCATGCTCTACCGTAAGCTCAAAGAAATTCTGATTATTCGCGCTCTCGCACGTGTATCTGCGCGCGTTTATTTCGCTTTCCTTCAAGAATACGTAGCCGGAATGGCCTTCCATAAGCGCCCATGCCGCACCCGTGTAACGTTTTTCAAAGCTTTCGGTCGGGATCTTGCCCTCACCGTCAACAAAAATACCAAGCTCGTCCGTGACTATTCTTCTATGCTCAACGGTAGTTCTGACAGGAGAATTCATTGTCGAGGTTATACCTGCGCCAAGGCAGACGATCTCGTCATCAAACAAGAACCACGACTTTTTTGCCACAAGGTCGTTTGCGTGCGGAGGAAGGCTGCCGCCGTGTCCCGAATCGTCGGGCTTGACGTCCTCGCCCTCAAAATGATAGCTCTCGAAATCCATCGTTGCGGCAATGTATTTATCCTCTATCTGCATACTGCCGGTAAAGCACCTTGACGACTTCCAGCCGCTTGCAATAGAGCGTATCACTCTCTCGCGAGAGTCCTCTGTCGTGCCGGGGAAGCGATAAGCAACGTTTATATTTCTACCGATAAAGTTCGGGCCGTCGTACTGGTATCTGTCGTAATCGGTATAAAGATACACTGCGCCGTCACCCGTGTGCCAGCCGGTCCTGTTGTTGCCGTTTATCGACTCGTAGGCGATCTCGCGCTTTGACGAGATAGCGATACCGACTGCGTAATTGTTTCTCTGCTGTGCGGCTCTGTCGCCGGTAAACCACGCGTGAGCGTACTCGTAATCGTTCTCGCCCGAAATTGACTCGTCCTTCATTATGTTGTCAAGCTTTTTGAGCTCGTAGATGGAGCAGTTGCGCTTTACCCTCGCGAGTGCGTCGGGGGTTGAAAGATTGCGCTTGATCATTCTCTTGAGGTAGGCATCCTCGTCCTCGCCGTAAACTCCGATCATGGGCAGCATCCAGGAAAGAAGACCGCAGCCCATATCCATCTCCGACCTCATCGTAGATCGACCCGCGTGCATCATAAAGCCCTGACCCTTGTAGAGCGCAGGCTCGAAGCAGTACTTTGCCAGCATGAACTGATTGTACTTTTTAGGGCAGGAGAAATCCATCGGAGTTGATGCAAGCACCGATGAAACGAACAGAGTACGTTCAAGATTTCCCGTTCCGTAGGAAATGTTATGCGGCTGAAGATGAGTCCAGTTTACGTAATCGTCCTCGTGGTTTCCCTCGCCCTCCTTGACCGTGCCGAGAAGAGTATCGCAGTCCTCGTGCGCGGTTGCAAGCCAGTTTGCATCCTCTAAAAGAAGCGCGGTTTTGGTATATGCTTTAAGTCTGCTTGAGGCATAAGCACGGTTGTCGCCCACTCTCATAATTGTGGTGGCATATTTGTAGCATTCGAGGTAATCCGCTTTTTCTTCCATTGTGAGTCTGTCCTCTATCACAAGAAGAATGTCGGTCAAGGGATAGGATGCTCCGACGTGCCAGTCCCACCAGTTGAACGCGCGCATATTTCTCCAGCCGCGACCCTCGATCTCCGCCTTGCCGTACATATTGTCACGCAGCCAATCGAGAGTTTCACGAATGACGGTGTAGATCTCCTCGTTTTTGTAGTAAGCGCTGCCGTAAGTACCCCACGCGCGTACGATCGACCAAAGTCGGTTATACTGCAACGTAAGGGCAGCCGACTCAACGGGCGGCTCTGTGCCCCAGACTATAAATCTGTCGCTCTCGCGGTGCATAGCCGAAAGGCATCTCTCACAATCGGTATCTATGAGGGCTATTTTCTCCGCTATGACAGGATCTGACGTGTCGTTGATCTCGGCAGAGCCGACAAGGCGAAGCCGCCACTCGTTTTTAGCAAGCTCGTAATCCTCGTGTGTGAACACGGTAGAATCATACTTGCCGAACAGGGCGTATGCGCCCGCCTCTTGAAGAATCTCGCTCTTTTCTATCTCGTCAAGCTGCTCCTCGGTGCCTATGGCGGTCATTCTGTTATGGTAGAAGGAGCGCGCCGAGAGTCCGAGCTGCTGACAGGTTTTGATAAGCGGGAGATATTCGGCATCGGTTTCAGGTGCTTTTTTGCCCAAAAACTTCTCAAAAAACGACACGGGTACCATCGTAATGCCATCCTTGGCTATCGCGCGCACCTTTTTATCGGTCTTGTCGTAGCGAGAGAGCTTGCCGTCCTTTATCACGTTTTCGCAATATATAAAGGTCGCAACCAGGCCGTTTTTGGAAAGCTCAATAAATCTCTCGTAATCGGTTTCGGTATAGCTTATCTTGTACATTTTATCTACCCTCGTATTTCATTTCAAATTTGCGTCCGTTAGCCGCGTTCATATCAATGCTGATCTCGGTTTTGCCGCCGTATACGGTAACTGTCATATTTGCCGCCTTGTCGGTTATTTTAAATTCACCGTCAAGCACAACGTTTAGCCTGTCAAGCTCGTGTGTCGGGTCGCTAAGTGCAACGGTATCACCCGTGATGCTCACAAGGCAGGGAGCGTCAGTCTTGATGCCGCGCACCTCGCCGCCCTCGTAAAACGCATAGCACTTGATATTCAATCCCTTTTCATAGACTGCCTGCACCGTTTTGGTGTTGGAAATTATCTCAATGTCGGGATTTTTCGCATACGTATCAAGCTTTTCTTTACTTGCGTACGGAATTATAGCGTAAGAATAGGTCGCATCGGTCGGATTTTTTCCATGCTCAACGCCGAGCTCGAAAAAGTCCTGTCCGCCCGCTTCCTCGCAGGTGTATCTGTGCGCGTAGATCTCGCCGCCCCAAGCAAAAACGTAACCGGAATGGCCTTCCATAAGCGCCCACTTGACACCCGTGTCAAGTTTTTCAAAGCTTTCGGTGGGCATCTTGCCCTCGCCGTCAACAAAAATACCAAGCTCGTCCGTGACTATTCTTCTATGCTCAACGGTAGTTCTGACGGGGGAGTCCATCGTCGAGCTTATACCCGCGCCAAGACACACTATCTCATCGTCAAAGCAGAACCACGCCTTCCTTGCGCGGAGATCGTTTATGTGAGGGGGCGGGCTTCCGCCGCCGTCGGAGTCGTTAGGATGCGTGTCCGGGCCGTCGTAGTTGTAGCTTACAAAATCCATCGCCGCGAGGATATACTTATCCTCTATCTGCATACTGCCGGCATAGCTGTTTTTGCTGCAAACGCCCTGCCCGTACGAGATCGAGCGCGCGACTCTTTCGCGTGCGTCCTCGGTAGTGCCGGGGAAGCGATAAGCAATATTTACGTTTTTGGTGATGAAGTTATCCAAATCAAACTGATAGTGATCGTAATCGGTATAGAGATAGGTTGCGCCGTCGCCGGTATGCCAGCCCGTCTTGTTACAGCTGTTTATGCTCTCCCACGAGGGCTCGCGCTTTGATGACATGGCGATACCGACGGCATAATTATTTCTGTGCTGTGCGGCTCTGTCGCCCGTAAACCACGCGTGCGCATACTCGTACTCGCCAAGCACTATTGAATCATCGGCAAGTATGCCTTTGATAATGCTTGCCGCCTCGATGCTCGCGACACTCTTCATCGCCGCTACGGTCCTCGGATTCTCGCTGCCGCGCTTTATAAAGCTTGCGATATACTCGTCCTCGTCCTTGCCGAACATTCCGTACATCTGCGTAGCAAGACCGAGTATCTTTCCTCCCTCTCGGCTCTCGACGGTGTTTGTCCATCTGCCGCAGAACATTACGAACGCCTGTCCCTTGTACATCGCTGCCTCGTACATATACCGCAAAAGCATAAACTGATTATACTGCTTCGGGTTGAGGAATTCCACGGGTGTGCCCGCAAGAGTCGATACCACCGAGAGAATGCGCTCAAGATTGAGAATGCCGTAGTGATTGTTATAGGGCATGCCGTGAGTCCACTGAACGTAATCCACGCGCGGTCCCTCGTCGTTTTCGGTAAGTCCGAGAAGCATATCGAGATCGACGTACTCGCCGTACATCCAATCGGGATCGTCGCAGGCTATACCGACCTTAACGCCCGTCCATATACGCGAAAGCGCGGCATCGCGCTTAAACCAATGTCGCATAAAGGTCGAGCACCACTCAAAGCAGGCAAGATACTCACGCCTTTGTTCAAGAGTGAAGCATTCTTCCATGCAGTAGAAAATATCGCAAAGGCAATCTGGTGCGCTGACGTACCAAAAATACCAGTTGAACGCGTGCGCCGATCTCCAGCCCCGCTCCTCCATCTCGGCTCTGCCGAACATATTTTGATACATCCACTCAACGCCCTCAACAACCGCCGTCTTTACCTCGTCGCTCTGATAATAGCGTGAGCCGTAGGTCGCCCACGCCTTTGCCAGCGTTCTGAGTCCGCCGTACTGACGTGCAAGCTCCTCCGACTCTACGGGCGGCTCGTCACCCCAAAGTATCACGCGGTCTGCGGATCTGTTTAAGGATTGCAATTTCTTATCCGCCTCGGAGTCGAGCGCCTCTATCTTTTCTCTTATCGCGTTATCGGTCATATCGTTAAGCTCGGGCGAGCCGACGAGCTTGACCTTCCATTTTTGTCTTGCCGCCTTATAATCCTCGGCGGTAAACGAATAGGGATCGTATTTGCCGAAAAGCATATACGCACCGGCGGTCTGCATATCGGTGTCGGCATCCATAGCCTTGATCTGCTCGGGCGTGCCTATGACCACAAGCCTATTCTCGTAATAGCCACCTGCCGCAAGGCCGACGGCACTCGCGCAACGGATGACGGGCAGACAAGGAGTGCCATTGCTGTTGTAGATCTCAAACCTTGCCGACACTCCGTTACCCTCTATTTCGGCAACGTCACCAAGAACCCTTACACAAAGTCCGAGATGCTCCGAAAAAAGAAAAACAGGCGCAAAGACCTCACCCGAAACGGCAACCGTCCTGACACCTCTGTTTTTTGCATCGTATCTTACAATATTGCCATCGGTATATACGTTAGGCGAGTATATAAAAACCGCCTTCATTCCCGCGCACGAAAGCGCGCGAAAGCGCTCACCGGCTGCGGCATCGTAGAATTTATATTCCTTTGCCAATTGTAAAATCATATCGTATCCCTCTTGCGAGCGCGCACGCGGCGCGCGATAATAGTTATTTCAATTTTAATCGGGCGTTACCGTAAAGTCAACCGCCTATGGAGTTTTTTTACCATTATGCCGGTTTTTTTCGTGTAATTTATCCAAGGCGAGTTGACAGATAGGATGCGTTATGATAGAATGGTGTAAATGAAAAACAAAGGAGCTTTTTTTCAATGAAGAAAATATACGACCTTAAAAAGCAGGAATGGAAAGAGGACCTGCTTCACGTCCATTGCCCTCAGTCCAAGGCATTCGTACCGCTCATCGAGGATGAAAACGGAGTTGGCTGCGGAATGAACAACGACATTGGCGAGCATGACTACACCACTATGATCTCAAAGAAGAAGTACGAAAGCGGTGTGACCGTCAGCGCGAAGTTCACCTTCTACGGTCTGGCAGCGCCTCTGCTCGTTATCTCCGAGGACATCAACACAAAAAGAGAGATCCCCTTGCTCGAATTATTCTTCGAGGTAGTTGCGTGGCGCAACGGCTGTAACATCTGGCGTCTTGACCACCTGCCCGAAAACAAGGAAAGACCCTACCGCGCAACAAAGCTGCTCTGCAACCGCTTTGACGTAAAAGAGGGTGTCGAATACGAAATGAGCGCAAAATTCAGCGGCAAGACTATCGAGGTCTGGTACGCGGGCCGCAATTTCGTGCTTTACAATCCCGACCTGCCCGAAACATTCCACGTCGGCTTCACCGCGTGCGAGGGCGACTGCCGTTTCACCGAATTCGCGATCGAAACCGAGGATAAATAATCGGGTTTCAAGCACAGTTTTTGACAATATTAGTTTACATATTTATAAAAATTTCGCGGGGTAGTGCTTTTTAGTGCCACCCCGTGTAACGTTTTTTGAGAGCGCGACTATAAATAATATGCCTCTTGTTGACAAATCAACTTTTATATGGTATAATTAAAATGGTGTGCCACGGGTTTACACCTACCCGCCGTCACAGCCCACGCGCAAAACGAAATACCGAAACGAATTATTTTTGTGGCGCACTTTGTATATAATGATATTAAGAATACTTCGTTTTGAAAACCAATGCGCAGAAGGAATAAAGGTATGAATGAATACGTAATTTTCACAGACTCCGCCGCCGATTTAAAGCCCGAGGTGCTGAACGAATGGGGCGTCGGCTACGACGAGCTCACCTTCCGCTTTGACACAGAGGACAAGAGCTACCGCAATTTCGAGATGCCCGCAAGCGAGTTCTACGAGAAAATGAAAGGCGGCGCGGTTGCAAAAACCGCCGCGATCAATCCCGACGCATTTACCGCATCTTTTGAAAAGATACTCAAGGAAGGCAAGGACATTCTTTACATCGGATTTTCCTCCGGCCTTTCCACCACCTACAACTCCGCACGCATCGCGCAAGAGGGACTCAAGGCGAGCTACCCCGAGCGCAAGATGATAGCGATAGACACTCTTGCCGCATCGGCAGGACAGGGTCTGCTCGTCTACCTCGCGAAGAAGAAAAAGGACGAGGGCGCATCTATCGAAGAAAACGCAGAGTACGTAAGATCGCTTATCTTAAAGCTTTGCCACTGGTTCACCGTTGACGACCTCGTATATCTCAAGCGCGGCGGAAGAATAAGCGCGCTCTCTTACATTGTCGGCAACGCAATAGGCATAAAGCCCGTGCTTCACGTTGACAACGAGGGACACCTCGTGTCCGTACAAAAGGTACGCGGCAGAAGAACGGCAATAGAAACTCTCGTAAAGAAATACGAGGAGCTTGCCGACGACAAGGAGGGTGCTACCCTCTTTATCAGCCACGCCGATTGCGAGCGCGACGTAAAAATGTTCGCCGACGCGATCAAAGCAAAATTCGGCAACGACGTTGATCTTGTAACCGACGTAGGCCCGGTTATCGGCGCACACGCAGGTCCGGGAACACTTGCAGTCTTCTTTATTGGAAAGGAAAGATAAGCCCTATGGCAGATAAGAAAACCAAATCCGGCGAAGAAGCCGTCAAGGAAACGAAAAAGGCGAGCAACAAGACTAAAAAGCCATCTATCCTCATCAAGAAGCCCAAGACAGAAAAAGCAAAAGCAGGTAAGCCAAAGGCTGAAAAGCAAAAAACGAGCAAGCCCAAGACCGAAAAGGCAAAAAGCTCAACCGCCAAAAAGACGACTAAAAAGAAGTCCGAGGGCGGCGCTCCCAAAAAGCCAAGCACCATCAAGCGCATAACCACCAAGTATCTTGGCGGTCTTCTCCTCTCAAGAATGGCGAAGAACGGCGCAAAGGAGCTGGCACAGAATGCCGACGAGGTAAACAAGCTCAACGTATTCCCCGTTCCCGACGGTGACACGGGTGATAATATGAGAATGACCATTGAGGGCGGTATAGCCGCGCTTGACGGAATGGAGACCGACAACCTCTCCGAAGCTATAAGAGCACTCTCTCGCGGAATGCTCCTTGGCGCAAGAGGTAACTCCGGCGTTATCGTATCCCAGTTTTTTGCGGGTATCGCAAAGGACCTCGAAAACGTAAAGAAGGCGGATGCCGCTGCGTTCGGCCACGCGCTCGAAATGGGTGTCCAGCAGGCATACTCCTCGGTAATGACTCCCACCGAGGGAACTATACTTACCGTTGCAAGAGAGGCAGTTGAATACGCGGTATCGCGCATAGACGAAAACAGTACCATCCGCTCGCTCTTTGCAGACCTCACAAGAGAGATGCACGCGTCGGTAAACCGCACCCCCGAAATACTTCCCGTGCTTAAAAATGCCGGTGTCGTAGACAGCGGCGGAGCAGGACTTTTCTACATTATCGACGGCTTTAACCGTGTGCTTAACGGCGAGGAGCTGCCGGACGATGAAAGTGCTAAAAAAGAGACACGGGTAGCACCCCCCACCGAATTTGCCTTCAATGAAGACAGCGTAATGACCTACGCGTATTGCACCGAATGTCTGCTTCAGCTCCAAAGATCAAAGTGCGATCCCGAAGCGTTTGACACCGATGCATTCAAGGAATTTCTTATGAGCATGGGCGACTCTGTCGTATGCTTCATTACCGGAACTATCGTAAAGCTCCACGTGCATACCTTCACGCCCGAAAAGGTGCTGGCAAAGTGCCGCGAATACGGCGAATTTCTCACCCTTAAGATCGAGAATATGTCGGTGCAGCACAACGACACCATCTCCGAGGACAAGGACGACTCTACCGCCTCGGCAACCTCGGCATTCACCGTGCCCGAAACGGCTTCCGAAGCGACGGAAGCACCCAAAAAGAAAAACGCCATCGTATCCGTAAGCAACGGTGCGGGCGTTGAGCAGCTCTTTGCGGAGTTTGGAGTTGACGCAACCGTTCAGGGCGGACAGACTCAAAACCCCTCGACAAACGATTTTATCGAAGCGTTCAAGGGAATAAACGCGGAGAACATCTTCGTCCTTCCCAACAACGGCAACATCGTTATGGCAGCACAGCAGGCAGCCGAGCTTTACGAGGATGCAAGGGTGTACGTTATCCCCAGTAAAAACATCGGCATGGGCTACGTTGCCCTGACCGCCATCGACTTCTCTTCCCTTGAGCCCGAGGATATTCTCATCGAGGCAGACGAGGTTATGAAGCGCGTGACCACCGGATATATCTCTCCCGCTATACGCGATGCGGATATGAACGGAATTCACGTAACGAGCGGCGACACCATCGGAATTATCGACAAGGAGATCGTGGTATCCGATCCCGACTTCACCACCGCGACCAACACCCTTGCGGATAAGCTTCTTTCGATTGAAGGAAAGTTTATGCTCACAATATTCTCCGGCGCGGACGCGACCGAAGAGGTGCGTGCCGATCTCGAAAAATATCTTACCGAAGCGCACCCCGACGCAGAGGTATACTTCATCAACGGCGATCAGCAGACCTATCCCTTTATCTTCGCCGCAGAGTAAATTTAAACGAGCGTTGCAAAAAAGCAACGCTCGTTTTGTTTTTATTTTCAGAACCACGTTCCGGTATGTGTGCCACCGCTCCACTGCAAAGACTTGCCGTCGACGGTAACCTCCATATCACTCCACACGCTTCCGACGGGGATTATAATATCCGCGCTGTTCGTGATGGTGAGCTTTTTGGTTACTTCGAGGTGGTTAGTACCGTAATCGTAAGTAATATTCGGGTCGCCCTTGTCGGTCGGGCCGTGTATACCCGCCTTGCTCTCCTCGGGGACGTCGGCAGCCGAAAGGCTGTTCAGAGCATAGTAGTAATAAACCTTCATATTCGGGCTGTCGGTTGCTCCGCGGATCTCTATTCTTTCACCGTTAAAGAAGGTCGCGGTATATTCCTGAATATGAAAATTATTTATGGTAACGTTCTGGGGAGTGTAGGTATCAAAGCCCCAATACTGATTCTCATACGAGCCCTTCAAAATGGTGATGCGCGCGGGCTTGTAGGATTTGTCGCTGGCGTACTTAATGGTAAGTCCGTCGATGTATATATCACCCTTCCACATCGAGCCGTAGTCGGTACGCAGATTGAACGCCATACCCTGACTTGACGTGTAAACGATGACGTTCTTGATGATGATATCGCCGCCGCCGATAAAGTTCATATGCTCTACGGTGGTATCCTCGAGCGTTACGTTATACGCGCCGGTGTGCGCATCAAAGGAGTTGAGGTAGCAATCCTTAAGGTACATATTACGGATATGGTTAGTACCGAAAAGGCCTCTGTAAATAGGATAAAGCTGAAGCGCGCCGCTCTTGGAGTTGGAGAACATATTTTTGGTTCTGCAGTTGATCCAGCTTACCGCGTTTGCGCTGCTGCCGCTGAACTCGTAAGAGCCCTGACCTACGCCCGACTCACCGGACTGGCTGTTATGGTTGATAACGAGCATATCCTTTACCGTCGCGTTGGAGCAAGCGTTTACAACTATAAAGGTGTATGCAAAGCGCTTGTTTGTAACGTTGGAATTTGCGATCTCCTCGGTGAAGATACGGTCTATGCCCTCAACAGTTGCGTTAGAGCGCTTGATGGTTATATTTCTTCCGCAGGATACGTAATGAGGTATGCTGATGGAGAGAGAATTGTTAACGTAGGTCTCAAAGGTCGCGTTGATGGTGTTGCCGTCAAGACCCGAGATCTTTATGGGATCGGTGTCGACCGCATACGCAGTCGCGCCGGTAACGGTGGCGTAATCCCACTGAAGAGGAGTAGAGGGATCGATGTTGCCGTACTCGTCAACGAGAATAACCTCGGTAACTGACGCGCCGTTCGATGCGTTCGAGCCGTAGCGCAGGTATATCTTTTTGTTTGCGTCGGTAAGGTGGATAAGCATCTTACGGCCGGGAGCGTAGCCTATATTGGTAGCGCCCGCGTACAAGGACTTGATCTTGCCGGTCAGGCTCTCGGTATAGTTTTCCTTGCCGTACTCGTCCACAACGAAGATGGACTGCGAGTTGTATGCGTGCTTTCTTTCAACGCCGAGCGCGTTTACACAAGAGCAGTTCTTTGCGTTACAGATCGAGTCGTCGTCGATTATAAAGTTCACGCCGTTCCAGGACGTGTCGGTAGCAATAGTTACAGAGCCGAGGTTTCTTCCCGTATAGGTGGTTTCGGGAATACCGTCGTAATTTGCGTCAGCGGCGTAAATGCCACGTCCTTCGGGAAGGCTGATATAGTAGAATTTAGCTTCCTTGGGGTTAGAATTACCAACTACCGCAACGTGCTTGCCAAGAGAAAGCTCCTCTCTCGCCTTCCACTCGTTTGCGTTTTTGTGGGTCCAATAAATAGCCTCGTAATCGTTCGTGCCGGTTACGTGATTTTCACGGGTACGGTCGGTCTTGCCGTCCGCTACCGCGCCGTAGTCCTCGTAATAGAAGAGCCAGGAGTCGCACTTATTGCAAAAACGGGGAGTGAAGTTATAAATGTAGGATACAACGGTTTCCTGCTTTTCCGCGCCCGCGTGGTCGCAATCCCAGAAGTCGCAAACGTCGTCTACACCGAGCTTGCCCTCGGGGAACTTATACTCCGCGGTGGAAGCCGAAAGGGCAAATACAGATTTGAGAAAAGCCTCGACCTCTGTGCCCTTGCCTACCGCGTTGTAGTAGGATTTGAGATTGTAAGTGCCGACAAGCTCGCTGCCGTCAGCCTTTACGAGCGTGATAGTAAAGTCTTTTGTTATGTTGTATATGGGAATGTTCTGCGAGTATGCCGTAGTGATATTGCCGAGCGCGTTTCTCGTTACGTTCTCAATACCGTACGTCAGAGTGCCGAAGTTGCTTCTGTCAGCTGCGGCGCTTGCGTAATAGCCCTGAAGAGTGATCTTGATGTCGACTATATTCGCCAAGCCCTTAAGCTCAAACTTCCATCTCGGCTCATAGCTTGATGCCTCGTAGGCGATCGAGCCCATACCGGCAAGAGCCGAGGTATCCGAACCTGCGCCTTCAAGCGCGTCGTCGGCGGGAATGGTGGAGCAAAGGTCGGCCATCTTGTTATAAAGTGCCGAAAGATCGGGATTGTCTATCTTTGCGTACTCGGAAAGAAGGTAAGAATATCTTACCAGATCCGAAACGACGTTATACGCCTTTTCGTTATAAACGTTACCCTCAAGCTTTTTCGAATCATCATAGATCACGTTCGCGTATTTTTGAGGAGAGAGCTTATATTCCTGCTCAAGCTCCACAGATCCGTTCACTCTGTACTTAACGGTAACGCTCGTTACGTGTGTAAACTGAGTCGCGCCAACCTCGTTGATGAGGTACATCGTATAGCTTACGGGCGCGGAGTTGTACTCGCGGTAAACAATGGGTCTGCCGCTTACCGTATTTCCGCCGTAATAAACACCGATGATCTCGACCTCGTCGGGAGTTTTGGGAATGTAAAGGTTGTTACAGATCGCTCCGGTGATGGAAAGATTGTACATCGCGGCGCTGAGATGCGCGCTTATCGTATTTTCATCTGCAAGAGGATAGAAATGAATATCTGACTTAAGACCTGAAACGTCAATACGGGAAAGGTCTACTCCTTTAAGACCGCCATGGGTGTCAGTCCAAGCACCTTCAATATATCCGCCTATCTTATACCAGCCGTTATTTGAGCCGCCGACACCCTTATACTGAGGCGCGAGCGCTTCAAGCGACGTAAAAGATGGGTCTATGCACACGCTTTTGATAACGTTTCCGTTCTCATCGTGCCATACGGCATATATATACCCTGCTACTCTGTCAAATTCATACATGCCGCCGTCTACGTGAATATTCTTGGCGGTGCTCTGAATTACAGCGCCGTCGGGAGTTACCGTGCTTGTAGCTATGTTAGAGCGAGAGGCAAAGTAGGTATTCTCACCTATAATGAAGCTGTCCGTGCCGCTCGCCTTGATGCTCTGCTTTGAATCCTGCGCGTTAATAGAGGGAGTTATGCTTCCGAGAATATAGCATCCTTTGAAATACACCTTGGTATACTCGTTTGTGTTACCCATCAGGTTAGAGGTAGCTGACGAGCCTATGATATTACAGCTTTCAAAGGTGAAGGTCGTGCCGGGGGTGCGGTTTGCGGAGATGTCCTTATAGGAGGACGCACCGACGATGTATCTGTCGTTTGCGTACAGGGTAGCACCGATCACGGTCGCGTTTATATTACCCTGTCCGGAGATAAAGCCGGATGTATTCATATCCGCCGTTGCGCTGTTAAGAATGTGTCTGCCGCCCTTTACAGTGATAGTATAGGGTGCGCTGTAAGAATACATCAGCGAGCTGACGTTGGAATTTACGTTCTCAAAAACGACGTTTGCTCCATTCTTGTTTATATTAGCAAACGAGAAGGTTCTTCCGCCTGCATTATAATCCTTGTGAGCCACGGTGGAAACAGTACCGTTTTTAAAGGTTACCGTTTCGGTGGTGCTTATGTAAAATCCGCAGTTCTTTGCGTGCTGCTCAATGGTGATGTTATGACCGCCAAGATCAAACGTGATGCCCTTGGTTATGCTGAAGGTCGTACCCGAAACAGTACCGCTCGAGTTGATCTTATACGGAGCGACGGTCACGTCGCAAAGCAGGTATACCGTCGAGCCGGAGGTAGCCTCGCTGACGATGTCGCCAATGTTAGCATCCGAGCCGTAATATTTTTCGCCGGCAGGGCCAACCACCTTGTAAACGTTGCCGTCCTGGGCGGTGGCAGATGCTTGAGTGTCGGGTGTCGAGGTGTTAGCGAATACCGCGAACGCAAAAGCGACGAAAAGCACCGCCACCGACAATATGACTATTAAAATCTTTGAGATCTTCTTCATTTATATTCTCCCGTAAATTAGTAGCTTATGTAGTTCGCACCCTTGGTCGGCAAGCCTTCCTTGTAGATATGCGAGTCGTTTGAATAGGTCACAACGCGCGGATACGCGTATCCGTTTTCCTCGTCAAAGTTAATTACCGTAACGCTCGACAGACCGAGGTCAAAATGCGAGCAGAACATCGGGTACGGTATACCAAGAAGGCATGAAAGGAATGCAAGACCGAAGCCTGCGTGCGCAAAAAGCGCGATACGCTTGTCGTTTTTAGCGACCACCTTGTATTTTCCATCTCCCTCGTGCTTATATCCGAGCGACTCGAAGAACGCATCCGACTCGCGCTGTATTCTCTCAATTCCGTCCTTATAATTATACTCAGCAAACGCGGGGTGCTTATACCATTCAAAGCCGAGCGCACGCATCTCGGGGGTGTGAAAAAGCTCCTTCATTTCGGTGCGGTGGAAGAGCCAACGGTTGCCCTCGGGGGTCTTGACGGTAAGCTCGCGCCACGCGTGTCCCTCGTTTGCAAAATCGAGCTTTGTTATCGGCTTTTTAAGCATCTCGGACGTGGGGGTAGCCGTCAGCACCGCGCGATTTGAGGTCGAGGCGTATATCTCGTCAAGACCGTAAAGAGAGAGTCTTTTTGCAACCGCCTCTGCCTGTCTGTGTCCAAGAGGGGTAAGAGAGTCGGGATCGTATATCGGATCTCCGTGTCTTATGTAAAAGAATAGCATTCTTATATCTCCTTATAGCGTTAAAGTCCGCGTTTTTTCAGATCTTCGACAAGACCGGAATAGAATTCAAGCACATCAAAGTTTTTAACGTTTGCGCGAGTGAAGTCGGTCACGTCTGCGTGAGAAACTCCGTTACTGCCGTCAACCGTGATAAGCGTGTACTTATCACCCCAGGCAAACGAGCCCTCACCGACAAGACCGTCGTTCGGCCCGTCATACTTTTTAACGTAATGGTAGGAAAGATTCAAGGGGAACTGTCCCGTGTGCCACTTTCTTAAAATAGAGCCGACGCTTTGAGCGTAAATTCCCTCAGGGAATGTCAATTTGTCGTTTCTCTTTATACATTCGGCAGCCGTGAGGTCTGTCACCGCCGCAATAAAGTCGGGGTCCTCGTCACCGAGGTCGCGCAGAGTTACGTTGTAAGCCGTTGAAACGCATTTTTTCAGCTTATCCGAGGCAAGAGATAAAAGTCTGTCGGCAAACAGACAGCCCCTGTGCGGAGTGTTTATGGTAGTAAGCGATGCAACGTATGGTGCGATGCCGTATTCGGATATTGCATAGCGGCAGTCAAGTCCACCCTTGGAGTGCGCGATGATATTGACCTTCTCGCATCCGTATCTGTCAAGTATGTATCTTATCCTTGCGGCAAGCTCGTGACCGCTGTCAGCCACGGCAAGAGCCGACTGATGCTCTCCGTAATAGACGGTCGCGCCACGCGCCTTTAAGGAGCGAGGTATTCTGCCCCAGTAGTTAAAGTGCTTCGAATCGCGGAAGAAGACACCGTGAACGAAAAGTATCGGGTATTTGGTCTTGCATCTTTCCCGCTCGCCGTTGCGCTCGATTCGCTCAAGCTCAAACTCGTACTCCAGCTCGTCCATAACTATATCAACAATGATGCCGAGAGCAACAAGATTAACGACGGGAACCATGCCACATATCGCGCCGACGACTCGCCACTTAACTCCAAGATGCTTCGAGGTGGCGTAAACGCAGAGTATACCGTTCCAGAAGATATATTCCGAAACCGCCACGCACCACTCGGTGCTTCTTATAAGGAGAGTGAGATTTGTTCTGAATGTGCAAAGCGCGAATATCACGTGATATAAAACCGAGAATAAAAGTGATACCGCAAACGCGCCGAGCAGCACTCCGCCGTGATGGCAAAAGCGCAACCGCCATCTTTTCGTTTCGGACGTAAGTATTCCGGCAAAGAAATTAAGGAAGAGAAAAATAGGGAGTAAAAGGAACAAAAACCAATGAGATATATCCACAAGAATATACGCGTTTGCAACCAAGCACACAAGTGCCGAATATGCAAGATTTATCGGTGTTATAAATCTTTTCATCTCTTTTTTCTCCTTTTTGTATAAAATGTAGTCTTTTATTTACATATTTGCAGGGCTTGACCGATCCCCGTGTGATTTTATCCGGTTATATCCGTCTTGTTATTACCCTTGTACTGCGACAATATCCAATATATTGCCATCTTCATATCTATCTCGTGTCCGCCATCGAAAATGTCCAAGAAAACGCGGGCACGTGGGTCGATTTTAAAGACCTCGTTATAAAGCGTCATGCTCTGTGTGACGGGAACGCAGGAGTCGTACTTACCGTGAAATATTTTAAGGTTTGCACGTGCGATCTTGTCTGCGTAGCTTATCGGTGAGCGAGCGAGCATCTCGTCCTCTGTGGTGCAAGAGGCGATAATATGGGGGCGGTAATTTGCATTCTCGTCTGCCCATTTTTTAAGATCGCATATCGGCACGAAAGCGCCGATCGCCTTAAAATATTCGGGGCAAAATCCCGCCATCATAAGTGCCATATGACCGCCGCCGGAAAGACCGAGCAGAAATACGTTGTCACGATCGACACCCTCGTTCTCAATGACGTAATCTATCGCATCCTTTATATCCGTACGTGCCGCGAGCGAGCCGCAGGCATCCTTCGCGTTTGGGTTAGTGGACAGATTGGGGCCTCTGAACTCGGGCAACAGCAGATTGAAGTCAAGCTCTTCGGCATACGGAAGCATATTTTGTATCTGATTAAATCGGTCAAAGCTCCAGGTGTGAAGTCCGACGAGCAAGGGCCTTTTCTCTTTGCTCGCGCGGTAAAACAGCGACGGCTGCATACTGCCGTCAACGCTTGACCTAACCAAAATTTCGGTCTGAATCATTTTTCGAAATCCTTTTTTACAACAAAACTACGATGTCGCTTATCTTCTCAGCCTCGATCTCAAGGGTGTGCGCATCCGCGCCCCAGGTGCATTTAATACCGTTGCTCTCTGCCCTTTTGAACATTTCCTCAGCTAATTCCATACGGGTGTATCTTATCTCGGCGTGAGCAGGCACGGGGTAGGATACGGGCTTGCATCCCTTTTTGACAGCCTTGCAAACGCCATCGTATATTTCCGCAAGCACGGTGTCCTCATCTTTCAAGTTAGCAGAGTTTCTTCCAAGACCGTACTTCGTTACAACCGTTTCCGCCTCGGGCGCAAGCTCTGAAAACTGCGAGATACAAACGTCGTCACTTGCGCAAAACAGAGGTGCTATACCGAGTGTCGCGGCGATATACGTATCCAGATCAAGCTCGCCTACGTCACGGCCGTCAAGCTTGACGTACTGAATGGCAACCGAGCTGTACGTGTGCGCCAGCACTCCGCGAAAGCTGCCTTCCCTTGCGTGATATCCAAGATATACAATGCCGCAAAATCCCTCTTCGCGAGCAAAATCAAAGCGTCTTCTTTCACCTTTTGCGTTGATTTTCTTTACACGGGGATCTATCTTTTCAAAATCAAGGTTTCCGCCGCCTGCGTGGTTGTCCCATACAGCAACCTCTTTGGCACCCGAATCAAAGAGCGCCTTTACCGCTGCGTTTACCTCTTTAGTGCCGTTCTCGACGGCAACCTTATAGTCGGGTATATCGCGCAAAAGGCCTACGTAAGGCTCGCCTACAACGCCGTGAATACCCTCCATATCTATCGCAATCAAATATTTCACAACAAATATCCTTTCCATCGCTTAAAAGCGGCTCTGTTTTCTCTTGTTTTAAGTATATCACAACATTTTGAACAAATCAATATAATGCCGAATTTTCTATACCTACAAATATTTTAAAATTATAAGAACTATTGATTTTAACGCAAAATGATGATATGATATACTTGTGATGCGCACAAGCGCGATGTTTCAAAAAAGGATAGATCAACTATGAAAAACCTTAACGGAAAAACGATAGTATTTGAGGGCGACAGCATCTGCGAGGCATGTGCGGACGGGTTTCGCGGCTGGGCGGCAAGAGTTGGCGAAGCACTCGGTATGAGCTGGTATAACTACGGCGTCAGCGGAGCGACTATAACCGCCGAGCTGTTTTATGCAAACGGCTCGCCGCGCCATTGGGTGAGTCGCTCGATAGATGAAATAAAGGAAAAGTGCGGCAAGGTCGACTACATAATTTTCGAGGGCGGCACAAACGATGCAGACAATCTCGGCATTGGCTCGGAGCGCACCGGCACACTTGACGAGGACGATTTCAGCGGCAATTATGACGACTCCACCTTTATCGGTGCTATGGAAGCTATGTTTTACCGCTCGCTGACCACCTTTCCCGAAACGAAGATCGGCTTTATAATCGCGCAAAAGATGAACTGCCCCACCGATGCGGACGGCAAATATTTCAAACGCCGCCACTACTTCAAGATTGCCGAGCAGGTATGCAAAAAATGGGGTGTCCCCTGCCTTAACCTTTGGGATAACTCGCAGATTAACCCATCGCTTTTAAGCTACTACGATCCCACCCTCGACCGCGAGGGCAATCTCGCCGCCGGCAAGGTATATCTTGACGGTCAGCACCTCTCCCCTGTCGGCTATGACATGATAGGCGGACAGATAATCTCATTTGTTGAATCACTTTGACGCACGAAAGGGAGGTAACGGTATGTATAATGATATTTTTCAAAAAATCGACTCACTCGAGCAGGAGTATCTGAGCTTTCTCGATGACGTATGCAACATTGAAAGCCCCACCCCAAACAAAAAGGCGATCGACGAGGTCGGCAAGCTGTTTATAGAAGCAGCAAAAAAGCACGGCTGGCAGATCGAGGTCTTGAAGCAGGAGATCTCGGGTGACGCAATATGTATCACGATGAACCCCGACTCCGACAAAGCGCCGATATGCGTATCCGGCCATATCGACACCGTGCATCCGCTTGGACTTTTCGGTTATCCCCCCGTCACGCGCGATGAGGAAAAGATCTACGGCCCGGGTGTTATGGACTGCAAGGGTGGCGTCGTTGCCGCGCTTATGGCGATGGACGCGCTTGAAAAAATAGGCTTTAAGTCCCGACCCGTGCGACTTCTTATTCAATCCGACGAGGAAACGGGAAGCTCGACAAGCGGCAAGGCTACCATAAATTATATATGTGAAAAGGCAAAGGGCTCGATCGCATTTCTCAACCTTGAAGGAAATACTGCCGGCACGGCGGTAATTCAGCGCAAGGGCATCCTTCGCTACAATTTTGAGGTGTACGGCAAGGCGACGCACTCGTCCATCTGCTACACCGGCGCAAACGCGGTAGCCGAGGCGGCACGCAAAATAATCAAGCTGGAGGAGCTGAAGGATCCCGACGGCTTGACCTGCAACTGCGGAGTTATAAACGGCGGCACAACGCCAAACTCGGTAGCCGAAAAATGCACCTTCTCGGCGGACGTGCGCTTCGCTGATCCGGAGCAAATGCAGACGGCTATTGAATTTCTTGAAAAGGTTGCCGCAACAAACGAGGTCGAGGGCTGCCGCTGTGAGCTTTCGAGGATAAGCCTGCGCCCGTCGATGCCTTTATGCGAGAGAAACGTCGCCCTGCTCGATAAGATGAACGAGATCTACGCAGAGTGCGGACTGCCCCAGCTCAAAGGCAAAAAATCACTGAGCGGCTCGGATGCCGCTTATATAACCGAGTGCGGAATCCCTTGCGTTGACAGTATCGGCACAGAGGGCGGCAGAATTCACTCAAAAGAAGAGTTTATCTACACCGCATCTCTTGCCCGCACAGCAAAAAGAATCGCCGCGGTTATCTTTGGAATATAAATAAAGATCCCCCGGTCGAACCGGGGGTATTTCATTTTCGGGTAAAACCCTAAATGTTACTGGCTACGCACAAGTGCGTTTAAGATTGGCCTGCCAGCCATGCAATTGTTACTTGCTACCCGTAAACGTGTTTCACCATAAGCCTCCCTTGTGTAAAGGGAGGTGGCATTTTCGAAAGAAAATGACGGAGGGATTGTTACTTACTTCCTCTTCCCTTTTTTTGTTATTTCCGTAGCATTTGACAATCCCTCAGTCAGCTTCGCTGACAGCTCCCTTTCCACAAGGGAGCCTTTGACACAAAAATATTCTGCCCTTGCTTTTTATTTGCTTTCTGTTCATCGGCAGAGCCTCTTTTGAAGCACGCGACTATCGCGTGGTTTTCGTTATACAACAAAAAGCCCTCTGCTTTATCGGCAGAGGGCTTTGGATATTAAAGGGAATATTTGCTTCTGTATCCTGCGTATTTCTCGTTGAACTCCTCCGAGCCGTGCTTCATCTGGCTTAAATACTTGTGCATATCGAGTGCCTCATGGCTAGATATTTCAACTACACAGCCGGCGATGTTGGAGCAGTGGTCGGAAACACGCTCGAAGTTGTTGAGAAGATCGGAGAGGACGAAGCCATGCTCTATCGTACACTCGCTCTTCTGAAGACGGAGAATGTGATTAAGCTTGATCTGATCGCGCAGCTCGTCAATGACCTCTTCAAGCGGCTCAACCTCAGCGGCGAGCTTAAGATCGTTATTGATAAGAGCGGCGTAGGTGATATCGAGTATCTCGGAAACGGCATTCTGAAGTATGCCGATCTCACGGGTTGCCTCGGCAGAGAATGAGATCTTCTTTTCCTTGATCTCCTCGGTCGACTCGACTATATTGACCGCGTGGTCGGAGATACGCTCTAGGTCACCGATAAGGTGAAGAAGCTTTGTAACCTGCTCCGAGTCGCGCTCGTCCATATCGCAGGCAGAAAGCTTTACAAGATAGCTGCCGAGGGCGTCCTCGTAATTATCTGCCTTGCCTTCAAGGTCGCGTATCTCGTCGGCAAGCTTTGAGTCGTAAGGACCGTTGTAAAGAATAAGCGACTTTTTGAGTGCGTCGAAGGAAACGTCAGCCATTGCAAAGGTAACGTCGGTAGCAACACCTGCGGCAATAGAGGGGGTATCAAGCAGACGCTCGTCAAGACGGTTAACGGTCTCGTTTTCCTCTGCCTTGTCGCGCACGAGAACGCGGGAAAGCTTCTCAAGCTGCTTATAGAAAGGGAAGATGATGACAATAGCGATCATCTTATAAACGGTGTGGATTATTGCAACGCCCCACGCGTTGATGTACATGTTGACATCAAGAAGGCTGAAGAGCCAGTTGAAGAGATAGAACAGCGAAAGCACCAGAACCGCAGCGATCACGTTGAAGGAGAGGTGGATCACAGCCGCGCGCTTACCGTTTTTGTTTGCACCTATCGAGGAGAGCATTGCGGTAACGCAGGTACCGATGTTCTGACCTACGATGATAGGAAGCGCAACGCCGAAGGACATCGTTCCGCCCGCGCCGGTGATACTCTGAAGAATACCGACGGACGCAGAGGAGGACTGAACTATAACGGTAAGAAGAAGACCTGCAAGCACACCGAGAACAGGGTTCTTGAATACGGTCAGAATGCCCTCAAGCGTTTCGTCGGGAATGCCGTCAACCGCGCCCGACATAAGCTCCATACCGACCATAAGAACGGCAAAGCCGATAAGGACTGTACCGATATCGCGCTTTTTGCCGCGCTTTACAAACATTATAAGAATGATACCGATAACGGCAAGGATAGGCATCCAAGCATCAGTCTTAAGAAGGTCGGTCCAACCGCCCACAAGCTCACCCGTTCCCATTGCGGCAGGTGCGGTAAGCCAAGCGGTAACCGCAGTACCGAGGTTTGCGCCGATAATAACGCCGACCGACTGAAGAAGGGTCATCGTGCCCGAGTTAACGAAGCCGACTACCATAACGGTAGTGGCGGAGGAGGACTGAATTACCGCGGTAACGATAAGTCCTAGAAGAAATCCCTTCAGGGGATTTGAAGTCATTTTGCCGAGAAGGTCCTTAAGCCTTGTTCCTGCTGCCTTTTTGAGCGAGTCTCCCATAACGTCCATGCCGTAAAGGAATATGGCAAGACCGCAGAACAGCTGGAGCACCATAAATAATACTTCCATCTTTTTCCTCACTAAAATGATTTATGATATTTTATATTATTCTTTGCGAATTGATAGTCAAACGGAACTCCATGCCGAGCATATCCGTTGCCCTGCGGCACATCATCATACGGCCGAGGAAGATCTCAAAATAATCCATGACAGGACTGATGGCGGTATCGATCTCGAGCTCCAAAAGAAGAAATTTCTCATCGGAGTTGACAGTAAGCGAGGATGAGGTAACCGAATAGTTGACTCTGTCGTGTATATCGAACGTCGCAAAATCGTTATTTCTTACTCGCGAACGGCGAACGTCGGACTTGTCCGCAATTATAAGTGCCGCCGCGACCGCGTTAACCGGAACGCCCGTGCCCTCGTCGTGATTGCCGATGGCAGTAACTACGGTAGCAATATCGGCAGGTGCCATTCCCTTGTTGTCAAGAATTCTGAACGCCATTACCGCGCCGCTTTGCGAATGCTCGGTACGGTTTACAAGATTGCCGATATCGTGAAGCACGCCCGCAATTCTCGCAAGCTCGACGGTATGCGCATCGTGGCCGAGAGTTTCAAGAATGTATGCGGCGGTGAGCGCAACTCTTTGCACGTGGGGAAAGCTGTGCTCGGTATATCCGAGTGTGCGAAGCGACTCGTCTGCCGCGGTTATATAAGCCTTTACCGCTTCGTCGTTTTTGATCTGATCGTAGGTAACCATAAAGTCTCCCTTATATCATATTTATTTTTATTATACAGAATTTAAGAAGAATATGCAAGACAATTTTTGGAAAACGGTACAAAATAGTCGATTTGCAAAAAAATAAATACTAAATTAACCATAAAATTCAATAAAACAGCATTTTTGCGGTCTAAATTGGGTTGATTTATTATTAAATATATGTTAGAATATATACCCCGACTATATTTATGGGCGGTGTGTACGGGCAGTCTGCGAGGTGTTTTTTTATGAAAGAATTTATAGAATATATGCAATCCTTTAATCTGGTCACGGTAACGGTACGTCTTGTTTTGGCAATGATCATCGGCGGCGTGATCGGTCTTGAGCGCGGAAAACAGGGGCGCGCAGCGGGTATGAGAACGCACATTCTGGTGTGCATCGGTGCATCGCTTACGGCGATGATCGGATTTTATATGTACTCGGTACTTGATATGGCCACCGACCCGATGCGTATTGCGGCACAGGTAATATCCGGCATCGGTTTTCTTGGTGCGGGCACGATCTTCATCAAGGGTCGCTTTCAGATCACCGGTCTTACGACCGCGGCAGGTCTTTGGGCAACGGCGGCAATAGGTCTTGCTCTAGGCGCGGGCTTCTATTCCGGCGCGCTTATCACGTTTGTATTTATCGTTCTTTCCGTAACCATCTTTCACCGTCTTGAATACAAGATCACAAAGAGATACAACCGCTTCGGCATTTACGTCGAGATCGGAAGCGACGAGCTTGTACGCACCGCGATCGACGCACTCTGTGAGCTTTACCCCATCACCGACATTCAGGTAACTCCCCCAAGAAGCGGCAAGGCAGGAAACGTAGGTCTTGAGGGTAACGTACATATCACCGGCGGTCACCACACGACACCAGACGAGGTTGCAAAGAAGCTCGAGGAGCTTGATTTCGTTATCTTCGCACTTGAATCAATATAATATAACAAAAAGGACGAGAAAAATCTCGTCCTTTTTGTTGTGAAATATTTTGCTTTTGCAAAATGTGAAGTAATGCTCATAGGAGCATTGTGAAATATCTTGCTGCGCTCGATGTGAAATAATGTGCTATGCACATTGTGGTGCTACTCACGCCCGCAGGCATTTCACTTGCTGGAGGCAAATTTCACGCACGTAGTGCATTTCACAAATCCCAACAGGGATTTATTTCACTTTTTTACTCCTCTTCCTTTATCTCGCCTGCGTATCTTCCGATACCGACGATGTCGTCAACGGGAAGTGAGAACAGCATTGCGCCGCCCTCGGTCTTAAGGCCGGCAACGTCGCGCACAGCCTCCATTATCTTGATCTTAAACTCCTCTGTGGTGAGGAAGAAAATGCTGTCGGTCTGCTCGGGGAGTGCAGTACCCATTCTTTCCTCGATCTTGGCATTGTTGATGCTCTTGGTATGGAAAACGGTTGCACCGGTCGCGCCGGCGGCACGTGCCGCATCTATTGCCGCGTCGGTATATTTCTGATTTACAACGGCTATTACAAGCTCGTGCATCGTTTCTTTCTCCTTTTTACTTGCGGTATTTTTAGAGGTCTGCGCATCTGTGCGGTCGGGCGAGGAAAGCACGGCGTCCTCTACGATATTCGATATAGCCGAGATAGGACAGGTGAAGGCTATTCCCTTGCCTACCAGATAAAGCTTCAGATCCTGGCCGACGGTGGTGAGGATCGTGCGCTCAAGGGTTGCGGGAATGATAGAAAAGACTACTCGCTTTTCGATCTCGTTGAAGCCGAAATAGCTCATATAGCTCGTACGGGCGGTGCCGTGGCCGATGCCTGAAAAGTTTGCCGCGGTGCAGCACTTGTTTACCGCCGCGGTAAAGCGCATCTCATCCTCTTTACCGATTATACCGATAAGCAGCTTTGCGCGCTTATTCTGATTTCTTTTCACTTTTCGTCACCCCCTCTTTTAACTCTGGGATATTCAACGAAGGTCTCGGTCTGCGCAACGAAGGACTGCTTGCGGCGCTTGGATTTTATAGAATAGACAAGACCGGATATCTGTATAGTGATTATGGGTGCCATAGCAACGAAGGCAACGCAGCCGAATGCGTCCATCATTATCGCATCGTTTGCCACCGTGCCGGGATTTAAGGTATAGCACGCACCGATACAAAGGGGCAAAACGAACGCGCTCATCATAGTACCGCTGGCAACTCCACCCGAGTCAAACGCGATACCGACAAAGAGCTTCGGCACGAAGAAGCAAAGCACCAGGGCAAGCACGTAGCCGGGGATAAGAATGTACATTATGGGCAGACCCGTGAGAATTCTTACCGCCGAAAGACCAAGCGCGGCTGCCACACCTATGGAAAGGCCGCGGCCGGTAGTTTTGGCAGAAATAGCACCTGCGCTCATCTCCTCAACGAGATGATTAAGCACGTAGACCGCAGGCTCGACCTTTACTATAAAGAAGCCGAGAAGCATAGCGATCGGGATAAGCAAAAATCCGCCGCCAATGCTTGCAAGCTCGCTGCCGATGGTAAATCCGGTAGGCAAAAAGCCTACGTTCGCACCCGTAAGGAAGATCGCGAGTCCGACGAACGTATAAACCACACCGATAGATATTCTGATAACCTGGCGCTTTGAGAAAGCGCGGGAAACAAGCTGGAAGAATACGGTGAAAACTATGATGGGAAGAAGCGCGATTGCTACCTCCTCGGCATACTTGACAAATCCACGCGCGTAGATCATTACGCCCTGTCTGGTTTCCGCAACGGTTTCGATGCTTTCAAGAAAGCTCTCGGTATCGTAGGTAAGTCCTTTTATCTTCATAACGACGCCGAGGGTCAAGACAGCGATAATAGGGCCTATGCTGCAAAGCGCGGTAATACCGAACGAGTCAGCACCGCCCTCTTTGTTTCTGCGCGCAGAGGAAACACCTGCGCCGAGGGACATTATAAACGGAACTGTCATAGGACCTGTGGTAACTCCGCCCGAGTCAAACGCAAGGGGGCGGAAGCTTTCGGGTAAGAAGAAGGAAAGCACGAGTGCCGCTATGTAGAACACGACGAGAATGATGCTTAAATTTACGCCAAAAACTATACGTAAGAGCGCGATTATAAGGAAAATTCCGACACCTACCGACACCGTAAGTATCAAAAGGTAGGAGGGGATATCGGATATCTGACCCGCGAGTATCTGAAGATCGGGCTCGGAGACGGTAATGGCGATACCGATGATGAAGGCGATGAGAGATATTAACCAAACCTTGCCCGACTTGGAGATGGAAACACCTATCTGCGTGCCGAGAGGCTGCATAGACATCTCTGCACCCATTGTAAAGAGGCTCATGCCAATGACAAGGAAGGTTGCACCCAGAAGAAAAAGCACCATATCGCCCGCTGAAATGGGCGTAAGAGTCATCGACAAGACGAGGACTATCATCGCAATGGGCAACACGGAGTTAAGCGACTCCGCAAGATTGCGTTTTATTAAGTTCATGCTTTCTCCCTTCTGTTATTTTTCAATAGGAACGAGCTTTATGTTAAAGTGGCGCATACCGTTCGCCACGTCGGCTATAAAGTTAGTCGAGAAGGTCGCGCTCTGATTCACAAAAAGAAGATCGCTCTCAACCTTGTAGGTCGTGCAATAACCGACCTCGTCGCTGTAAAGCTCAATATAGAAGCCTGTTTTGTTCTTGGACTGGCTGCCGCTTATATCGGCGGTCTTGGTATAGGTAACGGTAAAGGTCACCATAAGTCTGTTTGCCGGCAGGGTTTCGTCCTCGGCGACGGTGTATTCAAATTCCTGCACCTCAAGCGTGCTCTTGCCCGACATATATGACAGAGATACGGGCAGCTCGGGGGCTGTGAAATCTACCATAGACTCAATATCCTCGAATACGGAAACCGAATACATTGACACGGTGTCGGTGCCCTGTGTGATACGGATAACCGACTCACCGACAGAGAGCGCGCTGATAACGCCACCCTCGCATCCCGCAACCGCGGTGTTGGTGGATACCCAATCAAATTCACCGTTGAAAACGGTGTTATAATCGCTCTCTGACACCGTAACCGTTTCGCCAACGATCATATTTACGTGCTTGCGCACGTTGCTGCCGACGTTGACCGCGACAGAAAAGGCGTTGCCGCCGCCGACAGATGCCATAACGACAGCCGAGCCGCTTGCGTGAGCCTTGATCTTGCCGCCCTCGCAGGTAACTATGCTCGGGTTGCTGGTAGTCCAATCGACAGTAAGATGCGATTTGTTCTCGGGATATACCTTTGCATCAAGAGTATACTCGTCACCCACGGACAAGATAACGTTAGCCTTGGAAAGCACGACGTAAGGGCGCTCCTCGGCTTCGCCGCAGGCGGTGAGGGTGGGTATTAAAAATATTATGATAGCGAGAAGTGTCGCAGTTAATTTCTTCATATCGTTTTCCTTTCGGACGGCGCGTCGGGGTGCAAAAATGCCGAATTCTTCCCTTTGCGCATACTCATTCATTTTATTTTACCACACCGAAAATAAAATGGCAATAGCAAAACTACAACAAAATGTAAATATTTGTTGTGAGCGTGCGAGTGCGCGCCCACAGCGCCGTTGACAAGCGTGCGAAAATATGGTAAACTAACAAGTAAGAACGATCAAATGAAAGCGAGATCTGATATGACCGTATTCGTATGTGTAGACGACCGCGGCGGAATGCTGTTTAACAAAAGACGGCAGAGCCGCGACAGCAAGGTTATCGAGGACGTAGCGCGCACCGTTGGCGAGGGGCTGCTCTACATTTCCGATTTCTCGGAAATTTTATTTGCGGAGAGTGACGCTAGCGTAATATCCGTGCCCGACCCACTCGATTCGGCGGGGGAAGGTGGCTTCGTTTTTGTCGAAAACGTGCATCTTGGCAGCCATCTTGACAAGATCGACCGACTTATCATATACAAGTGGAACAGAAAATATCCCTGCGATTTTGAGCTTGACGTCACGCCGACGGCGGCAGGCTTCAAGAAAAAAAGCACACGCGAGTTCAAGGGAACGTCGCACGATAAGATAACAAGAGAGGATTATGTGAAATGACGAAAAAATTTAAACTGTTAGCCCTGCTGCTTGCGCTTCTTATCGCGCTGACGAGCTTTACCGGCTGCGAGCTTCTTGACGAGCTTCTCTCCCTCGGTGACGATTGGGGCGACACCCAAAATCCGACCGAGGCGTACAAGATACTTAACGACAACGTTCCCTATTTCACAGATGCCGAAAAAGCAACTACAAAGGCGTATGAAAAATACGCGGAGCTTGACTCGCTTGGAAGATGCGGCGTAGCCGAGGCGTGCATAGGCAAGGAGCTTATGCCAAAGGCAAACGAGGAGCGCGAGTCTATCAACAGCGTTACTCCGTCGGGATGGGAGCAGGCGAAATACGACACCAAGCTCGTTGATGGCGGATACCTTTACAACCGCGCCCACCTTATCGGCTGGCAGCTCACCGCCGAGAACGCAAACGAGCGCAACCTCATTACAGGCACGCGCTATTTCAACGTTGAGGGTATGCTCCCCTTTGAAAACCTCGTTGCCGACTACATAAAGGAAACCGGCAATCACGTAATGTACCGCGCAAGCCCCGACTTTGAGGGCAACAACCTTGTCGCGACGGGCGTAACGATGGAAGCGTGGTCGGTCGAGGACGGAGGCGACGGCATACAGTTCTGTGTTTACGTATACAACTTCCAGCCCGGAATTCTCATCAACTACGCCACAGGCGAAAGCCGTCTTGACGACGGCACGGAGATCCCCGATAACAGCATCGAAAACGGCGAAAAAGACGACACGGGTACGGGTGAATCCGACGAGGTGACCTACATACTCAACACAAGCTCCAAGAAATTCCACGACCCCGATTGCGCCGGTGCGAAGACGATGAAGGAGTCAAACAAGCAGATCTACACCGGCTCTCGCGACGACATCATCGCCGAGGGCTACTCCCCCTGCGGCACGTGCAAGCCGTAAGGAAATTCAAATCCACCGTTACATCGCAAATCGATGGTACATCAGTAACAATACCAGCACATAGAGAGGATCGTCAATGAAGAAAAGCAGCTTGATAGTCGTAGAAAGCAGAAATAAAATAATAGTAAAGAAAAAAGTTAACATTACTGTTTGTCTTATTGGTGCAATTCCCTTAATTTCGGGAATTTTACTTCCTATCTTCTTTAAAGAACTGAGGTCCAACGCGATTTTTTGGATATTTCTCGTTTTGTTAACCTTGGGAAACGTCGCGCATTTTCTATCTCTGTTGTTTGGCAAAATAGTTGTTGATTCTAGCGAGAAAAAAATTGACATTTACAACTTGTGTAAAGAGTCCTTCCGCTTTGATGAGGTGAGCGAATTGAAAAGTTTTTTTGAACCAGGGGACTCCGAAGGCGGAGAGGATCAAAACAAGTTGCTGTTCTTATTTAAAAACGGGCTCAAAAGAGAATTTTTCACTACCAGCAAAAAGCAAACGGACGAATTGTTGGAATTATTAAATTCCGTTATTTTCTCTTCAAATTAAACTTAAAAAGCCGCCGCAGAGCAATCTGT
>JAZNGE010000025.1:0-10329 GCA_045576315.1 Eubacteriales bacterium | reverse complement strand
CGTCCCGCATCGGGAAGCGAGCATCACCTGTCCCACTATTTCGAGATCGTCGGCATTGTCAGAGGCGAGGAATATCTCCCCCACGGCATTGACGTATGCTGCTCGGCTATCGAAACCGCAAAGCTGCGCGAGGAGCTTGTCGCGATCGACAGCCTTGATGAGATCAGATACTCCTTCAACAAGGAAAAATACGAGTCCGAGATCCGCCGCATATACGGCAAGATCGCAGACGAGGTGCTTGCGCTTCAAGCGAAATACGGTCTTTACGGCAAGGACCGCGTAAGCATTTACAAGGAAAAATGGTCCGAGATCAAAAAGCTTCTCGCAGAAGCTCCCACCGCTTCCGAAATGCTCGCCTTGGTTGAGCGCATCGGTCTTTCCTACAAGGATTTCTGCACCCTTTACTGTGAGGAAAAGCTGAAGGATGCGACCCTTTACGCAAAGGACCTCAAGGACCGCTATACTGTACTTTGGACATATTACGACATAATGACAAGTAAGGATGGAGAATGAAAATGATTGACGTTGCTATAATCGGTGCAGGCGTTGTCGGCGGCATGGTTGCAAGAGAGCTGACCAAGTATAACCTTAACGTTTGCATCCTCGAAAAATGCTCCGACGTTGCAATGGGTGCTACCCGTGCGAACAGCGCGATAGTCCACGCGGGCTTCGACGCAAAGGAGGGCTCACTCAAAGCAAAGCTCAACGTGCGCGGCTCTGAAATGATGGAGGACGTAGCTCGCGAGCTTGGAGTTAAGTACAAAAGAAACGGCTCTCTTGTAGTAGGCTTTAACGACGATGACAGAAAGACCCTTGAGGATCTTCTTGAGCGCGGCCGCAAGAACGGCGTGCGCGATCTTGCGCTTCTTGAGCGCGAGGAGATACTCGCTATTGAAAAGAACATTGGCGAAACCGTAACCGTAGCGCTCCACGCGCCCACCGGTGCTATCATCTGCCCCTATGAGCTTTGCATGGCCGCGATCGGTAACGCAATGGACAACGGCGCTGATCTTAAGCTCAATTTCAGCGTTGATAAGATCGAAAAACTTGACACGGGGTACCGCGTATACGCAGGCGAGAGCTTTGTTGATGCAAAATACGTCATCAACTGCGCGGGCGCATATTCCGATGAGATAGCCGCTCTTACAGGCGACGAGAGCTTTACCGTACACGCACGTCGCGGCGAATATATGCTGCTCGACAAGGAGTGCGGCGAGCTTGTATCCCACACTGTTTTCCGTTGCCCCTCCAAGATGGGTAAGGGTATTCTCGTATCCCCCACCGTTGACGGCAACCTTCTTCTCGGCCCGACCGCAGAGGACATCGACGACAAGACCGATACCTCCACCACCCCTGCAGGTCTTGCATCGATCCGCGCACGCGCTGGCGAGCAGGTTTCGGGCGTGAACTTCGGCAAGGTTATCACCTCGTTTACCGGACTTCGCAGCGTAGGCTCTACCGGTGATTTCATCATCAATGAAAAGGACGGCTTTATCAACTGTGCAGGCATCGAGAGCCCCGGACTTTCCTCTGCTCCCGCTATTGCGGAGTACGTTTTGGAGCTTCTTAAGAACGCGGGCGCAGAGCTTGTAAAGAATGAAAAGTTCTGCGGCAAGCGCCGTCCCATGCACTACTTCCGCGAGCTTGACGACGAAGGCAAGAACGAGGTTATCGCAAAGGACAAGAGCTTTGCACACATCATCTGCCGTTGCGAGATGGTAAGCGAGGGCGAGATCCTCGAAGCTATCAGAACCAACCCGAAGCCCACCGATCTTGACGGTGTTAAACGCCGTACCCGTGCGAGCATGGGTAGATGCCAGGGCGGCTTCTGTACCCCTTACATCGTTGACCTGCTTGCAAAAGAGCTCGGCGTTGATTACACCGAGGTAACCAAGTTTGGCGGCGAGTCCTACATCAACGTATCAAAGACCAAGGAGGCAAGCAAATGAGCGGTATCAAAACGATAGAGCGCGACCTCGTTATCGTTGGCGGCGGCCCTGCGGGTATGTCCGCGGCGGTAGCAGCTTACGAGGCAGGTATACGCAGCATTCTCATTCTTGAAAGAGACGACTCTCTCGGCGGCATTCTCCGCCAGTGCATACATAACGGCTTCGGTCTTCACCGCTTCGGTGAGGAGCTTACCGGTCCCGAGTATGCTTACAGATACGAAAAGATGGTCAAGGATCTTGAAATTCCCTTTATGCTCAATACTATGGTGCGCGCGATCTCCGAGGATCGCACCGTTACCGCGCAGAACGAGGAAATGGGCATATTCAAGGTAAAGGCAGGCGCGATCGTGCTTGCTATGGGCTGCCGCGAGCGCCCCAAGGGTGCGCTTAATATTGCCGGCACTCGCCCTGCGGGTATCTACACCGCAGGTACTGCACAGAAGTTCGTTAATATGAAGGGCTATATGCCCGGTCGCGAGGTCGTCATTCTCGGCTCGGGTGATATCGGTCTTATAATGGCAAGAAGAATGACCCTCGAGGGCGCAAAGGTAAAGGCAGTATGCGAGCTTATGCCCTACTCCGGCGGTCTTGCAAGAAACATAGAGCAGTGCCTTAACGATTTCGGCATTCCGCTTATGCTCAGCCACACCGTAGTTGAAATACACGGCAAGGACAGACTTACCGGCGTTACTATTGCAAAGGTTGACGAAAGACGTCAGCCCATCGAGGAAACACGCACCTACATTCCCTGCGACACTCTCCTTCTCTCCTGCGGACTTATCCCCGAGAACGAGCTTACCAAGGATGCGGGCATCGCGCTTGACAGGATCACAAACGGCGCGGTAGTTGACGGCGACAGAGAAACCGCTATCGAGGGCGTATTTGCTTGCGGTAACGTGCTTCACGTACACGACCTTGTTGACTACGTATCCGAGGAAGCAGGCATTGCGGGTACTGCGGCAGCGCAGTATATCCTCGGCAAGAAGGAGCGCAACGCCAACCTCACCCTTTCCACCGACGGAAAGGTGCGCTACACCGTGCCCCAGAGAATAACCGAGATCAAGGATACCACCGTATACTTCAGAGTTGCGGACGTTTACCGCGATGCCAAGATCGTCGTTCGTGACGGTGAGAAGGTTATCCTTGAAAAGAAGAAGCAGAAGCTTGCTCCGGGTGAGATGGAGACCGTTGCCCTTAAGGCAGATATGCTTGCCAATATCGAGAGCGGCAACATCAGCTTCTCGATCGAGCTTTGATAGGAAAGGAAGGTAACTTACGAATGAAAACAAGACAGCTCACCTGTATCGTATGCCCCCGTGGTTGCTCCCTCGTTGCCGAGCTTTCCGACTCCGGCGAGGTAATATCCGTATCCGGCAACCTCTGCCCCCGTGGCAAGACCTACGCGATCAACGAATGCACAAACCCGATGCGCACCGTGACAAGCACCGTTAGATGCAAAAACGGCGCGGTTGTAGCAGTTAAGACTGCTGCCAACGTTCCGAAGAGCCGTGTGTTTGACGTTATGACGGCTATAAATGCCACCATAGCTCCCGACAGCTTGCACATCGGCGACGTTGTGATCAAAAACGTATGCGACACCGGCGTTGACGTAGTTGCTACCGCAAATTCTTAACAAAATAAGCAAAAAGAGGAGGCACCGACAAGCGATGCCTTCTCTTTTTATTTTACTGTATTATAAACAAAACTCCGGACAAAAGTACAAGGGCAACTCCGACGAACATAAAGATCAAGGGGAGCACCTTTTCTCTTGCGGAATACGATCGTATTCCCTTCATCTTGTTGTATCTGTACTCACACTCGAACATATCGGCAGGCAGATGCTTTTCTATCTGGTTTATAACCTCGAACTTACCCTCATTGTTTAACTCGTATGCAGCAAGCGAGGAGCGCCAATTATAGCAAAGTATGATGGTTATGACGCCTGTTAAGAGCGTTATGACAGCCGTGATCAAAAGATTGCCAAAGGCGAATGACGCACCGATAAACGCGATAAGCGCCGTACATATAGTTATGTAAAGGCTGACCATAGACTGACGTCTCTCCATCAGCTTTTCCGAGGTGTCGATCATTATTTTGTACTGCTCAAGCAAAAGCTGCTTTTCCCTAAAGGAAGCCTCACCGGTAGGCGTAGGCTGATCGTTTTTCGCGTTGAGTATATTTTCGCTGACATTCCAGCCCGCCTGCTCCTTGAAGAAGGCGGGAGCCTCGTTAACGTCGTGTGCCTTGTATTTATTCTCATCGATCTTTTTGTCGGAGTAGTCCACATCGTAAAGCTCGGCGGCATACTTTTCAAGATTCTTTTTAAAGATCACCGTGCGCTTTTTGTGCTTGGCAGCAATGGAAAGTTCCCACTTTATATTGCTGATATTTGTCCCCTTATAATCGTCGCGGTTATCAAAAAACACTACCATGTCGCAGCCTTTTATCTTTTTCTTTGCTTTGTTACGCCAAAGACGTTGCTTTCCGCGCTCAAAGTAAAAGAAAGAAATATCCGGCACCTCGCTCCTGATCCTTTCAAGCTGGGGCAATACCTCTTTTTCATCATCAAATTTATAAATGACGTAAACGTTCATACATACCTCTTGAAAACGTGACATATTTTCTTTGCTCAATTATAACACATAATTCCAAATAAATCAACATTGTTCGACTTATTTGTTAAAAAAGCAGACCCCGTGTTAAATTTACGGGGTCTGCTTCTTTTTTGCTTTTTGTAATTCGACTACGCTTTTAAGCCGACGGAGCCTCGTTTGAGGGCAATTTTGTCGAATCCATCAGCTCGTCGACGTAGAGAAAATGACACTCCGTGCCAAGGAAGCTTCCGTCAAGGAAGCCGTTCACGTCCATTTTAAACGTAAGAATGAGTGTCTGGAAATTGATCTTGATAGTGCCGTTTTGCATAGTGTAGGCGCAATCCTTATACACGCTTTCGCCTATATAGACGTCGACTTTGCCGTTGCCGTAGCTTACAAGTGTAAACATAGCGTAATCGGGATTGTTCTCGGCAAAGCACTTGTACGTTCCATAGAAGCGCGTCACCTCTCCGACCGCGTACGATACCTCGCTCCTCTCGCAGTTGAAGTTCATCATATCGGCGTAATCGTTAAGCATAAACGAAACGTTAAAGGTATCTGTAGCCTTGTTGTATTTTCCGACGTAATCACAAACTCCTGCGTACTCGGAATTCTCGGGCAGCTTATTGTTGCCGTCGATCCTTATAAGAAACTTATCGTTAACTATATACCACTCAAAAGGAGTCAGGAAGGAGCCGTACATATCAAAAAGACCCTGTCCTTCGGTTGCGTTGCCATAAAGGCGGAAATTGGTCCAGTTGTACGAATCGTAATAATAACGCGGCTCGTAAAGGGTAAGACTCTTTGAATCGTATACCATGGATACGCTCCTGTCGGAATAAGTGCCGACCACTTCCTCGCCGTCTCTAAACGTGATCCTCAACACGCTTCCGTCAAGGGTATATATTCCCTCTCTTTTCACAAGCTCGTAACGAGTGCCGCCGTTGTCGGAGGTGTCGTTATCGCACTCGGTAAGCACCGATATCACAGCCGTATCGCAGCCGTCAAGATCAAGGAACAGCTTGCCGTTTCCGTAATGACCGACCTCTGCGCCCTCCGGCTTTGACTTTATGTATTCGGCATAATTTTTGAAGCCTGCGGCAGACTTATAAATCTCATATACGGACACGCCGTTTACGCGTCCGTGCGGAACGTATATTACGGTCTTTGCATTATTGACTATCGAGAATATGTCGCAAAGCACCTCTTGCTCGTTTTCAAACGTGCCGACCGTAGGAGGATTTGACGATGAGAAATACATTCTTTCAAGGGAGTTTGACATACCGAATGCAAGATATCCAACGTGCCGGAGCGTCGAGGGAAGCTCGACTATCTTCAGATTGAAGGAGCTCATAAACGCGCCATCGCCAATACGCAAAAATCCCTCGGGAAAATAAAGCCTTGAAATATTATTGCCGACGAAATATCCGGTGAATGCGTAGTCATCAATTTCCTTTACCGTAGAGGAAAAAACGAGTCGTTCGACCGAGGTGCAGTTGTAGAAGGCGTATTTGCCTATTTTTTCAAATCCCTCGGGCATAACGATCTCTTTTATATCACGTCTGTCGCAGAAGGAATAATCGGCGATGCTTTTAACACCGTCGGGTATGGTAAGGGTGACAAGGTCTGCGCCGATATATCCGATAAGAGTGTCACCGAGTGTTATATATCCCGTCTTGCCTCTGCAGCTTACGGGAAATACGGATGCGGTGTAATTACGCAGGTTAACTGCGGCGCGGTATTCAAGATAGGCGTCGCCGTCCGGCACCCATATCATTGCTCCGGAATAATATACCGTACCCTCGGAGTTGACCTCGGTGAAGAGAGTCGAGCCGATCTCGCACGGAGTGTCTGCCAAGAAGTGAACGCTTTCAAGGTAATTGCATCCGAAGAATGCAGCGTCACCGATATAGGCTACCGCCCTCGGTATTTCAACCGATCTTATAGGTGTATAGGCAAACGCCGATCTTCCGATATAAGTCAGCTCGTCTGACAGCTCAATAGACGGAAGATACGTATACGCAAAGGCATAGTCACCGATATATGAAAGCTTCGGCATATCCGCGCCTCTGAACGCCGTGGAAAGAAAGGCGCGCTCCTCTACCCGCTCTACGTCCTCGATGCCGCTGATATTGGCGGAGTAACAGCTCTCAAACGCGCTCTTGCCTACCGTCTTAACCGAAGAGAGAATATTTATTTCATCTACGTAATAGCAGTTATACATTACCTTGTCGGGAATGGTATCGCCAAGGTCGAGGTTGATCTTTTCGAGCGACAGGGGCAGGCAGTATATCAGGTTAACAAGCCTTTCTTCTCCCCCGACTATAACCGCTTTGCCGTCCTCGTAGTAGTTCATATGATCGGCAGCGGGCGCACCGAACATATAAGCCACAAACGCCTTTTCAACGTCGCCACCAAGCGTATGAAGTGTCAGCTCCTTAAGCTCGGTCTCGATCGGAACGAGCGTCATTTCGCCGTCGCGCTCCTTCAGCACCATCTCCGCCGCAAACGCGCCAAGCCCTATACTCTTAACCGAGTCGGGAATGGTAAGCGACGCGATAGCCGTACAGTTGTAAAACGCCTTTTCGCCTATCGTTTCAACTCCGTCAAGCTTTATACCGACAAGCCCACGGCAATTGCTGAACGCCTCTTTTGCTATCACTTTAAGCGTAAAGGGAAGCTGTACGGTGCTTATACCGGATCCGGAAAACGCCGACTCGGATATTTCACTCACCGCCACAGATGAATAAAACGAAGGGATTATCACGTTTCTTGCGCTGCCGCTATACATAAGCACGCGCCCATTTGATATATCAAGACCGTCGGTATACGCCGACTCGTACAGATCTATATTCTCGCTTGCTACCTCGACACCCGTGTAACGTTTTCCGCTTGCATCGTACCAACCGTCAAGCACAAGGCCGTTAATCGAGGGCTGATCGGCAACAGGTATCGGAGCGCCTTTTTCAACAGCTACGGTCTTCTCCGTGTCGTTTGCATAATGGTAGGTAACGGAAACGCTCATTGGCTTTTCCGATTGCTTCCAACGAGCCACAAGCGTGAGGTCTGCGGTTACGGGAGTCGAAAAATCGTACAGATCTTCGCCAACATACCAGCCAAGAAAGTCGTATCCGCTCTTTGTCGGCGGCTCGGGCTTGTCGACGGTCGCCCCTTCGGATACCTCGGCGGTCGACAAGGTAGCACCGCTATCGTCAACAAAGCTGACAGTAAACGTTTTGCCTCCGCAGGACACGACAGCCAGCATCAACATAAGCAGCAACGTCACGGTCGCAAGAATTTTATTTCTCTTCATTTTGACATTCTTTCCTTTTTAAATGAGCAAAATTACTCTAATTTTATGGTATTATATCATTTTCATTAATGATTGTCAATAGAAAGCAAAAGCAATACCCTGCGCAAGCACCGGGCATATCTCCGATTCCCTTTGCGCAGGGTAAAAACAAAAGTATCAAGATCAATACACGTACGAATATATCATAATATAGTGCATCAGACTGCCGAGCATTACGAAAAGATGCCACACAAGGTGCATATATTTGGTGTTTTTCATACGGTAAAAAATGAGTCCCGCGGTATAGAATATTCCGCCGCCAAGCAAGAATGCGAAGCCCTCCCAGCCGATTGCCTTTATGAACGGGACGGTTGCTATCGCGATCATCCAACCGGACACTACGTAAAGCACCAGGCTTAACTTGTAAAAACGTCCGATGTCTATCAGGTTTATTGCCACGCCCACTATGCCGCAAACGGCAACGACCGCAAACACACACCAGCCAAGCCAGCCGCCAAGTGTCGTCCAACAGGCAGGCACATACGTGCCGAGTATCAGCACGAATATCATACAGTGATCAAGCTTTTGGAGCACCTCTCTCGATTTCGTTTCATACGGTGATGCGTGATATATAGCCGATGCGGAGTACAGCATTACAAGCGACACGCCGAATATAACCGACCCAACAAGGTCAAGCACACCGAGAGTGGCTGTTTTCATAATAAGAAACACGAGTCCAACCGCGCTCAATACCGCAGACGCACCGTGCGTAAGAGAGTGAAGGAATTCTTCTGTTGTGGAATGCTCTTCAATCAGTTTTGTCATTTTTCTTTCTCCTTTTGCGTTTTGATGTGTTCTGCCACAAGTATATGTCAATATTGTCCGATAGTCAATCTACTCCTGCGTTTTGCCACTCTCCACATCAAAATCGCGCGGTAGAGTTTATGAAAAACAACTCTCCTGCGAGTAGAATTCCTGTTTTTTCTCGGATTTTTGGCAAAAATGTAAATCAAAGGTTACATTTTTGCACCTCTTATATGTTTTTTAAAAAATATAATAAAACCCCTTGACAAGTCCAAACTTTTTTGATATAATAGTTGAGCATCAGTTGGAAGGTTAGCTCAGTTGGGAGAGCATCTGCCTTACAAGCAGAGGGTCACAGGTTCGAGCCCTGTACTTTCCACCAAGAAAATACATTGGGTAAAAAGCAGGTATAAGCACCGAATAGGGCGAGAACCTGTGGGAGCAAATTGCGAAAGCAATTTGGCGAGTTGCTTGCAACTCTGAGCCCATGTACTTTCCACCAAGAAGATACATTGGCAAAAAAGCAGCGTATTGCACCAAGCGGGGCGAGAACCTGTGAAGCGAATTGCGAAAGCAATTTGGCGAGTTGCTTGCAACTCTGAGCCCATGTACTTTCCACCAAAGAAAATATATGGGTAACCCCCCCACGTATTTTTAAATCAGGAGAACAGTTCGTACTCCACCGTGTTTGAAATGGCTTGGTAGCTCAGTTGGTTAGAGCGCTAGCCTGTCACGCTAGAGGTCGTGGGTTCGAGCCCCATCCGAGTCGCCATTTCAGACAAAACATGCCACCTGCGGATTTAGCTCATTTGGTAGAGCGCGACCTTGCCAAGGTCGAGGTGGCGGGTTCGAGCCCCGTAATCCGCTCCAAAAAAGAGAAGCACCCTAGTGGTGCTTCTCTTTTTTTCTTCGCGAACGCGAAGTTGAGTGGATTACGGGCAAGTGAGCCGAGAACAAATGAGTGTTGTTTACGCCGACGTGATGTTTGCTTCGTAAACTCAACGAGTTGCTTGCAACTCTGTGCCCTGAAGGAAATAAGGCGCTAAAGGAGCGAGCCGGTGAGCGACGCATAGCAACTATATTTCCGAGCCGTGCTCTTTGCGAGCCGTCTTTGTCAAGACTGTGCTTCGCACGCGTTTTGCGCATCGCAAAACTCTCGCATAGCAACCTGCACTTGCTCGCTGATGCAAGCATCGATTCGCTGCGTTTGGTTATCGGAGAACCCCTTGGGGTGAGAGCTCCTATATCAGCTCCATTCGATTACGAGGGTTAAGTTGCTTCCGCAACGTTTTTAAGACAGGGCTCGATTCTATAATCACGCCGGTGGCGTGTATATCATCAATTTCGTAGAAATTGTATATCACCAACACGAAGTGTTGTATATCATCAAACCGCAGGAAAAGTTATACACGGCTATGCCGTGATGATATCCAGCTCCTTTGGAACTGATGATATACTCGCTTTTTGCGAGATATACTCGTAAAAAGCGGATGATATGCCAAACCTGCGGTTTGGATAAAAAAAGAACGAAGCAATTGCTTCGTTCTTTTTTGGAGCGGATTACGGGGCTCGAACCCGCCACCTCGACCTTGGCAAGGTCGCGCTCTACCAAATGAGCTAAATCCGCAAATGGTGCCTCCGATCGGAATCGAACCAACGACACGGGGATTTTCAGTCCCCTGCTCTACCA
>JAZNGE010000024.1:0-14363 GCA_045576315.1 Eubacteriales bacterium | reverse complement strand
CAAAATCATCTGAAAATTGAGGCTTGAGAGTTCTTACGAATTTTAAAGATAACTGATTTTCTGGCAAGACAAGGTTAAAATTTGAGATAATATAGCATATTATAAGAATTTTTACCGCAGTATTGTCCGAAAACAGTATCTTTAAAACGGGTTTGTATTACTCTCTCTTGCCTGTCGATGGGAGTGTTACGGTTTAACTTTGGGCAGTTACATACCGCGCGAGGTGTTATAGTTGAACGCATTTTCGAGGTGCTTTATATTTAGCACCTCTTTTTCTTCGTTCAGATACACCTCAATTATGTCAAAGCGCAGTCGCCTGTTTTTCGGCACAGAGCCTAAAAACCACTTCGCCACCGAGATTATCTTTCTTTGCTTTTCGGGCGTCACCGCGGCGGCAGGGCGGGATTCTTTCGGACTCATGTGTCCGACCGTCCTCGTTTTTACCTCTACGAATACATAGTATTCGCGGTTTCTTGCGATTATATCTATCTCGCCGTCAAGCGCTTCGTAATTACGCCGGAGAATTCTGTAACCGTGCCTGCGAAGATATTTCGCCGCCGCAGCCTCGCCGACGTTTCCGATGCGTCTTTTCTCGGTCAAAACCTTAAGTATGTTCATTTGTCAAGAAATTTTAAAAATGTCTTGCGGTATATCGGTGCAACGCCGTATGTACGCACGGCATCCATGTGCTCCTTGGTCGGATATCCCTTGTGCTTGGCTATATTGTATTCGGGATACTGCTTGTCAAGCTCGATGCAGCCGCGGTCACGCGTTACCTTCGCAAGTATCGATGCCGCCGCAATAGACGCGCTCTTCGCATCTCCCTTGACTACCGTCTCTGTGGGGATAGTAAATCCGCGCGAGCAGTTGCCGTCTATCAACGCAAAATCGGCGGGAATGGGCAGCGCCTCTACCGCGCGGCGCATAGCCAGCATCGATGCGTTGAGTATGTTTATCTCGTCTATTTCCTGAGGGCTTGCCTCGGCGATGGCATAGGCTACCGCCTTTTCCTTTATGACCTCAAAGAGAGCCTCGCGCTTCTTCTCGGTCAGCTTCTTCGAGTCGTTAAGCCCCTCTATCTCGCAATCACGGGGCAGAATTACCGCCGCTGCTACGACCGGGCCGCAAAGAGGGCCTCTGCCGGCCTCGTCACAGCCGCATACCGCGGTGTAGCCCTCGGCGTATTTTTCGTTTTCAAAATCAAAGTTAGGCATCAGGCTTCTCCAAACTTATCCTTCCTATTTTCGCGCTTCTGAACTCCTCAAGCAGCATGTTTGCCGTGCGCTCGGAGTTGATCTCACCGCCCGAGATAAGAAAGCCGCGCTTCCTTCCGACAAGGTTGAAAAGGTCGTATCCGTCCATCTCGCATACCTCGTCAAATTCGAGCTTGTACCTCTCACAAAACGCCTTGGGCGCAACCTCCATAAGACGTGCGCAAAGCAGCATCGCAATCTCTTCAATATCGATTATCTGGTCGCGGATAGCTCCCGTCATAGCCAGGTTCTGCCCGACTTTTTCGTCCTCAAATTTAGGCCAAAGCACTCCCGGCATATCAAGCAGGTCGAGTCCCACCGACGTCGGAACCCATTGCTTTGCCAGGGTAACTCCGGGGCGGTTTTCCACCTTTGCCTTTTTGCCGCCGGCAAGTCTGTTTATAAGCGAGGATTTGCCAACGTTGGGTATTCCGACTATCATAGCCTTGAGCTTTCTGCCTTCCATACCCTTGTCGCGATAGCGCTCAAGCTTCTCGGCCATAACCTCTTTTATCGCCGCGTCAAGCGCATCCATGCCATAGCCCGTAACGGAGTCTATTATTACTGTCTTTGCTCCGCGCTTGTTGTAATATTCAGCCCATCTCTTGCTCACGTCCGGGTCTGCTAAGGTAGCCTTGGTGAGCAGGGTAATGCGCGGCTTTTGCTCGATCATCGCCTCGATCTCGGGGTTCTTCGAGCTGTACGGTATCCTCGCGTCGAGCAGCTCAATAACTACGTCGACCTGGGGCAGACATTCCTTTATGACCCTGCGGGTCTTTGCCATATGCCCGGGAAACCACTGTATAGGATTTTGTGCCATTATTCTACCTTTCCAAATCTGTCAAACGGATAAAATCTTAAAACCACCTTACCGAGAATAGTATCCTCGTCTATCGTGCCGAGTATGCGCGAGTCAAGCGAGCTGTTTCTATGGTCACCCATAACGAACACCTCTCCCTCGGGCACAACGCACTCAATGGGGTATCTGTTCTGATATACCAGCTCTTCCTCGCCGTCAATAAGTACAAACGACGTGTCAACAAGCACACCGTCAACGTATATCTCGTCCATCGACACGACACGCACGGTCTGTCCCTCTGTTGCAATAACTCTCTTGATTATCGGCTTTTTAAGTCCTGTGGTGTAGTCCTCGCATACGACGATGTCGTACTGCTCGGGCTTGTAGAACAAATTGCTTATTATCAAATGCTCGCCGTCATAAAGCGTAGACTCCATTGATCCGCCGTCAACCACCGAGTGCCTGAACACAAATGCAGAGAGCAGCATTATCACCGCCATCATACATACGAACAGCTCTATAAAATCGAATCTTGCATCAACCTTGCGCGGCTTTTTCTCGTCGTAAGGCTCTTCGTCCTTGGAGATCTTCTCCTCTTCGATAGGCTCGCTCTCTTCCTCGGTTTCTTCAAGCTCACCGAGTATAGTGAGGTTTTCATATTCCGCAAATTCCTCTGCGGCATCCTCTTCGCCGTTTTCCTCAACAGCCTCTTCCGAGATCTCCGCCTCGTTCTCTGTATCGGCCTCGGCATCCGCCTCAACCTCCTTGGCAGGCTCTACCTCGTCTTTGCGGCGGTAATCCGCGAAATGCTCTATATTCATAAACTCGGGCAGGGAAGCGTCCTCTTCGACGGCTTCCTCGCTCTCGCTCGCAATCTCCTCGACTGCATCGGCTGCCTCTTCGGTCACCTCGGCGCTCTCGGCTGCCTCGGTGCTTTCATTTTCTTCAACCGCCTCGGCCTCTTTCGCCTCGGGCGCTTCTATGGCTTCTTGCGCAACCTCTTCGCCTCGGTCTTCCGTAGCCGCCTCGCCCTCGTCTTCACCCTTGACCTCTGCCGTTGCCTCGGTTTCCTCAACCACCTCGGTTTTCTCAACGTCTGCGGTCTTCTCGACTGCCCCGGCGCTTTCGGGTGCATCGTCGGTCTTTTTAGCCACGACAAGCTCGATGTTATCTGTTTCTACGTTTTCGGGCGTTACGGTTTTCTTCTTTCTTGCCATAACTCTCCCTCCTTAAAAAATCTTTACTAATTATTTTACCATATTATTTAAAAAAATACAACACCCAACCGTCAAAAAATCCAAAATAGCCCCCACAAAGCAAAAAATATCAAAAAAATTAAAAAACTTTCACAAAAACTATTGATTTTTTTCGTCATATATGCTATGATAACTACATCTGCGCATATCGCGCGGCATTATCAGAACAGTCCTCTGCATAGCTCTGCACGAATGTTCGTAGTATTAAGGAGGAGCCCGAAATGGAAAAGATCCAGGCTTTTGTTAATGAGCAGCTTAAGACCGATGTGCCCAAGTTTGGCATCGGCGACGGTGTAAAGGTTTACATCCGTATCACCGAGGGTGAGAAGCAGAGAATTCAGATGTTCGAGGGAACCGTTACCGCTAAGCGCGGCGGCGGCATCTCCGAGACCTTCACCGTTAGACGTATGTCCTACGGCGTAGGCGTTGAGAAGACCTTCCCCCTTCATTCCCCCAACGTAGACAAGATCGTAGTATTCCGCGAGGCAAAGGTTCGCCGTGCTAAGCTCTACTATCTTCGTGACAGAGTTGGTAAGGCAGCAAAGGTTAAGGAAAAGATCTAATCTTTCCTTCCAAAATAAAAGAGCCGCATTTCTGCGGCTCTTTTATTTTCTGTTGACAAGACTTTGCCTTTGTGATACAATGAAAATAGAAAATGTAAGAGTTTTACCCCTTGTGGTTAAAAACATAAAATATGCGCACAAAGGGGTATAAAAACCTCTCTGTGCGCCTTTCTTATATATGAAATGCCGTAGACGGCAGAAAGGAGAAGGAAAATATGAAACGAACACAAGTTGGTGACGTGTATGCATTTAAAACAGAACGTGGGTATAGAATTCTTCAATGGGGGTATTTTATTGAGAAGCAAGGTGATTTTGTTCGCGTTTTCCCAAATTTTTATGCAGAAATACCACCAAATATCGAAGCCATAGTTTTAAATGAATGTTCTTATATTCTATCGTTCGCCATCTCGAAATTTTATAGAAAAGGCATGCTTGAATTATTATACAGAGCACCACTCGACTCCATACCTCCGTTTCCCAAATACGATATATCTTATCGTTCCTATGGAAAAGATGGATGCTTTGAAGTTTGCGAGTTTGAACGGCATCAAAATTTTGAAACTTTTGATGGGTATCCCGATGGGAGAGGATTGCCGGAAAAATACAAAAACGTAAATCTCATTAATGGTTGTGTGGATCCCGTTTGGTTCATATATCTTTTAACATCGGATTTTGATATGCAACACTGGGATTTGTTTTATCCGGGAAAAGATATACATAATGCTTTTTTAATGAAATATGAGAAACTTCTGTTTTGACGGTTTGATATTGGTTGAATAGCATTAAAGAGCCCGGCATTACGCTCCTTCACATAAGGATGTTTACAAAATTGTAGGGACAGGCGTCCTCGACTGTCCGCGACACTTACGAAAAGCCTTCCTCCGGGATGAAGGTGGCACGCGTAGCATGACGGAAGGAGCCTGCGCGACTTTAGGTTTGTGCTAACCTCATTGTAACGCACTCTCCCTCAGTCGCCTACGGCGCCAGCTCCCTCCCGGAGGGAGCCTTCGGACACGCTCGTGCAACTTTAGAGGTATGGGCTTTGCCCAAAGCATTTGTAATACAAAGGCGAAACTGGCGATAAAGCAAAACGATAAATATAATTTTGTGAGGCAAGATATGTTTGATATTACAGTAAACGATGTCTTGAACGTATATAAACAACTCAAAGATAGTTACCCTTTAGTTTTGACTACCACTTCTGCTCTAAATGCTGAATTGGATGCAGGATTTGCCATTGATTGCCCCATCATTGTTGCTAAAGCACATGGACAAATCATTTGGTTGTATGAATGTGATGGCATATTCGTAATGGATGTAATGGACGAAGAACAAACTAAAGGGACTCACTGGCATCCATATAACGTTGAATACGCGACACACGATATTGAGGACTTTATAAATGGAAAATCAAATTATGATTTGCAGCCATTTAGGCAAGCTTAATGTAATTTGATATATTGCGATTTTGAGTAAATTAACCCCGACAGACCATCAAAAAATCTGTCGGGGTTAATCTTTGTCTTCTGCGTTGCATTTATACCTTTGCGGACAGTCGAGGACGCCTGTCCCTACAAAGAGAGATTGAACTTCCTTATGAGAAGGAGGATTTGCCGGGCTCTTTCATTTATTATTCACGTCTCGCTTGACAAAGAATTACGCGTGTGTTATAATTTTAAGAGAATTACGCCATTCTCTCCGACAGCTTCTCACCGCCTAGGATGTGGAAGTGCAGGTGCTTTACCGACTGGCAGCCGTCCTCACCGATATTGGTTATACCTATGACGCGTGGGGGGCAGAACCACCACCCAGTATAACGGCGCAGCATGGTCTGTTGTAACCAAGAACCCGCTTGGCTATAGAGGTTATTATTATGATAGCGAACTCGACTTCCGGAGGTTTTTTAACATCCGTCAAGTCTATTTTCAAACGACTGTTTAGGTGAGTACAATGAAGAAATTTGTTTTTTTCCCATTATGGAAAATTGAGGATATTGAAAAGTATCTAGAAAGTATGGAACAAAAGGGGTATCGATTAGAAAAAATTAAGCACTCATATTGTTTCTATTTCAAAGAATCAATACCAAAACGAATGTGCTATTTTTTATCCCATAAATCTTTTAGGGGAGGCAGTATGGGACATTGCGATTACGCTCTATTATCAAAGCATAGTGCAAACCCCGTTAAATCAGAATGCTGCTTTTATACGATGTATCGTACAAAAGAACGTAAAGAAAACTTATCATTGATTTATGGCGTTAGATCAGACTATATAAAAACAAAACTCCTAGAGAGAGCCTTAACCTCATTGTTTTTAACCATACTGTTTGCAGCCGTTGTTTTGGCAGCTATAATTACTAAATCAAATTATAAAGAAATTTGTCTTTTTAGTTCGATTATAGGAGTATCTGTTTATTTGACTATTTATTATTTTTATGGATATGTCAAGCAAAAAAACAAATGCAAAAAATATGAGCACGTTGATTTTAATAATTAATAATTTAAGTTGTTGATCTTTCGCTCCGCTCTAATCACTTGTGTTTTTGCCATTAACTATTTTTAAACAAACAATTTTGATCTTTAAAATGAGTTTGCTTAAGTTTTTAAAAACAAGAGCCCGGCATCGCCGGGCTCTTTCATTTATTATTCACGTCTCGCTTGACAAAGAATTACGCGTGTGTTATAATTTTAAGAGAGTTACGCCATTCTCTCCGACAGCTTCTCACCGCCAAGGATGTGGAAGTGCAGGTGCTTTACCGACTGACAGCCGTCCTCACCGATATTCGTTACCACGCGATAGCCGTTTTTAAGTACGAGTTTTTCCGCAATTACGGGAATTTTGGCAAAGATGTGTGCAACAACAGCCGCATTTTCTTCCTTTATCTCATTTACCGATGCGATATGTGCCTTCGGCACGACGAGGCAGTGTACCTTCGCCTGCGGATTTATATCGAGAAATGCGTAGCAGCTCTCGTCCTCGTAAACCTTGTTTGAGGGAATGTCACCCTTGATTATAGCACAAAATAAGCAATCCATATTTTGAAAACCTCCGTTTTTTCTTTATTCTAGCATAAACGCGAGCGCTTTTCAATATAAAAGGGAAAATATGTCCTATCAGAATTTTGAAATGCCGAAGTATCCCTGCGAGTGCGATATGTGGGACTCTCTCGCTCGCGAGAGTCGCCCCATCGTCGTCTACGGAATGGGCAACGGCGCAGATAAGCTTATAAAAAGATTTGAAAGATACGGCATTGAAATTGCCGACTTCTTCGCATCCGACGGATTTGTGCGCGGCCACCACTTTCACGGCAAGCGCGTCAAGTCCTTCTCGGAGATAAAGGCAGAGTACGACGACTTCGTTATAGTCCTCTCATTTGCATCCAATCGCCCCGAGGTCATCGAGATGCTCGCGGATATAGACGCGCACTACGATATGCTCGTGCCCGATATGCCCGTAGCGGGTGAGGACGAGTATTTCGACCGCGAATTCTTCAACGCGCACTATGACGAGATAATAAAAGCATACGACTCCCTTGCTGACGAGGACTCCAAAAACGCCCTTTCCGCAATAGTCAATTACCGCTTAAGCGGTAAAATGTCTTATCTTCTCGGCGCGTATTCGACAAAGGAAGAGCTTTATTCGCTCCTTAAGCCCGAGCGCATCCGCTCATACGTCGATGCCGGGGCATACAACGGCGACACGCTTGCCGAGGCTATAAAATATTTTCCCAACCTTGAAAGTGCCATAGCGATCGAGCCCGACCCCAAGAATTTTAAAAAGCTCGATAAGTTCATTTCTACACTCGACACCCCCACAGTCGTCGCTCACAACGCGGCAGTCTTTGATAAATGCACCGATGCGTGCTTCATCTCGAGCGGCAACCGTAATTCCTCGGTGTCCTCGACCGCATCCTACGAGCATAAAACGGGCGAGGTGCGCCTCGTTACCGTTGACAGCCTCGTCGATGGGGAAGTGGACTTCGTAAAATACGACGTCGAGGGAGCTGAAAAAGAGGCGCTTATAGGCACGAATAAAACCGTCCGCGCCTACACGCCCGCGCTTTTGGTGTCGCTTTACCACCGCAGCCGCGACGTGTTCTCGCTCGTCAATTATATATCCGACCTTTACGGCTCTGATTATGACTTATATATGCGCAGACTCTACTGTCTTCCCGCGTGGGAGCTTGATCTGATCGCGTTACCTAAGAAATGGAAATAAAATCTATGAAAAGACCTGAAATACTTTCACCTGCGGGCAATTTTGAAAAAATGAAGTCCGCTATCCTATACGGTGCCGATGCCGTCTACCTTGCAGGACAGATATTCGGTATGCGTGCCGCCGCCGACAATTTCTCTATCGAGGAGCTTGACGAGGCGGTCAAGTACGCCCACGAGCGCGGTGTCCGTGTCTACCTCACGGTAAATACAATGCCCCGTGAGCATGAATATCCGCTTCTTCGCGAATATTTCGAAAGCCTCAAAAATATAGATATAGATGCACTCATAATTGCCGACATCGGCGTGCTGACACTCGCGCGAGAGATGCTCCCCGAGATCGAGATACACATCTCCACACAGGCAAACACCGTCAGCGCCGCAGCCTGCCTCGCTTGGCAAAGGCTTGGCGCAAAGAGAGTCGTTCTCGCACGCGAATTGACCCTTGATGAGATCAAGGCGATCCGCGCCGCGATCCCCGACGATCTTGAAATTGAGTGCTTCGTTCACGGCTCAATGTGCGTTTCGTACAGCGGTCGCTGCCTGCTTTCCAATCACATCATAGGCCGTGACGGCAACCGCGGTATGTGCGCTCAGCCTTGCCGCTGGAATTACACCATTCGCGGCTACGAGATAGTTGAGGAAATGCGCCCCGACGTTGCCATTCCTTTGGAGGAGGTAAACGGTGAGACGTTCATTCTTTCAAGCCGTGATACCTGTACGATAGAGCATATCCCCGAGCTTATCGAGGCGGGAATAAACTCCTTCAAGATCGAGGGAAGAATGAAATCGGCTTACTATACCGCAGTTGTTACAAATACCTATAAAATGGCAATTGACAGTTATTTTTCAGGCAGATTTGAGTACGATCCCCGATGGTATCGTGAGCTTGAATCGGTCAGCCACCGTGATTATCACACCGGCTACTACTTCACCGACTCGCACACCGATGCCAATACGTCGTCCACCACGGGCTATATAAAGGACAAAGCGTTCCTTGCCGTAGTCCTTGACTACAACGCCGAAACAGGCGAGGCTCTTATGTCCCAGCGCAACAAAATGTCTGCCGGCGATCCTATCGAGCTTCTCACCCCCGGCGCGTGCGGCGTGCCCCTCGTTGTTACGGAAATATACGACGAAAAGCACGAGCCCATACCGTCTACCCCTCACCCCTATATGAATTTCTATATGAAAGTGCCCTTTGCGGTCAAGGCGGGTGACATCATTCGCGCATCGTGAGGTAAACAATGATAATACTTGAATTTTTGAAGGCCATTATCCTCGGCATAGTAGAGGGTATAACCGAGTGGCTTCCCGTCAGCTCAACCGGACATATGATCCTCGTCGACGAGATAATGTCGCTCAAAGTTTCGCCCGAGTTTATGGAGCTTTTTCTCGTAGTGATACAGCTCGGCGCGATATGTGCCGTCCCCGTGTTGTTCTTCGGCAAGCTCAATCCCTTCTCAAGTAAGAAGACGCCCCTAGAGCGCCGCTCAACGTGGCTCTTATGGGCAAAGGTCATCGTTGGCGTTATCCCCGCGGCAATCATCGGCGTTCTGCTTGACGATTTTCTCGATGAGCATCTTTACAACTTCGTCACCGTCGCAATAACTCTTATAGTCTACGGTATCGCGTTTATCCTCGTTGAGCATTTCAAAAAGGATAAAGCGACCCGCGTTGAGAGAGTAGAGGATCTTTCCTTTACGGATGCGCTTATGATCGGCGGCTTTCAGGTGCTTTCCCTGATCCCCGGCACCTCGCGCTCCGGCTCGACCATTCTCGGCGGCAGACTTATCGGCGTATCCCGCTCGGCAAGCGCGGAATTCTCCTTTTTTATGGCGATTCCCGTTATGCTCGGCGCATCCCTTTTGAAAATACTTAAATTCGTCCTCGAGGGCTATACTGCCACAAGCACGGAAGTATGTCTGCTTCTCGTTGGACTCGTCGTGTCCTTCCTTGTGTCCTTGGCGGCAATAAAGTTCTTGACCGATTTCGTAAAGCGCCACACCTTCACCCCCTTCGGTATATACCGTATCATCCTCGGCGCAATCGTCCTCGGCTATTTCTTAATTACGAAATAAAAATAACGGAGATATAAAAAATGAAGAAGATACTTTCAATAATGCTCATGATCGCTTGCATCCTTTGCGTTGTTTCCTGCGGTGAAGAAAATCCCCCCGAGACTTCCGACGGAGGTGCGCTTTATAACGAGGTTTGCACCGAGCTCAAGAAAAGCGCGGTTTCCTATCGCGAATGCGACGAGGAAGAGATCACACAGACCGAGGAGTTCTATACCAACCCCTACTACGACTACACCGACGTCATTTACAGCATGTTCTATGCAAAGATGGAGGACGGCAAATACGTCAGATGTATCGCAACCGCATACGAATCGGATGCAAAGCTGTTTTATGACAATTACGGTAATAACTACGATTACATCGTATACAAGAGCAACGTCGTGATCTTTGGTACCTCACCGATAATTGAGGAATTCAAGGATTAAAAAAAGCTATGTGAAAAGGACGAGGAATTGTTAAAATTCCTCGTCCTTTTTTCTTGACAAGCACCGCATTTGAAACCGCAAACGCATATAGTGAAATATTTTACCGCGAAGCGATTTTATTTACGGCAGGTACGCCGAGGTCGCTCCTTTTTATTCTGCTGTTTTCGCCCAGTCTATCGGCATAAGACCGTTAGCCTTGAGAAATTCGTTAGCTCTTTTGAAATGTCCGCAGCCAAAAAATCCGTTATAAGCAGACAGCGGACTCGGATGCGCGCATTCGAGAACAAGATGTATGGGGTTCGTTATCAGCGATCGCTTTGCACGCGCGTTTGTGCCCCACAGCATAAATACGACGGGTGTCTTTTTCTCGTTCATCAGGGCAATTATGCGGTCGGTCAGTATCTCCCAGCCGTGTCCCTTGTGGCTCTGCGGCTGCCCCTCGCGCACGGTGAGGGTAGTGTTAAGCAAAAGCGCACCCTGGCGCGCCCAGCCGGTCAGCTCACCCGATTTCGGCATAGGCATTCCAACCTCGTCGGCAAGCTCCTTGAATATGTTTTTCAGTGACGGCGGCAGGGCAACTCCCGGCTTGACCGAAAAGCATAAGCCGTGCGCCTGACCCGGTCCGTGATAAGGGTCTTGACCGAGTATTACCACTCTCGCATCGGCATACGTCGTATAGCGCAGAGCATTGTAAATATCGTTCATCGGCGGATATATCTTTCTCGTCGAATATTCGGTTTTTAAAAATTCGCGCAGATTCAGGTAGTAATCCTTTGAAAACTCCTCACCGAGAAGCGCGTCCCAATCGTTGCCAAGCGAAAACATATAAGCACCTCGCCAAAAATGTCTTTTTTACATTATATCACATTTTTTACCAATAGTCAACACAAAAAGGGCAGTATCGATAAAATGCGATACTGCCTTGAATTATATTTAGGATTTTAAAATACCGTTTCTATTATTCGCTTGCACGACTCCGGTGAATACGTCCATGTCGAGATATGCTCGCAGCTCTCGGTGTCTATGAAATATTCAAGCGGCTCGGGGGCTATCGGCGCATCGTGCGAGTCTATGATTATCAGCTTTATCTTCATCTTTTCGGGAATAATGCTCTTTATGTATACCGCCGCAGTCTGCCCCTCACACACGTTCTCCTTGAACTCGGCAAGCCCCGCAAGGTTGGGTGTAAGCTCAACGAAAATTCCGTAGCTTTCAACCCCTCTTACTATTCCGCGCACCGTCTCACCCTCGGTGAAGAGTGCCGCGTTTTCTTCCCAGCTTCCGAGCAGCTCGCGCGAGGATACAAAGATCCGTCCGCGCTCATCAATGCTCTTGACCACCGTGTAAATACACTCACCGACCGACAGACGCTCTGACGGATGCGAGATTCGCGAAACCGATATTGAATCGATAGAGAGCAGGGAAATTATACCGCACCCAATGTCGACAAAAGCACCGAAGCTCTCGATATGCGTGACCTTGCTTTTGATCACGTCGCCCGGCATCAGCGTTGCGATATAATTCTCCATACATTCAAATTGCGCTCTCCTGCGCGACAGCACCGCAACGGTAGCGCCCGATGCGTCACGCTCAAATCCCGTTACGGTAAAGCACACGGGCTTGCCGACTCTTGTGAGTATGGCGATATCCTTTGTTGCGGCGTTTTTCGAGTATTCTACCTCAGCGCGCGGAATGATACCGCGCATACCCGGGCCGAGCGACACGTGCAGATTCATATCGTGATCACACAGCACCGCCGTCCCCTCAATTATAGCACCGCTCTCAAGTGCGCGCTCAAGCCCCTTTTCGCTTGATATATATTCGTAGTTTTGTAATGTTCCGAGCAACATTCCCTCAGGGTAGTACAGGTTCATATTCATCCTCCTTGATTTTTACATCTGTTGGATAATATGCCCCACGACTGACAAATATTACACTTCTTCGCCGCCCCCGAGTCCGAAGCTTACCTGAATTGCGTTATTCACGTGGCTCATCGTTCCTTCATCGAGGTGACCCATCTTCTCCTTGAGCCGCTTTTTGTCTATCGTACGCACCTGCTCAAGCAGTATAACGCTGTCCTTTGTCAATCCGGCATCCGTACCGGGTATATCAATATGCGTAGGCAAACGCGCCTTGCCCATTTTAGAGGTTATAGCCGCCGCTATGACCGTAGGACTGTATTTGTTTCCGACATCGTTTTGCACGATAAGCACCGGGCGAAGCCCGCCTTGCTCGCTTCCGACGACGGGACTTAGATCGGCATAATAAATATCTCCGCGTTTTATGTTCATTTCAAATTCCGGGAAAAAAGCTTTCCGCTCCTTTTTGTTTTCTTGTGCCATACCTATTTTTGCCTGAATAGGAGTGTTTTAAACGCACGCCGATAGGGAAATATCAGACATTAGTCAAATATCGCAGGGCACTCCTACTGTTATATTATGATTTTTATCGCTTTTTGTCAGTAAATTGACACAACCGATTGACATTGTTAACAAAATGTTATATAATTATGTCGTATTTATTTCTTTGGAAAGGATGGAACTATGAAAGAAAAGTTAAACAAGTTTTTCAAAATCAGTGAGCGCGGCTCTACTATCAAAACCGAGATAGTTGCCGGTCTTACTACCTTCTTCGCAATGGCGTACATCATCGTTACCAATCCCAATCAGGTCGTCGGCTTCAACTTCGGCGGCGCTTTTGATGGCATTTGGAACGCGGTTTACGTCGCATCTATACTCGTAGCCGTAGTCGGTACACTCCTTTATGCCTTCTACGCAAAGATGCCCTTTGCACAGGCGTGCGGAATGGGTCTTAATTCCTTCTTCTTCGTAGCCTTTATAGCTCCCGAGCTTGTCGGCGGCGACGTTGTGCAGGGATACCGTGAGGGACTTTGTATTATTCTTCTCTCGGGTGTATTATTCCTTGTTCTTTCTCTTACCGGCGCAAGACAGTATATCGCAAAGGCACTCCCCGATTGCCTCAAAAAAGCAATTCCCGCAGGTATAGGTCTGTTTATCGCGTTTATCGGCTTTAAGAACGTCGGTATCATTCAGCCTAATCAGTACACCTACGTTTCCTTCTTCGATTTCCACACTACGATAAAGAATGCCGGCGGCGGATTTGACGCATGGTGCGCAATAGCTCCCGTAGTCCTCTCTCTTGTCGGCATATTTGCAATAGCAGTTCTTGAAAAGAAGAACGTTAAGGGCTCGGTCATCATCGCCATCGGCGGCGTTACCGTTCTTTACTACCTCACCACGTGGCAGCTTCCTGCCTTCGACCTTGGTCAGATAGGCCAGTCCTTCATCGACTTCGGCAAGATCGGCCTCCTCGGTGCGTTCAAGGGATTTACCATCTTCGCAGGTGGCATCGGAGCGATCCTCAACGCTATCGTTCTTACCATAACGTTCTGCCTTGTTGATATGTTCGACACCATCGGCACTCTTTACGGCACCGCTTCTCAGGCTGATATGCTTGACGAAAACGGAGATCCGCTTGAGATCGACAAGTCTATGGCTTCCGACTCTATCGCTACCGTTACAGGTGCTGTTCTCGGAACATCCACATGTACAACATTCGTTGAGTCCGCCGCAGGTGTTGCGGCAGGCGGTAGAACAGGTCTTACCTCTCTCATAACCGCGGCTTGCTTTGCGGTATGTCTCTTCCTTACACCCGTTGCGGCTATCGTTCCTTCTTGCGCAACAGCTCCTGCGCTTATCTACGTTGGCGTTCTTATGCTTAAGAACTTCGCTAAGGTCGATATGTCTGATAT
>JAZNGE010000023.1:0-5894 GCA_045576315.1 Eubacteriales bacterium | reverse complement strand
TCCTCAGTAGCCTTGTTAGAGCCGAGAAGTCCGTAGTCTGCATTAAATCCGCTGTTGTTTACAGGAGCTGTAAGAATATCGTCAAGACCGTAAACTCTTTCTGCACCGGCAGCCTTAAGAAGTCTCTTGGATCTTGCTCTTGTGTGAATATCACAGGTAATTACGTTCTTGGTATAGGGAAGAATTGCTCTGGGGTCATTTGCAAAAATGATCTCAGCCTCAGCACCCGACTCGGTGATAAGGTTCTCATAGTACTCAACGTAGTCAATGCCTGTGAATCTGTGCTTTTCATATCCGAAAAGCTCACGGTACTTTTTCAGATCAAGCACGTCACGGTAAGGATCAACACCCTTTTCGTCAAGTGCATCGAGGCTTATAAGGTGATTTCCGACCTCGTCGGAGGGGTAGGAGAGTGCGAGAACTACCTTCTTTGCACCCTTTGCGATTCCGCGCAGGCATATTGCAAATCTGTTACGGCTGAGGATAGGGAATATAACGCCCACGGTCTCGCCGCCAAACTTTGTCTTTACGTCCTCTGCTATATCGTAAACGCTTGCGTAGTTGCCCTGCGCACGTGCCACGATCGCTTCTGTCATAGCGATTATATCACGGTCGCGGATAGTGAATCCGTCGTCCTTCGCTGCCTCAAGAACAGAGCTGGTTACGATCTCGACAAGATCATCTCCCTGTCTGATTATAGGCGCGCGAACACCGCGCGATACGGTACCGATCATACGGCTCATTGAAAAATCACTCCTTTTAAAGTCCGATTTCTCGGGAATAAATCATTTAACACCATAGTAGTATAGCAGAAAAATGCACACTTGTAAAGTATTTTACGCAAAAAAATGCCGAAAATTTCAAAAAAAATCATACCGAAACATCACCAAAGCAAACAGTGCGTTAATTTTGCTGTTTCTACTTGAAATAATCCTTTTTAAGTGCTAAAATAAATGTAATGTATTTAAAGTGGGGGAGGGGTGAATATGAAGTTCGGAATGCCGACGCTTGTCGAATGTGCGGATATATACGAATGTGCCGCCGTAGCGCGCAAATTCGCGCTTGATTTCATCGAGATAAATATGAGCTTTCCGCAGTATCAGCCGCCAAGGCTCGATACCGAAGCGCTCTGCCGCCTCGCAAAAGAAAACGGTTTGTTTTATACTATCCACGCCGACGAGCAGCTTAATCCCTTCGATTTCAATCCCACGGTTTCCGCGTGCTACTTTGACGTAATGCGCGATACCTTGCGCTTTGCCAAGGCGATAGGCGCACCCGTCGTAAATATGCACCTTTTAAAAGGTGTTTACGTCACCCTGCCAGACAGAGTAGTCCTTCTCACCGACGTCTACCGAGAAGAATATCTCGCCCGTGTCGGCGAGTTCATCTCGATGTGCGAGAGGGAAATAGGCGACTCGGACGTGAAAATAGCTATCGAAAATGTAGATACCAACCCGTTTACCGAAGGTCAGATAGAAGCGCTTAAGCTCTTTATGCAGAGCCCCGTTTTCGCTCTGACACTCGATACGGGCCACGAATACTGCCTCTCTTACCGTGACAGCGCCGTATTCACCCAATATCCCGACCGCCTTGTGCATCTGCATCTTCACGATGCCCTCGGCACAAAGTGCCACCTTCCGCTCGGTGAGGGAAAAGTGGATGTAAAAGCAAAGCTTTCCGTACTCCGCGGCGAAACCTGTCTTATCGAGGTGAAGACGGTAGCAGGACTTGAAAAATCGGCAGAATATATGAGGAATATAAAATGAAAAGATATACAAGATCCGAAATTCTTGAAATACTGAAATCGACCGACAAAAGCGAAATACTCTCCTACGCCAAGGACCGCGAGCGCGTGCTTTCAAATCCCATTCTTAAGGATAGACTCGCCGACATAGAGCGTGAGGCAAAAAAGCTTGCGCAAACGCCCACCGTCGCGCTTCCGTTTTCGTCTTTCAAGCGCTTTGAGATAGACGGCGACCGCTACGAGTTTGAGGACGAATATTTCGTCCGCCGCCGCAAATTAGAGGCTTTTACAGTTCAAGCCTGGCTCTACGGGAGAGCAGAGGATATTTCCGCGCTCGAGGACGTGATTTGGGCGATACTCGATGAATACACCTGGGCGCTTCCCGCACATCTTTGGGGCACAGGACTTACCAAGCTCCAGTCAGACGGACATATAGTCGATCTCTTCGCCGCCGAAACGGCAGAGGCGCTTTCCGAATCCCTTGTCCTCGTCGGCGACAAGCTTCATCCGATAGTGATAGAGCGCACTCGCCGCCTCGTGCACGAGCGAGTGCTCGACCGAATGAGCGAGCGATTCCGTTGGCTCAACTGGACTAACAACTGGGTTGCCGTATGCGGCGGCAACGTCGGTATGGCAGCTATTTATGAATGCGACGACGAGCAGCTTGCCTCGATTCTCTTTACCGTTATCGACTCATTGCACGGCTATCTCACCGGCTTTTCGGACGACGGAGCTTGCCTTGAGGGACTTGCCTATTGGCGCTACGGCTTCGGCTATTTCATATCCTTTGCCGAGCTGCTTTACCGCCGCACTCACGGTATGATCAACCTCTTCGATGACGAAAAGGTGCATAAGATCGCAGGATTTATACAGAAATGTATCTTCAAAGGCGGAAGATGCGTCAGCTTCTCCGACGGACATTCAAGGTCCACCATCTCCCTCTTCGCAACCGCAAAGCTTTCCGAGATATACCCCGATATACCCATGCCCACCTCGGATATGCTCACCCTGCGTTATCCCGAGGACCCCGACGGCAGATTTGCCCTCGAGCTTCGCAATCTTATATGGGCGCCGCAATCACTTAACCGCGCCGATGCCGTCTTTGGTACTCACGTTCTTGAAAATGCCGAGTGGTATATCTCTACGGCAAAGTCGGGCACGTCCCTTGCTGCAAAGGCGGGTCACAACGACGAGCCGCACAACCACAACGACGTCGGCAGCTTTGAGATATACAAAAACGGCGAAGCGCTCCTTTGCGATCTCGGCTGCGGTAAGTACGATAAGGACTACTTCGCCGAAAGCACAAGATACGGCATTCTCTGCAACGCATCTTACGGTCACAGCCTGCCGATAATCAACGGCACGTATCAGCATCAGGGCAGGGAATTTGCCGCACGTGATGTAAAAATCGATACCACGGGCATTAAAATGGATATATCCCGTGCCTACACCGTCCCCTCGCTTGACAGCCTTGTCCGCGAGATCCGCTTCGATACCGACACCGGTGCGGTGACCCTCTTTGATACCTACTCGTTTGCCGAAGCTCAAAGCTCCGTAACCGAACGCTTTGTCACGTATTCGCTCCCCGTTATCGAGAACGGTACCGCCGTAATAAAGTCGGGCAGTGAAGTGCTTACGATCTGTTATCCCGACGGCATCACCCCGTCTGTTTGCGAGTTTGATCACTGCAATCACTACGGCGAGTGGTTAAAGGTCTATGCGATAGATTTCACACTCACCAACCCCGAAAAGCAATTTACATTAAAATTTGAAATGAGGTAATTTAAAATGACGTCAAAGGAAAGATTTATCGAAATATACAATACCTACATAAAAAGAGAAGGCGCGGCAAAGCTGCTCGACTACCTTCTCTCGTCCGATTTCTTTCAAGCCCCGGCAAGCTCTCGCTTTCACTCGGCATACGAGGGCGGACTCGTCGACCATTCCCTGAACGTCTACGATTGCCTTAACAGCTATCTGAAAGCTCCGCGTACCATCGACATTATCGGCACGCAGTACAGCGACGAGAGCATAGCGATAGTATCTCTGCTTCACGACCTTTGCAAGATCGACGTATACAAAAAGGGCTTCCGTAACGTCAAGGACGAGAAGGGGAATTGGCAGCGAGTCGATACCTTTGAATATGACGATAAGCTCCCCTACGGCCACGGTGAAAAGAGCGTGTATATAATCTCCGGTTATATGCGCCTGACCCGCGAGGAAGCGTTCGCTATCCGCTACCACATGGGTTACTCTTCCTCTACCGAGGACGCGCGCAACGTAGCCGCCGCATTTGAGATGTTCCCCCTCGCCTTCGCGCTTTCCACCGCCGACAGCGAGGCGACCTACTTCGTCGAAACAAAGGACAAAAATACAAAATAATCACGTTTAATTTGACACGGGGTGCCGTGTTTTATAAAAATATCTATATTAAGGAGTTCCAAAATGGCAAAGCACTACGATTCTCTTGGCGTTATGATCGACCTCTCCCGTAACGGCGTAATGACCCTCCCCTCGATAAAGCAGTTTCTTGCAACCATCGCAAAAATGGGCTACAACACCGTATTTCTCTATATGGAGGACACCTATCAGGTAGAGGGGGAGCCCTACTTTGGATATATGCGCGCGCGTTATTCAATAGAGGAAATGAAGGAAATTGACGAATTCTGTACCTCTATCGGTATGGAGGCAATACCCTGTATACAGACCCTCGCACATATGAAGACCTTCTTCAGATGGAATCAGGTTCCCGTAGATTGCAATGACATTCTTCTCGCAGGTGAGGAGCGTACCTATAAGCTCATCTCCAATATGTTCAAGGCCCTCTCCAAGTGCTTTAAGTCGCGCCGCATACACGTCGGTATGGACGAGGCGCATATGCTCGGTAAGGGAAGATACTGCGACAAGCACGGCTTCCGTCCCACAAACGAGATCATAAAGGAGCATCTTGCCAAGGTCTGCGAGATCGCAAAGGAGCACGACTACACCGTAATGCTCTGGTCTGATATGTTCTTCCGTACCTGGAACAACGACAGATACTATCTCGACGAGGTTAAAAAGGTTCCCGCCGAGGTCGTTGAGTCTATTCCCGAAAAGGTCGTTCCTGTATATTGGGATTATTACAGCCCCACCGCTGAAAGATACGATATAATGCTTCAAATGCACGCCCAGCTCGCCGACGAAACCTGGTTTGCGGGCGGCGCTTGGTGCTGGCACGGCTTCGCCCCCCTCAATCAGTTCTCCATCAATACGATGCGTGAGGGAATTGCTGCTTGCCGTAAAAACAAGGTCAGAAATATATTTATGACTATGTGGGGCGACGACGGTATGGAGTGCTCCCACTTCGCACAACTCCCCGCGCTTATGTATATCGCCGAGTGCGCAAAGGGTAACTTCGACGAAGAAAAGATAAAGGCAAAATTCAAGCGCATCGTAGGCGTTGACTACGACGATTTTATGAAGGTCGATTTGCCTAACTACGTCACCGATACCCCCGCCGCAGATCACTCCGCCCCCTCCAAGGCTATGCTTTACTCCGATCCCTTCCTCGGCTTCCTTGATTACACCGTCTCCGATGGAGTAGGAAAGCTCTACGCTAAGTACGCCGAGCAGCTTTCCACAGTTGCAAAGAAGACCAGAAAATACGGCTACGTATTCAATACACTTGCCGCTCTTTGCCGCGTGCTTGAATATAAGTACGAGCTTGGCACCAAGACCCGCGCTGCTTATAAGGCAGGCGATAAATCAGCCCTCGCCGCTCTCGTTGCCGACTACACCGAGGTAGAGAAGCGCGTTCGCGCCTTCCACACCGCAGTTGAAAAGCAGTGGTACATCGACAACAAGCCCTCAGGCTTCGAGGTGCAGGACGCCCGCCTTGGCGGCCTCGCACAGCGCATCGTCTCCTGTAAGAAAAGACTTCAGGCCTACCTCGCAGGCGACCTCGATAAGATCGAGGAGCTCGAAGCGGATATCCTCCCCATCCCCTTTACCGGCAGATCTCAGGGCCAGCCCATTCTCTATCATTGCTACGGCCAGACTGTCACCGCAAACGTGCTTACACACGCAACCTAATAATATAAAAGGATAAAGGCGCCTGCGGCTTACCGCCGCAGGCGCTTTTTGTATCCCGAAAACGCGAGAAGAAAAGGAT
>JAZNGE010000022.1:0-47213 GCA_045576315.1 Eubacteriales bacterium | reverse complement strand
CCGCGTGCACGCAGGGAAACTGTGCCGTTTTCCTTTTCGTTTGCGCCAACAACTACCACATAGTTAACCTTTTGGAGCTGTGCCTCTCTTATCCTCTTACCCATTGTTTCGTTACGGCAGTCAACCTCAACCCTCATACCCTGAGCGAGCATTTTGCTCTCAATTTCCTTTGCATAGTCATCAAAGTCAGAGTTAATAGGAATAATAGTTGCCTGTGTGGGGTTAAGCCACAATGGCAATGCGCCTGCGTACTTTTCAAGAATAAGCGCAAGAGTTCTTTCGTAGCAGCCAAGAGATGTTCTGTGAATGATGTAAGGAGTTGCAAGCTGGTTGTTGGAGTCAACATATTCCATACCGAACTTCTTAGCCAAGAGCATATCAATCTGAATTGTAACAATAGTGTCCTCTTTGCCGAATACGTTCTTGCACTGAATGTCAAGCTTAGGACCGTAGAACGCCGCCTCGTCTATACCGATAACGTAGTTCTCCTTGCCAAGATAGGTGTCAAGCAGCTCGCCCATGATAGACTGCGCCTCGTTCCACTGTTCAGGCGTACCCTCGTACTTGTCGGTACGGTTGGGATCCCACTGCGAGAAGCGGAAGGAGCAGTCCTCCCAAAGACCAACTGTCTCAAGGCAGTACTTTGCAAGGTCAAGACAGCCCTTGAACTCCTCTGCCAGCTGATCGGGACGGAGAATGAGGTGACCCTCGGAAATAGTGAACTGACGAACTCTTATAAGACCGTGCATCTCACCCGAGTCCTCGTTTCTGAACAGGGTAGAGGTCTCGCCAAGTCGCATAGGAAGCTCTCTGTAAGAACGCTTCTTGTTAAGGAATACTTGATACTGGAAGGGGCAGGTCATAGGACGAAGCGCAAAGCACTCCTTGGTGTAGTCGTTGGGGTCGCCCATAACGAACATACCGTCAAGGTAGTGATCCCAGTGGCCGGAGATCTTGTAAAGCTCTCTCTTTGCCATAAGGGGAGTCTTGGTGAGGTCGTAGCCGCGCTTCTCCTCGGTATCCTCAACCCATCTCTGCAGGCGCTGAATGGTTCTTGCACCCTTGGGCAGAAGCACGGGCAGACCCTGACCGATCGAGTCAACGGTGGTGAAGTATTCAAGCTCGCGTCCGATCTTGTTGTGGTCGCGCTTGAGCGCCTCCTCCTGTGCGGTAACGTATGCGTTAAGCTCGTCTTTCGAGGGGAACGCAATTCCGTAAACTCTCTGGAGCATCTTGTTGTTCTGGTCGCCCTTGTAGTAAGCACCGGTGCACTGCGTAAGCTTGAACGCCTTTATAGCACCCGTGGTGTGAAGGTGCGGGCCTGCGCAAAGGTCGATGTACTCGCCCTGCTTGTAAAGCGAGATGACTGCATCGTCGCCAAGCTCTTCAATTCTTTCAACCTTGTAGGGCTCGTCAAGCTCCTTCATTATCTTAAGTGCCTCGTCCTTTGATACAACGATGCGCTCGATAAGAAGGTTCTCCTTAACGATCTTCTTCATCTCGCCCTCGATCTGACGGAGAATGTCGGGTGTAAACGAAACCTCGGAGTCAAAGTCCTGGAAATATCCGTTGTCCGTAGCAGGGCCGATGGTCTGCTTGGTAGTGGGGAACAGTCTTTTAACCGCCTGCGCCATAACGTGCGCCGCAGTATGACGGAATACCTGCTTGCCCTCTGCATCCTTAAAGGTGTAAAGGGTAACGTCCGCATCGTCCGAAACCTTTGTAGAAAGCTCGCACAGCTCGCCGTTTACACGCGCGGTAAGCACCTCTCTTGATATAATTCCGAGCGCCGCTGCCGCCTCATAGACAGAAACCTCGCCCTCGAACTCGTAAACCTCTCCCGAGGCAAAAGTGATCTTCTTCATAATGATATATCTTCCTTTCATTTAATACTAAATTAGCCGTAAGAGAGTCTAACTAACAAGTCTTACGACGATAACTTTTAGTGCCTTTTGCCGCGCCAAGTCTTGTAAAGTTTGTACTTGACCGCGACTCGTCGAGGCAAAATCCTTCAAAAATTTATTCGCCGTAAGATGCGAAAGCAGTTTTGAAACAATAGATTTTTTTATAGACGAGCCAAATTTTTCGAGGAATATAGGATATTTAAGGAAAATTTGACGATGTATATAGGAAAATCTATCTTTCAAAACCTTATGAGTTAGATTCTCTTACGGCTATAAAATGAAAAAACACCCAAAAGGCAACAATAGCCTTCGGGGTGAGGACGAAAAAGTCCCGCACGGTTCCACCCGAGCGATTAACTCATTTTTATTCGGTTCGCGCAACCTTGAAAATCGCGCCGTGGGCGGTACCCAAAATGGCGTCACAGTCCGTCTTTCCAGCTTCCGACGGCTCTCTGGTGCAGTGCGTGTCAAATGGACATATTCCACTGGATAGTATAATACCACAAACAGCCCACAAAGTCAACACTTTTAATAAAAAATTTAAAACTAAATGGCAAATGCCGCATCACGCGACATTTGCCCAAACGCAAGTGTTATAACTCTTTGTTCAAATTTGTAATTAGGCTGACGAGTACCGTATAAGCTTCTCCGTCCTTTTCCAGCTCGACCCTAATGTTAGAATAAAGGCAGTAATAATGAGCAGGAGTTTTGCAGATTGTTATTTTATCAAATGTGTATGAAGATACGTTGTAACCCACCTTGGCGTATATCGCATGAACTTTTTGATCGATACTTTCGTAAGCACGCGTTTCATCGAAATCTTGCACGCTATCGTATTCGCCAAGGTTGCTAATTTGTAGAGATACCAAATCTCCGCTTGAAGTCACGCGTACAGTTATGTAATCGGGAAAATAGTAATTCTTCAGCATTTTCTTTGCGAATTTTACGCCGTAAATGCTATATGTTTTTTCTATTCCGTCAAACTCCTCGCGCATTGTTACGGGCTCTTTTATTATTAGCTCGTAATCGTCAATGTTGCGTGATTGTGATTCTAAGTATTCGGTAGCTTTTTTGACGGCGAATCCCTGAGGATCTTCTATTGGCTCTGCATCAAACCACGCAAGACGGGTATCTTTGGTTAAAAAATCAATAAACACAATGTCTTTTGTTTCTGCGTTTACACCAATCTTTGTTCCGTTTTCGGTTGCATAGTAATCAGTCCGATATTCATTAGGCGCGCAAACCTCGGAATTAACATATTTGGCTTTATAGTCGACACCGTCCCACGTAAATGTTTTGCGTTTGATTAGTGGGCGGTTATCAAATGTTCCACCCCACCAATGCTTTGCCTCTATTTTGATACCGCTGTTTTGAATGCTACTACTCATCGAATGAACATAGCTTTCGTAAGGGGCTTCCGTATCGGAGCTTTGCGGGCTTGAGTTGCAAGAAACAAGATTGGCAAATAACAATAGTATAGCCGTTATACATAACAATGCTTTTTTCATAGTTTCTCCTCCTTGTTGCAGTAGTTTTGACCTTAAAATACAAAAAAGCACAAAAGTAGGGCGTTATGCTTGCCCGGCTTTTGCGCATTCGGTTATCATTATATTGTACAGTGATATCCGACTGCGCGGCGGCATCGGACTATTTGTATTACGGTTTCGCTTCTTTACCTATATTTTATCACGACCCCACGGTATTGTCAACCTTTTTTAAAATCCCCGTACAATATTTTATTTTTGGTTGACAAAGCCGTCCTCGTTTGATATAATATACACGTAAGTACATTTAAAGGAGAAATTACCAATGCAGGAAATGCAAATTAAGCTCTTTACCATTCAGGAGGTAAGAGAGTTTGTTAACCTTGTTATCCTCGTGGATTTTGAGGTTGATCTCATCCAGGGCAGATACATCATCGACGCCAAGTCCATAATGGGTATCTTCTCTCTCGATCTTCTCTCACCCATAACCGTAAAGGCACATTCCGATTCCGCCGCATCCTTCTTCGAAAAGATCTCGAAGTTCAAGGCATAATTAAAAGCAAAGAAGTCCGTGTTCACCACGGACTTCTTTATTTATCTTGTAGGGGCGATTCACGAATCGCCCGTTTGACTTTGGCATAATCTTGACGGGCGATTCGTGAATCGCCCCTACATTCGTATAAAACGCTTATTCCTCAATCTTTCCCGCATCGGGATACCTGCCGCACAGACGAAAGCCGTCAATCTCACCCTTGCACATCGCGTTGAAAATACGGTGCTTCACACCCTTGTTTCCTCTCTCAAGCTCCGACAGGAGCTTTTTCATATTCTCGCGCTCGGTCGCGTGATCCTCGGGGCACAAACTCGTCATCACAGGCAGCGCCTGTCTGCGAGTAAAGTATTGCACGTCCTTTTCCTGCGCGTATATCATCGGCCTTATCAGCTTGATTTTTCTGTTTGAAAGATAAGTAACAGGGGAGAAACAACCAAGCCGCCCCTCGAAAAACAGATTCATCATAAAGGTTTCTACCGCGTCGTCGTAATGGTGACCGAGAGCAACCTTGTTGCAGCCTGCCTCCTGCGCCGCCGCGTGAAGCGAGCCGCGCCTCATCTTCGCACACAGCGAGCATGGATTTGACTCCTTGCGCACATCAAAGATTATCTTCGCTATCTCCGTCTTTACCACTACGTATTCAACGCCAAGCTCGCGGCAGTATTCCTCGACCGCGGAAAAATCCGAGCCCTCAAAGCCCATATCCACGGTGATTCCCACCACCTCAAACCTTTTTGGGTAAAACCTCTTAAGCGCCGCCATCACCGCCAAAAGAGTGAGCGAATCCTTTCCGCCCGACACACCCACGGCGATCCTGTCGCCCTCCTCAATCATATTGTAATCGTCCACAGCTCTGCGCACAAAGCTGAGCATTCTTTTCATTTCATTCATTAACAAAACCTCGGCTTCCCGAATACCATACTAATAAAAAACGAAAGGGAAGCCATAACTATGATCAAAATTTATATAGACCAGGGGCATAACCCCTCGGGCTTTAATACCGGCGCCGAGGGCAACGGCTTTTTCGAGCAGGATATAACCTACGAGGTCGGTATCCTTTTGTACGACCTTCTAGCCGCAAACCCCAATTTCACACCCCGACTTTCGCGCCCGACTCCGACAACCATACGCGGCACGTCGAATTCCACAAGCCTTGTGGATAGAGTCAATGAGGCGAATGCGTGGGGAGCAGATCTGTTTTTGTCCTTGCATACCAACGCCGCTGTGAATTCCCGAGCATCAGGCTCTGAGGCGCTCATATACAGCCGCGCCTCAACAGTCGCCTTCAATGTCGCCACCGATATCCTCGAACAACTGAATCTTGTAACCGGCTTGCGCAATCGCGGTGTCATTGAGCGCCCGGGACTCTACGTCTTAAAACGCACGAAAATGCCTGCCGTACTTGTCGAAATGGGCTTTATCTCCAATTCCTACGATGCCGAACTGATGGCATACTCGCCACAGCTCTTTGCCGAGGGCATATACCGCGGAATTCTGCAATATTTTTCATAGCCTTCTCCGGTGGGAGAAGGTGTCGCGAGTATAGCGAGCGACGGATGAGGCGTTATTTCAGCTTTATCTCGTCAAGCTTCAAGTATTCCTCGCTCGCTGCCTCGGCGCGCGTGTCAAAGGTATAAGTCGCACCGCACTCGGGACAGTATGCCTGTACTCCCTCGCGACAGTACCTGAGCTGATAACCCCCCGCATGACAGGGGCAGTCTATCTTTCCGTCATATTCAAGCTCTTTTATAAGAAACCATATCGCGTCGTACACCGTCGGGTCGGCAAGGATCTCCTCCTCGTCCATATCCTGCGGCTGCAGCTCCTTGTGCGACTCGGCCTCAAGTGCCTCGAGCAGCTGCTCGATCTCCTTGCCCGTGCGCACAAGCTGCTCGTCGCACTTTTCCTTCTCACCTATGAAGCAAATGTCCATATTCGAGTAAGGGCAGTTGAGTAAGAAAAAATCGCGACCGAAGAATATCGACTGCGCCACAACATAGTTGTGATTCTGCTTGCAGAAGATGCAGGGCACCGAAAGGCGCACCTTTCCGTCCGATGTTATACTGATGTCAAGGGCGTGCTTTCCGCAGCTGCATTTTATACGCAGCATTCCTGCCGAAAGCGCAAATCTTCCGACAAATCCGTAAATTATAGTTCCGCATTCAGGACATCTGAATGCTATATGTGTCTGACCTGGATTAAGTACCATTCGTTTTACCTGTCCTGTATTGCCTCTGCTATATTTTTTGCCTTCTCCTCACCAATGATAAGGCGTACCAGCTCAAGCGAGAAGGGAAGTGCCGCTCCCATTCCCACAGCCGTGGTTATATTTCCGTCAGTCACTACCTGTGACTTGCTTTCGATCGTCGCGCCCTTAAGCTCGCCTTCAAATCCGGGGTAGCATATAGCGCGCTTGCCCTCAAGCAGACCGCGTCTGCCAAGCACAAGGGGCGCGGCACATATAGCGGCAATTCTGCCGTCGTTTTTCTGTACGGCTTCAATAAACTTGTCGGAGTACGGAGAAGCATCAAGATTAAGCGCTCCGGGCATTCCGCCGGGGAATATCACCGTAGTAAGCTCGTCTGTGTTGACCTCGTCGGCAGTCATATCGCATACAATGGCAATTCCGTGCGATCCGACCGCAACCTTGCTTCCCACCGCAACCGTGCGCGCATCAAGTCCTGCGCGGCGGAGTACGTCTACCGGTGTAAGTGCCTCTATTTCTTCAAAGCCATCGGCTATCATTATTGCAATCATTTGCGTCAGTTCCTTTCGTAATATTCATAAAGAGAGGGTGCGGAGCCGCTTTAACGGCTCCGCTGTTTGTTTGATTTTAGTCGTCAAGACTACGTCTTGAAAGCATTTCGTGCCACTCGTCACGAGTTACAAGCACGTCACGCGGCTTCTGACCGTTAGGCTCGGATACAAGTCCCAGATCCTCCATAATGTCAATAAACTTTGCAGCCTTTCCGTAGCCTATCGAGATCTTTCTCTGGATAAGCGAGGTCGAGATCTTTCCGCTCTTTATAGCGAGATCAACAGCCTCGAGGAACTGCTTGTCGCTCAAGTAGCTTGCGCCTTCCTCGCCGCCGTCATCGTCATCTCTGTCGTCATCATCCTTGCCCTTGTTGCACTTCTGTGCCGCGCGGGTCATCTCTGCAAGTGCTTCCTCGTCGTATACGTCACCCTTAACGGTGGACTTAAGGTGCTTCATTACCTGCTCGACCTCGCTGTCCGATACGAACGCACACTGTACTCGCTTGGGCTTGGGTGTTCCGACAGGAGCGAAAAGAACGTCGCCCTTGTCAAGCAGCTTTTCTGCACCCTGCTGGTCGAGAATGGTTCTCGAGTCGGTAAGCGAGGTTACCTTACAGGACAGACGAGAGGGAATATTAGCCTTGATAACACCGGTGATAACGTCAACCGAGGGACGCTGTGTACCGATGATCATGTGTATACCCGCGGCTCTTGCCTTCTGGGTAATGCTGGTGATAAGACCCTCGACAGGCTTTCTAACCTGCTGCATAAGGTCGTTAAGCTCGTCTATAACGATGATGATCTTGGGCAACGGCTCGCCAAGCTCGGGCTTTTCTCTTACAAGATCGTTGTAGGAGTCAAGCTTTCTTACCTCGTGCTTCGCCATAAGCTCGTAGCGGCGGTTCATCTCGTCGATCGCCCACATAAGTGCGCCCGCTGCCTGCTTGGCATCGGTAACTACCGGTACAAGAAGGTGTGGAATACCGTTGTACATCGTAAACTCAACGGTCTTGGGGTCTATCATTATGAACTTGACCTCATCGGGTCTTGCTCTGTAAAGAATACTGATAAGAATAGAGTTGATACAAACCGACTTACCCATACCGGTCGCACCGGCTATAAGTATGTGCGGCATCTTGGCAATGTCGCCAAATACGGGGTTACCCGTAACGTCCTTACCTATGCAGGCAAGTGTCTTGGATTTCTCGTTTCTGAATTCGTCCGTTTCGAGAAGATCGCGCAGATATACTGTGCTGGGGTGCTTGTTGGGTATCTCAACGCCTATCGCGCTCTTGCCGGGGATAGGAGCTTCCATACGGATACCCTCTGCCGCAAGGTTAAGCGCAATATCGTCAAACAGGTTAACAACTCTCTGTACACGCACGCCTCTTGCGGGCACGATCTCGTATCTTGTGATACGCGGTCCGCGGTCAACGCTCTTGATAGATGCACGCACCTCAAACTGATCGAGCGAGTCGATAAGCTTGTCGCCGTACTCCTCTATCTCCTCGGCAATAGCCTGCTCGTTTTCTTCCTCGGAGCCCTTCTTGAGTATCTCAAGGGAAGGGAACTTGAAGTTGGAGTAGTCGGGCTTGTCCTTCTTTTCTTCAACGAGCTTGGGCTCGGGCATGCCCTCACGGCTGGTCACGGGCTCGAAATCAAAGGGCGGCTCGTCCTCGTCATCCTCTTCCTCATCGGAAATTGATGCGGAGATAGGATCGTCCTCTTGCTCACGGTAGGTGTACGCGTAAGGATCGTTATCCTCTTCGTCCTCTTCGTCCTCGCTGCTCACGTCGTCAAGCTCGTTCTGTACCGTGGGTGCGGACTGATAGATCGCCTCTTCCTTTTCCTCTTCCTCAAGGCAGGGGAACATCTTTCTGTACTCAAGCACCTGAGGATTTTGCTCGCTCTCGGGTATCTCGGTGTCGTCGTAAACAAAGGTGTCGTCATCATCGTCAAAGTCCTCGGACTCAACGATGCTCGCTACGTCAATAACAGGCTCGTTTTCGTTGCCGGTGAATATCTCGCTGCCCTCGTCCTCTTCCTCTTCGTCGGGATCGTACATCACGAACGTGCCGGCACGCTCGGGTGCCGTGCGCACGGGCTCGCTCACAGGGGGCGCATAGGTGGGCGCGGGCTCTTCCGTCTTCGGTGCTACAACAGGCTCAGGTTGCGGTGCGGGCTGATAATATGTAGGCTGCGGTGCGGGGGTATAACGTGCCGCCTCACGTGCCTTTTCTGCCTCGATCGCACGTCTTTCGGCTTCCTTTGCGCGCTCCTCGGCTTCCTTCGCTCTGCGTTCAGCCTCTCTTGCGCGCTCTTCAGCCTCGTTGGCTCTCTTCTCGGCTTGCTCGGTGCGCGGATGATCGGAGATTATACCGGCATATTCCGCCGCACGTCTGTATCTTGCCTCGACCGTTTCTTCCTGCGCGGGAGCTGCATAAACAGGCTCGCTTGCAGGCTCGGTATAAGCGGGTGTTTCATAAACAGGCTCGCTTACGGGCTCGGTATAAGCAGGTGCTTCATAAACAGGCTCTTCCGCCTCTTCCTTGGGCGCCATTTCGGGATTTATGTCAAACTCAACGGTAACAGGCTCAAATTCAGCCTCGGCCTTTTTCTTTGCCTCTTCCTCTTCACGCATCTTTGCCAGCTCGGCCTTGCGCATCTCAAAGCTTGCTCTGCGTCTTGCTTTTTCGATATCGTCCTCGGTAAAGACATGCTCCACAGGCTCTTCGACCTTGGGCTTTCTCTTTATCTCGCCCTGGCCCATAGTTGACTGCTTTGATGCAAGTCTTTCATTTTTAGCAAAATCAAAACCGTCAAAATCGCTTGTGAATACGCTCTCCGCGCTGTCGTCAAGTCCTGCGTATACAGGGCGCGCCTTTTCAACCACAGGCTCCTCGGCAACAAAATCGCGACCGTCGTTTTCAAGCGTGTATTCAACCTCGCTTGGATCAAAGCCGTAGTCGGTGTTTATAGTCTTCTTCGGGTGGAGCTCAACTCTTACGTATTCGGGCTCTTCCTCTTCGACCTTGTTCTTCGGGTGTACCTTTTCCTGCAGGGTAGGGTTAAGCTCGATGTCCTCTTGGTTTCTCGTTTCGTTTATACCAAGCTCGGGAATGTGCAATTCCTTAAGACCGTTATCCGTCGCAAAGAAATCGTCCTCGTAAAGCTCGCTCTCCTTTTCCATAAGTGCTTCAAGCTTCTTCGCGTTCTTCTTTTCTTCCGCACGTCGCTTTTCCTCTGCGCGTATGGACTTGCTCGCCTTTTTCTCGGCTACCGACTTTTTGAACTTACCTTCCATTCTCGCACCGAATTTTACAAATCCGAGCAGCGCACCGTCAAACAAGCGCTTCATTCTCTGACCGGAAAGGAAATAAGTAACGTACAGCGCGATTATCGCTATCGCAAGAATGATAAGACCGACGTGGCCTATCACCTTGATAACACCGTAACCGATAACACCGCCGACAAATCCGCCGCCTACGTTAGCCTGACCGTTAGCGTAGAAATCAGCTACCGCAAATACGGGCTCCTCACCGATGATGCTGAATGCGTAGCTCATCGCGGAAATGAATATAAGCAGTATGACTGAAAATACTATTCTCGAAGTAAGTCTTTTTTCCTGAATATCGGAGGGGTAGAATATCGCATGCACGGCAAAAAGGACGGGTATAAAATATCCGCCTATTGAAAATGCTCCAAGCAGAAATCCGCTGACTATCTCACCAAATGCGCCCGTGCTTCCCTTGGTGAAGAAGCAAAGGGTTATGAACAGCGCGAATGCCGCCAAGATTATCGGAACAGCGCGGTGAAAGCCTTTGAGCTGGGCGTACGCGCCTTCCTTGTTTTTGTCTTTATTCTCCATTAAAAAGTCCCTCCTCATATCGTGTGATCATCTCATATTTATACATCTTCCATTTTATCAAAAAAAACGGCAAATTACAATAGCAAAACGGTAAAATTTAAAAATATTTTTTGATTTTGCGCACGTAAGTAAATAAAAGTCTTGACAAAATATTTTTAATATGATATAGTATAAAATGACATATTTTGCGCATTTTGCGCCCAACGAGGTTAAACACTATGCAACTTTACAATTCTCTTACAAGATCAAAGGACGAATTTAAGCCGCGTACACCCGGCAAGGTCACTATGTATACCTGCGGCCCGACCGTGTACCACTACGCACATATAGGCAATCTCCGCACCTACGCTATGGAGGACGTACTTGAGAAGTATCTGCGCTACGTCGGATACGACGTTACCAGAGTTATGAATATCACCGACGTCGGCCACCTTACAAGCGATGGCGATACCGGTGAGGACAAAATGCTCAAGGGAGCAAAGCGCGAGCATAAGACCGTCCTTGAAATAGCAAAATTCTATACCGATGCGTTCTTCGACGATTGCAAGGCGCTCAACATCGCCACACCCGACGTTGTCGAGCCCGCCACCAACTGCATCGACGAGTTTATAGATATGGTACGCACCCTTCTTGAAAAGGACTATGCCTACATCGCAGGCGGCAACGTTTATTTCGATACCTCAAAGCTTGAAAAGTATTACGTTTTCAACGACTTTAAGGAAGAGGACCTCGAGGTAGGCGTCCGCGACAGCGTTGAGGAGGACGGCAACAAGCGCAATAAGGCAGACTTCGTTCTCTGGTTTACCAAATCCAAGTTTGACGACCAGGAGCTTAAATGGGATTCCCCCTGGGGCATCGGCTATCCCGGTTGGCACATCGAGTGCTCCTGCATAGCACGCAAGCACCTCGGCGAGTATCTCGATATCCATTGCGGCGGTATCGACAACGCATTCGCCCATCACACCAACGAGATCGCGCAGAGTGAGTCCACCTTCGGTCACGAGTGGTGCAACTGGTGGGTTCACGTCCATCACCTTAACACCAACTCCGGTAAGATGTCCAAATCCAAGGGCGAGTTCCTTACCGTATCTCTGCTCCGCGAGCGCGGCTACGATCCTCTCGTATACCGCTTCTTCTGCATGCAGTCCCATTACAGAAAGAACCTTGTATTCTCCTGGGATAACCTTGAGAACGCCAAGATCGCATACAATAAGCTCGTAGCCAAGGTTGCCGCTCTCAAGCCCGAGGGCGAGATTGACGAGGCGGCGTTTGCCGAGGGTAAAAAGAAATTTACCGATGCGCTCGACAACGACCTCAACACCTCTCTTGCGGTAACCGCACTCTACGACGTATTCAAAATGAAGACCACCGATGCCACCAAGCTCGCTCTTGTAAAGGACTTCGAGTGCGTGCTCTCCCTCGGACTTATCGAGGCAGCTGCAAAGGCATCTGAAAGCAAGGAATCCGACACCCCCGCAGTCGATGCCGACCTCGCCGCATATATCGAGGAGCGCATCGCGGCAAGAAAGCAGGCAAAGGCAGACAAAAATTACGCCCTCGCCGATGCTATCCGCGCTGAGCTGCTCGAAAAGGGAATAACCTTGATCGATACCAAAGAGGGAACCAAGTACACCGTAGCAAACTAAAATCGATCAGACGAAAGCTAAGAAAGGAGAGCGACAATGTACGACAAGCACGCCGACGTGCTCTTTATGCGCGGCGAATACGAAAAAGCTGCCGAGATATATCTCGAGGCAGCCAGGGATGGCGATATTGACGCCTCCTTCAACTACGGCTATTGCCTTATGCACGGCATAGGCGTAGATTACGATCCCACCGAGGCAAAGAGCTTTTTTGCCTTTGCTCGCGATATGGAGGGCGGCGAGTCCTGCTACAACCTTGCAATGCTTTATCTGCACGGCGAGGGTGTCAGACGCGATTACCGTCAGGCGCTCCGTTATATGCGCATATCCGCATCGCAGGGCTGTATCGAGGCACAGCTCTATCTCGGCATGGCGTATACCACGGGCTATATGCTCGAGCCCGACGTGCAGAGCATATGCATGATCCCGTTCCATAAGCCCGAATACCGCACCCCCGACACCTTCTTGCTTATGGGCGATATTCCCGATGCCGAGGCTGACGAGGAGGCTCGCTTCTCCGTCATCTCCGCCGATGCCCGTCGCGCGTTCGAATGGTTTCGCCGCGCAGCACACCACGACCCCACCTACGTCGCCTCTCTTGTCGCAAAGGGACAGTACCTTTACGCCAAGTGCTACATAGACGGTCTTGGCACCGATTTCGATAGACAAAAGGGTGAGCTTCTTATGCTCGCCGCCGGAAAAAGCGGCTCCGAGGAAGCAGTTGCCTACCTTACCGAGAACGCAATCTCTCCCGAGCGCCTTCTTGCCGAAGCGAGAGCTGAAAAATACGGTTACAAGGGGGGCGTGTGATGAAAAACAGGGCAATATTCTATTCTCGCATCCTTCTTGCACTGCTGATAATATGTACACTTTGCTTTACATTTTACCAATCCTTGCTCCCACCGGAGCAGTCCGCCGAGGTAAGTGACAGCGTCTCCGATGCAATAGAGCCGATAATCCCATCCGACACCCCGACAGGCTCTTACGTCCATACCAATCTGCGCAAGATCGCGCATTTTGTCGAGTTCGCCGCCCTCGGCCTTGAGATCGCCCTCTTCGTCATTCTCTATCTGCCTGTGTGGAGCGCCGAGCCTAAAACAAAGCTTAAATTCATTTTCCACTCGTACGCCATCGCACCCGTGACTGCTCTTATCGACGAAACGATACAGATCTTCACCGATAGAGGTCCGGCGATAGCTGACGTGTGGCTCGATACCGCAGGATTTGTCAGTCTTGCGACACTTACGTACCTTGTATACCTCGCGGTCATTTTGATCGGACGCCGCACCCGAGGTATCCCGAATTCCGCGTCCGGAGAAGATATAAACAATGGTTAAGATAACATCGGTAGAGCGCCGTTCCCGCGCCGCGCGTGCAGGCTTGCGCGAGGGCGATATGCTCGTCAGCATAAATGACAATGAAATAAACGACGTCCTCGACTACCGCTTTTATCTTGCGGAGGAAAGGATAACTATCCGCTATCTCCGCGGAAAAAAGGAGCGCAAAACGCTCATTAAAAAGCAGCAGTATGACGATATCGGCCTTGACTTTGAAACTCCCCTTATGGATAAAAAGCAGACCTGCAAAAACGGCTGTATCTTCTGCTTCATCGACCAGAATCCCGAGGGAATGCGCGAGTCCATCTACTTCAAGGACGACGACTCCCGACTTTCATTCCTTCACGGCAACTATATCACTCTTACGAATATGACCGATGCGGATATTGCCCGCATCGTAAAAATGCGTTTTTCTCCCATCAACGTCTCGGTACATACCACCAACCCCGAGCTTCGCGTTAAAATGATGAAGAACAAGCGCTCCGGCGAGGTACTTAAATACCTTAACGACTTCAAAGAGGCAGGCCTCTCAATATGTGCGCAGATCGTCCTTTGCCGCGGCATAAACGACGGTGAGGAGCTTATGCGCTCAATGCGCGACCTTGCCGCCCTCGCTCCCGAGATGAAGAGCGTTGCCATCGTGCCTGCCGGACTTACAAAATACCGTGATAAGCTTTATCCCCTCACCGATTTTTCCCCCGCGGAAGCGGCTGAGGTTCTGGATATGATAAATTCCTTTGGCGATGAGCTTAAGGAAAAGCTCGGCACAAGACTTATCTTTGCCGCTGACGAATTTTATCTCAAAGCGGGCAGGGAAATTCCCGATGCCGAGTATTACGAGGACTATCCCCAGATCGAAAACGGTGTCGGAATGCTCCGCTCCTTCGCCGATGAGTTTGGCGTTGGCGCGAATGACGTTTGCGACCTCGTTTCTTCTCTTGATTCTCACCGCACCGTTACTGTGGTGACGGGTGTTGCCTCGTATCCTCTCCTCTCTTCATTGGCCGCAAGGCTTGAATCTCTCACGGACAAGCTTACCGTCAACGTAGTAGAGGTAAAAAACCACTTCTTCGGCGAAAGCATAACGGTATCGGGACTTCTCACGGGTGTCGATATTATCGCCGCGCTTCGTGATCTTGATCTCGGTGACGACGTGATCCTGCCCGCTAATTGTCTGCGCGCAGGCGAGGACGTTTTCCTCTGCGGCACCACCCTTGACGAGTTCCGCGAGGCTCTCAAAACTAACGTACGTGTATGCGAAAACGATGGCTTCGGCTTTATCGATGCCGTCTTTGGCATATAACGTGGATTGGAGGCTCTTATGTCAAAACCGATTGTTGCCATTGTCGGACGTCCCAACGTCGGCAAAAGCACTCTTTTCAATAAAATCATTGGCGAGCGCCGCTCTATCGTCGAGGACCTTCCGGGTGTGACCCGTGACCGTATCTACGCCGAGGCAGAGTGGGGCGAGCATAGCTTTATCCTTATCGATTCCGGCGGTATCGAGCCTAAAAGTGAGGATACCATTCTCAAGCAGATGCGCACCCAGGCAGAGATCGCAGTATCCACCGCCGATGTGATCATCTTTATGTGCGATATCCGTACAGGCCTCCTTGCCGATGACCGCGATATTGCAATAATGCTCAAAAAATCTGGCAAGCCCATCGTCCTTGCTGTAAACAAAATAGACGGCATCGGTGACGTACCCCTCGCGTTCTACGAGTTCTACGAGCTCGGCTTTGACCGTGAGCCCATCGCCCTTTCCTCTATCCACGGTACCGGCACGGGCGACCTTCTTGACGCTATCCTCGAGGTATGCGATTTCAGCGAAGAGGATAACGAGGACGAGGGTATTATCAACGTTGCCGTGATCGGCAAGCCCAACGCAGGTAAATCCTCTGTCATCAACCGTATGTGCGGTGAGGACAGAATGATAGTTTCCGACATTGCCGGCACTACCCGTGATGCCGTTGATACAAGGGTAGAGAACGACCACGGCATCTTCAACTTCATCGATACCGCAGGTATCCGCCGTCACTCCAAGGTCGAGGACAGAATTGAAAAATTCAGCGTTCTCCGCGCACATATGGCGGTTGAGCGTGCCGACGTTTGTATTCTTATGATCGATGCCAACGACGGTATCACCGAGCAGGACGAGAAGATAGCCGGCATCGCTCACGAGGCAGGCAAGGCGTGCATCATCGCCGTAAATAAGTGGGATTCTATCGAAAAGGATAACTTCACCACCAACAAATTCAAAAACGATATCCGTACAGCCCTTGCGTACATGCCCTACGCCCCGATAGTTTACATCTCGGCAAAAACGGCTCAGCGCTGCGCAGGACTTTATCCCCTCATACAGCAGGTCTATGCCGAGGCATCTCGCCGTATCAAGACAGGTCAGCTTAACGATCTTCTTAACGATGCTATGACTCGCGTTCAGCCCCCGTCCGATAAGGGCAAGAGGCTTAAGATCTACTATATGACTCAGGTCTCCACCAATCCCCCCACCTTCGTTATCTTCTGTAACTCCGAGGAGCTTTTCCACTTCTCCTACCGCAGATATATCGAGAACTGCCTGCGCGATACCTTCGGCTTTGAGGGCACGCCCATAAAGATAGTCATCAGGCAAAAGGGAGACGACAGCACCAATTAAGGAGGTACTCCGCAGTGTTTATAGATAATATAGAAATTTACGTAAAGGCAGGCGACGGCGGCAACGGCGCAGTTTCCTTCCACCGCGAGAAATACGTTTCCGCAGGCGGTCCGGACGGCGGTGACGGTGGCAGAGGCGGTAACATAATCCTCAAGGTCGATCCCGGCGCAAACACCCTTCTTGCCTTTAGATATAAGAGAAAGTTCATCGCCGAGCCCGGCGGCAACGGCATGCCCGGCAAAATGCACGGTGCAAACGGCAAGGACGTTACCGTCCTCGTCCCCCCCGGAACTCTCGTTCGCGAGAAGGAAACGGGCAGAATAATCTTCGATATGGCAAATGCCGACGAGTACGTTCTTTGCAAGGGCGGCAGAGGTGGCTGGGGTAACCGCCATTTCGCAACCCCCACCCGTCAGATACCCCGATTTGCAAAGGGCGGCACAAAAGGTGAGGAGAGAACGGTAACTCTCGAATTGCGTATGCTTGCCGAGGTCGGTCTTATCGGCTTCCCCAACGTCGGTAAATCCTCTATTCTCTCGCGCATCTCCGCCGCAAAGCCCAAGATCGCAAATTACCACTTCACGACCCTTTCTCCCAACCTCGGCGTAGTACCCGTAAGAGAGGGAAAGGGCTTCCTCGCCGCAGATATCCCCGGTCTTATCGAGGGCGCAAGCGAGGGCGCAGGACTCGGTCACGCATTCCTTCGTCACGTCGACCGTTGCAGACTCCTTCTTCACGTCGTTGACATCGCAGGCACCGACGGCCGCGACCCCGCTGACGATATCGATAAGATCAATACCGAGCTTACAAACTACTCTCCCGCGCTTTCCGAGCGTCCGCAGATCATCGTAGCCAACAAGACCGATACCGCGGATATGGATTCCGAGGCGGTAAAGCGCTTTATCGAGTATGCCGAAAGCCTCGGCCGTAAGATAGTATACGTTTCCGCCGTAACCGGTGAAGGACTTGACGAGCTCGTCCGCGTAACTGCCGATGCTCTTAAGGATCTCCCCCCGATCACGACCTACGACACCGAGATCACCCCCGAGGACGATATCGTTGCCGCTCAGGCAGGCGTGCGCGAAACCGTTGTCCGCCGTGAGAACGATAAATATATCGTCGAGGGCGAATGGCTCTATAACTTTATGGGTCAGATCAACTTTGGTGATTACGAATCCCTCAACTTCTTCCAGCGCGTCCTTGTTAAAAACGGAGTTATCGACAAGCTCCGCGAGGCAGGCGTCGAGGAGGGCGACACCGTATCCATCTACGACTTCGAATTTGATTTCGTATATTAAACAAAAAAAGGAACGAACAGGGTGATGTTCTTATCGGAGAATTTGAGAATCTCGCTAAGTGTGAGCATCGCATTTGACCTTTCAAACACAAAATGGGCTAAGCACAAACCCATATTATAAGCAGAAAGAGCAAACACGCAAGATAAAACTTGTGTGTCTGCTCTTTTTTCTGTTCATTTAGTTTAGAGTTATGAGGCTCGCTCTCTCGCCGTTATGAGCTTTATTCAAATGAGTAATATTCTCCGTAAAATACCTCTAAATATTTTGCGAAATCCGTGTTTCCAAGTTCAATATTTTCATAACTCTTGCCGGCTATTAGACCAAAAAACAAAACAGTTTTTTTCTCATCATTTATAGCAACCATATTGTATTGATACGGAAAACTATCCGGATCTATATCTTTATATTCCAAAGAATCTGCAAAGGATAAGTTTTCATAGAAAACATAGCCGTTCAATTCTCGCTTATTCACAATGTCCAAGGTCATATTATCGAAAACATATTGCTTTACATCTTCATAAATATCTTCTTCATAAACCAAATACATCAATGCTTTATCTATACCATTATTGATATAGTTATTGTTTGAATAAAAGAAGTAATCTCCGGAAACGTAATTATCGTAAATCTCGAGAAAATCATTTGGAATCAGCCACGCACATAAAGAAAAATCAGAACTTCCTCGATGAAACTCGTCAATTCCTCTGCGTGTCATCTCACCACACGAAAACAAAAAAAGAACACAAACAACTATTAGTATTACAGAAAATATTTTTTTCATAAAAACTCCATCAACTCAATTTTATTGATATCATAAGTATAACACACCTCTGCGGATTTTGCAAGGGGAAGATACCCAACCCTTATACAATCAGAAAGAGAGAACAAATCGGTTTAATGCCGAAACGTCCTCTCTTTTTCTATCGTTTTTTAGTTTAGAGTTATGAGGCTCGCCACGCTCACCGTTATCATTTGTTTTTATTTGTTGAGGCGTTGAATATGAAATCTTCTTCAATAAGTTATGAATGTGATAACAACACTTTATTTGTAATTTATCGCGTTCTCGTTAGTGAGGAAGCCCCAAATCAATATGCTCACATTGACTCTATCTTCCTCAAAATTGCAACCACATGTGCTTAACGTAAAATCTGATGTTGGTTCCCCGTAATTTTCTATCGGAGATTCCAATATCAATTCTTCACCTAAGTTAAATTCTTCAAGCAATTTACGCGTTTGGTCTTTCTCCGGGAATAGATAAATGCTAAACTCTGCAATATCTGTTAGCATTTCCACATAAGGCTTTACTTTATTGCGCACTTCGTCATCTGTTTTTACGTCATCTACATACACTTGAACAAATCCATCTGCTACTCCTGATCTTGGTGATTTATACGAACACTCATACCGCAAGTATAATTTAGCGTCTTCGTCTAATACAAATTCAAAGAAAATTTCATAATGATCAGTATCCTCGGGTACGGTTTTGTATTGAACATTTACCTCCGGAAAATACTTTTTTATCGTCTTTTCGGTATAATCAATATAATTAGCAAAAATCATATCGGTTTGTTCTCTCGACTCGGGGATCCAATCATCTTGAGTTTGTGGAGCTGCGAATAGCGACTTTAAAAATTCGCAAGAAGTCAAGCTGATTATTAATAATATCGTCGTAAGCATTAATGCAACTTTTTTATACCAACTCGATGAGCTAAGCACAATGCATTCCTCTCTTTCAAATATTAGTTACAGGGCAAATCGGGATAATTTCGGGTTTTGTATTTTGTATTATATTCATCAATTTTAATCAACGATATACTGCAAATCAGTTATTACTGCCGTCTAAAAATTGTACCATTTCCTTGAACTGTTTTTTAGTTATTGATATGTGAATATCTATATCACCCGAAATAACTCGAAGCTGCGGCAGTGAGGAGAAGTCTTCGGAAAACGGATGATAACTATAATCTGTCTCTCCTACTTTGAAAACAAACTGTTTTTTATTCCTTTTGTAAATGATTTCTTCTTTATTTACTATCAAGTAATACGTGGGCAATTTAAATAGATAAACGAACTTATCCATAAAAATTGTCATCATAATAAAAGTCGCGGCCACAAAAAAAGAAACTATGATTACCAAAAGAGGTTCATCGCCTATCAAAGACACAACAGCTAAAAACATAGCAAAAAAAGCAACTAAACCAGCAAAACTCCTATATATGTTAATACCTGTCTTGAATTTCAAAGATTGCATTATATTCTCCTTAAAAACATAATGTACGTGATAAAATGGGATAATTTTTGGTTCTGTAAGCGTGAGATCAAAGAATCAAGAAATTTTAATATCTGTTTACTATAAGTATATCACACCTATACAGATTTTGCAAGGGGGAGATACCCAAACCCATATTACAAGCAGAAAGAGAGAACAAATCGGTTTAATGCCGAAACGTCCTCTCTTTTTTTATCGTTTTTTAGTTTAGAGTTATGAGGCTCGCTACGCTCACCGTTATGAGCTTGCACGGCAAGCGTTATGATATGATTGCCCTTGTAATCTAAAACTTGGCGAAGCCAATCATAACAATGCGTAGCATTTCATAACTCATAACTTGCCCGCAGGGCAATCATAGTTGTGGCGTGAATACTCCGTCAAGAGTATCACGCTACCTCGTTTAAATTATGCATCTCTGAAGCCCTTGCCCATTATCTCACTCGTCTTGGTTATAATAATGAATGACTCGGGGTCGATCTGCTTTACCTTTCTGCGAAGCTTAAGTGCCTCGGTGTGTCTGCATACGGTTATAATGACCTCTTTTTCCTCACCCGAGTATGCGCCCTCTGCCTTGTGCATCGTTGCGCCGTGCTTCATCTCGGTCATAATGTACTCGCGTATCTCCTCGGATTTCGTGGTGATGATCGTAAACGCCTTGCACATGCTCAAAGAGTCTAGAATATCGTCGATAAGGAACACCTTTGCAAACAGACCGAGCAGGGAGAAAAGTCCGGTCTTTATGTCATAAATGAAAATACTCGATACCGCAACGGCAAGGTCGGCAAGCAAAAGTGCCGTGCCTGTGTTCAGATTCGTGTATTTACGCAGTATCAGCGCTACGATATCCGTACCGCCACTTGATGCGTTGCATTTGAATACGATAGCACCGCCAATACCGGTCAGCGAAACCGAATATATAAGCTCGAGAAGCGGCTGGTCGGTAAGAGGGGCTGAAAGCGGCAGGAAATATTCAAGCAGCATCGACTCGACAGAGTAGAGAATTGCGCAGTAAAAGGTAAGGAATCCGCATTCCTTACCAAGTATAATGACACCGATTATAAGTATCAAAACGTTCATCGCGGTAAGGAGAACCGATTGCGGTATTGCCTGGCCCAAAAGCCTTGCAAGAATGATCGATACACCGCTGATGCCGCCGGGCGCAAATCCGTTTGGCGCCTGGAAGAAGTAAATACCTACCGCAAGCATGAGAACGCCGATATTGAGCACAAGCCAGTATGTAAGCTTTTTCATAAACGGCGTTTTTCCAACGCCCACAAATTTATCCATATCAGTTCCTTTGATTTTAAATTAATTTAAGCCAAAACAATTATACACAAAAAAATATGAAAGTCAATAGCATTTGCAATAATAATTTTTATATCCGTATTTTGATTGACAAACACTCTCGGATATGTTAAAATAAATGAGTAAAAAACAGTTCTCGGAGGGATATATGACTCACGAAGAAGCAGCAAAAAGAATTAAGGAATTGACCGAAATAATCGAATATAATTCACGCCTCTATTACGAGAAGGATGCCCCCGAAATATCCGACTACGAATACGATGCACTTTTCCGTGAGCTTGGCGATCTCGAGCGCGAATTTCCCGAGCTCGACTCTCCTACCTCTCCTACGAAAAGAGTAGGCGGCAAAGCGCTTGATAAGTTTGAAAAGTTCACCCACAACGTCCGTATGGGCAGCCTTACCGACGTGTTTTCTTACGACGAGCTTCGCGATTTTACCGACCGTATCGCAGCCATTCTCGGTGATGACACCGAATATTCCGTAGAGCCTAAAATAGACGGACTTTCCGTTTCTCTCATATACGAAAACGGCGTGTTCGTCCGCGGTGCGACACGTGGCGACGGCATAATCGGTGAGGATGTTACCGAAAATTTGCGTACCATCAAGGATATACCCTTAAAGCTCACCGAGCCTATCCCGTATCTCAACGTTCGCGGCGAGGTATATATGTCCCGTGCTGTTTTTGCCGAGCTTAACGAGATCCGTGAGTCCGAAGGACTCGCCCTCTTCGCCAACCCCCGTAACGCCGCGGCAGGCTCGCTTCGTCAGCTCGACTCCAAAATAGCGGCATCCCGCCGTCTTTCAATATTCATCTTCAATCTTCAACAGGGCTCGCTCTATATGGACGGCCGCCCCTGTAAAACACATTCCGAATCCCTTAACCGCCTTCGCGAGCTCGGCTTTACCGTCCTTCCGGATTGGAAAGTCCTTCGCGGCTTTGATGCCGTGAGTCAGCACGTTGCCAAGCTCGGTGACGCCCGTGCAGAGCTTTCCTTCGATATGGATGGCGCGGTAATTAAGGTAAACGACCTTGAGAGCCGCGTGACAGTAGGTGAGGGCAGCAGTACACCCAAATGGGCAGTAGCCTATAAATATCCCCCCGAGGAGAAGCGCACCAAGCTTCTCTCGGTCGACATCCAGGTCGGCAGAACAGGTGTCCTCACCCCCACCGCTAACCTCGCACCCGTCCGCCTTGCAGGCACTACCGTATCCCGTGCCACTCTCCACAACGCAAACTATATAAAGGAAAAGGATATCCGCATCGGCGACACCGTCATAGTGCGCAAGGCAGGCGAGATAATCCCCGAAATACTCGAAAGCATAAAGGAGCTTCGCGACGGCACCGAATGTGAGTTCAAAATGCCCGATACCTGTCCCTCTTGCGGACACCCCACCGTCCGCGATGAATGCGGCGACGGCGCTGCTATCCGTTGCGTATACCCCGGTTGCCCCGCGCAAAACGCACGCGGCATAGTCCATTTTGCATCCAAGGGTGCTATGAACATCGACGGTCTTGGCCCCCAGGTCGTTGAGCTTCTGCTTGCAAACAACCGTATCACAGACGTCGCGGATCTCTACACCCTTAAGGTTGAGGATATAGAAACTCTTGACCGTATGGGTCGCAAGAGCGCGGAAAATCTTATAAACGCTATCGAGGACTCCAAGTCCCGCGGCCTTGAAAGACTTTTGTTCGCGCTTGGCGTGCGCGGCGTAGGTGAGGTAGCCGCCGAGGCTATCGCACAAAAAATGCAAACGCTCGAGGCTTGCTTCGGGGCAGGGTACGACGACTTTATGGCAGTAGACGATATCGGTGAGATAACCGCTACCGCACTCGTCGAATTCTTTGCGGACGAGGGCACTCGCGCGCTTTGCGATCGCCTTGTATCCCTCGGTGTCAGCACCGTTTCAAAGTCCGAGCCCAAGCTCGATACCCTCGCAGGACTCACCTTCGTCCTTACCGGCACGCTTCCCACAATGTCGCGTGACGAGGCTTCCGCCCTTATTAAGAAAAACGGCGGTAAGGTGTCCTCCTCCGTTTCCAAAAAGACCTCGTACGTCGTAGCAGGTGAAGAGGCTGGCTCCAAGCTCACCAAGGCAAACGAGCTTGGCGTAAAGGTCATAAGCGAAGCCGGACTTCTCGAAATGATTTGATTACCGCTACAATAAAATATAAAAAGAGTGTGTTATCCCTTGCGGACAACACACTCTTTTTTATTGAACTATTCCAAAGCTTCCATCGGTCGGATCTCTAAACAGCGGTACGTGAACAGGGTAGAGAGTGAACCAGAAAAAGAGGGCGCAAAGCGCTCCGAGGGCGAGTATAGACAGCGTTTCCCAAAGTCCGCCACCCAGCTTTTTCTCTGTCGTCATTATAGAAAGCGAGGTCGCATAAGCCGTCAAAACACCACCGATAAACAAAAATATATTGAGTGTCATATTTTCTATTCCGAGCGCACCCGTGTAAAAATAATAGTTGTTTAATATCGTCAAAATGCCAACTAAAGTTCCCAAAAACTTCGCTGTGAAAAAGTTATATCTCAGCCTGCCGTATATCGAAAACTCAAATATCATCAAAAACAAAAGCGGTATCACGAGCAGCTTTAAATGCTCCCACACGCTTTCGTTCACAGGGGCAAAAAGCCCGACGAAAAGATTGCCGCCCGACCACTCGTATGCGTAGTGCATGACAACTCCAAGCCCACAGCACAAGACTGCCGTCACAGCCGTCGTTATAGTTGTCTTCTTGTTTTCCTCGTTAAGTAGCTTCTTAAACATATTTCCTCCGTTTTTTAATTATTTTTGCCCCTATTTGCGCAAAATAATCACGTGCCTCTTAACTTGATCGGCAAATTATTGACTTTTTCGCGCGAGTATGTTATACTGTATTTTAACAAATAAAGGCAGGATCTTTTATGTCTAAAGAAATTAACAAAAACAGCCTCGTGCACAAAATGAAGGAGCATAGCTTCCTCTTTTCCGAGCTCGTAAAACGCGACTTCAAAAAGAAATATAAGCGCACCTATCTCGGTATGCTCTGGAGCATCCTTTCGCCCCTGCTCACACTCCTTGTTATGCGCGTTGTTTTCACAAAATTCTTCGGCAACGATATACCGCATTATACGATATACCTCTTCTGCGGTAACATCGTATATTCCTTCTTCACCGACTGTACCAACGGCGGCATGGGCTCTCTTATGGGCAACGCAGGTATATTCTCGAAGATAAACGTGCCGAAATACCTCTTCCTTTTCTCAAGATCGATAACCTCTCTTATCAACTTCGGTCTTACCTTCGGCGTGTTCCTGATATTCTGCATTATCGACCGAGTCCCGTTCTCTTGGAGCTTCTTTGGACTCATTTTCCCGATAGCGTGCCTCATTATTTTTAACATCGGTGTCGGACTTATCCTCTCCGCACTCTTCGTATTTTTCCGCGATATACAGTACCTTTGGAGCGTATTTACCATGCTCCTTATGTATATGTCCGCAATATTCTACGACCCCGCGCGCTTTGGTGATCTTCAGCGTCTGTTCCTTCTGAATCCCGTCTACGTGTACATCAAGTATTTCCGTATCGCGGTGCTTGACGGCTATCTTCCGTCATTGCAATATCACGCCCTTGCACTCTTCTACGCCCTCGCCGCATTCGGCATAGGCGCGCTCATTTATAAGAAGTGCAACCATAAGTTCCTCTACTACATTTAAGATCGGAAGACGATATGAATACACAACCCATTCTCTCCCTTAATAACGTGTCGATCCGCTATATTTCCGGCGACTTTAAGGAGATAGGCATTAAGGAATTCCTCCTTCGCAAAATAACCCGTAACTATAAAGTGAATGAATTTTGGGCTGACAGACACGTCACCTTTTCAATAGACCGCGGCGATATGCTCGGTATAATCGGCACTAACGGAGCAGGCAAGTCCACACTCCTCAAAGCCGTCTCCGGCATAATGCGTCCCACAGAGGGCTCTGTCGTTTGCAACGGCAAGATAGCCGCCCTTTTGGAGCTTGGCTCCGGATTTGACGGTGAGCTTACCGTAAAAGAGAATACCTATCTTCGCGGTGCGATGCTCGGTTACACCAAGAAATTTATGGACGAAACCTATAACGACATCATCGCCTTTGCCGAGCTTGAAGAATACCAGGAAAGAGCCTTCAAGCATCTTTCCTCGGGTATGAAATCCCGTCTTGCCTTTTCCATTGCCTCTCTTGTCAACCCCGACATCCTCATTCTTGACGAGGTTCTCTCGGTCGGCGATGGCGCCTTCCGCAAAAAGAGCGAGGAAAAAATGAAATCTATAATAAACGGCGGCGCAACCACCATTCTCGTATCCCACTCGATCCCCCAGGTGCGCTCAATGTGCAACAAGATCCTCTGGCTCGACCACGGCCGTCAGGTCGCCTTTGGCGACGACGTAAAGGGACTTTGCGACGCCTACGAAAAATTCCTTCAGGACAAGATCCTGCCCACAAACCTTCCAAATGGAGCAATTAAATGAACAAAGAAAACATCATGGCTCAAAGCGGTGAGTATAAGTATAAATTCTCAATAGTGATGGCGGTTTACAACGTAGGAAAGTATATTACCGAGACTATTGAGAGTATAATAGCACAGGATATAGGATTTTGTGAGAACGTTCAGCTTATTCTCGTTGACGATTGCTCAAAGGACGATTCGTTTGAAATTTGCAAAAGCTACGCGGAGAAATATCCGGATAATATCATAGCAAAGCAGCTTCCCGAGAACAGCGGTAATGCTTCCACTCCCCGAAACGTTGGAATTAAGCTCGTTGAGGGAAAGTACATAAGCTGTACCGACTCCGACGACGTGCTCACCGCCAATACGCTCTCTCGCGTATGGAGCTTTTTTGAAGAGCACGAGAGTGAGACGGATATGGTCGCTATACCGATAGATATGTTTTACAATAACGACCTTAATGATAGAGTTCCCACGAGAAGAAACGCCTTTTTCACCGGCGATGATCGTATAGTTAACCTTGAAGAAGAGTGGAAGTGCTCTATTTCCAGCGTAGCGACTGTGTTCTGCCATTCAAGAGTAAAGCATTTCTATGAATTTGATCCCACGATCATAAACGGCGAGGATCTTATGGTCGCCAACAAGATATTGCTTGAAAAGCGTACGCTTGGCCTCGTAGGCGGCTGTACGTACCTTTACCGTCAACACGTTGCAACAGATACGCAGGAGTCACTTATCCAGCAGGGACAAAAAAAGGTAAGCTGGTATACCCACTCTATAAAACGCATTACTCTTGATATGATGGAGTATGCGAAAAAGAAAGTCGGCAGTGATATTCCTAAGTTCTTTCAGTATGCTTTGGCGGCTGATCTTCAGTGGAGAATGATAGCGCGCAATAAGGCAGACAAGCTTATGGAGGGCGCAGAGCTCGACGAGTTTTACGATGTTCTTATAGATGCGTTTGTGCGCTTTGAATATAGCGTTATTATGGCGCTTCCCAATCTGCCGATAACCGAAAAGATTTTCGTGCTTCGCAAAAAGTACGTTATTGATCTTAAAAAGAAGCAGAGAAGGGTAGATACCGATCTTTTTGCCAGCTTTCCGCCTACGGTTCATCTTTACGACATAAGAGTTCACTCTGACGGCGACGTGGATATATACTGCGATTACAATGATATTCTTCACGAAAACGAGTATAGTCCTATTGCTTCCTTTGAACCTAAAGCGCACGTTCGAACAGTGGACACCGGCAAGAGCGTTGCTACATATTTTCATAACGAAATTATGTATGTGAAAAAAGAGTTCGTTGTTCGATTTAACCTCAAGGATATCAAGCCTTATTCAAGACTTTGCTTTGCCTTTAAGACGAAGAAGAGAACGGTTCGTACTGCCGTCACCGGTGCCGGCAGATTCCCGGTAAATCCGGATTTTTACGGTAGCTACTATTTCCTTGGTAAATTCGTAATAAGCTTTGACAAAAATTGCCTGAGATTTGATAAAAAGAAAGTGTATTCTCCTCTTACCTGTGAGGCAAGATATATACGGTCCATATTCAAGAAAACGAAAGATGACAAGATCAAAATACTTGCACACCGCGTCCTCTATAAGCTTCTCAAGCCTTTTTACAAAAACAAAAAGATATGGTTGGTGTCGGATAAAGCTGACCGCGCCGACGATAACGGTGAGTTCTTCTTCCGTTATCTTACCGAGCATAAGAGGCGTGGGGATAAGTGCTACTTTGTAATAAACCGAGACAGCGTTGATTATTCGAGAATGAAAAAGTACGGCAAGTGCATACCGTATCTTTCTTATAGACATAAGGTGCTCTCAATGTTTGCATCTTATCTAGTATCGGCGCATACGCACGACGATTTCCGCCGTCCGCTTGGTATTTATCACAAGTATATGCGTGATGCAGCTATCAGAAATAGATTTATATTCCTGCAGCACGGAATAATAAAGTCGGATCATTCGAGAGTGCTTAATAAGTTCAACATCGATATTGCAATGTTCGTCACCTCGTCAAACAGCGAGAGGGACAGTATTGTGAACGGCAATTACGGATACAGCGCAAAAGAGGTTGCGCTTTGCGGTATGACTAGATACGACGGTCTGTATTCTGATACCGAACGCCTTATTACAATCGCTCCCACATGGCGCTACAATCTTTGCGGCCCGATGGACGTTCATACCGATACGTATTCTCTTAAAGACGACTTTGAAGAGAGCCTGTATTATACTTTCTTCAAGAGCCTGCTTACCGATGAACGACTTGGAGCAGCGGCAAAGAAATACGGATATAGAATTCAGTTCTTGCCGCATCCGATACTTTTTCCGCACAAGGAGCGCTTTGAGGTAAACCCCGAGATCAAGGTGCTGGGATATGGCTCAAGCTTCAAAGAGGTGTATGCAAAAAGTGCGCTTATGCTTACTGATTATTCTTCTTTGGTGTTTGATTTCGCTTATCTCAAAAAGCCTATCATATACACACTGTTTGACTATAATGATGCAAGCAATTCATATCACGCAGACGGATACTATGACCACGAGCGCGACGGCCTCGGTGACGTAGTATATACTCTTGACGACACGGTTAACTGTCTTATCGAATATATGAAAAACGACTGTGTCCTGAAGGATAAATACCGTCAGAGAATTGAAAAATTCTATGCGTTCAAGGACACGAGAAACTCCGAACGAGTTTTCAATGCGGTTACCAAGCTTGAAAAGCAGGAGTTTTTCGGAATATAAATCAACAATAGGAGGGAATGCGGTATTTCCGCAGCCCTCCTTTTCTTTTTTAGCACAACAAACCTAAATTTATGCAGATCATAAGGAAAAGAACTGTGAAAAACCGAGAAAACCACGAGTATAAATACATCTTCTCGATAGTTGTGGCGGTCTATAACTCTGCGCCGTTTCTTAGCGAGACCCTTGACAGCATTTTAGGACAGAATTTGTGTGAGCTTTACAGATATAATGACGGCGTTAAGACCGACGAGCCGATTCCGTTCGATAGGGCGGTGCAGGTCATTATGGTCGACGATGGCTCGACGGACACTTCAGGCGCGATCTGTGACGAATACGCCGCAAAATACCCGAACTTCGAGGTTATCCATAAGCAAAACGGCGGTGTCGCCTCGGCAAGAAACGCAGGACTTTCGCGCGTTCTCGGAAAGTATATGAATTTCCTCGACAGCGACGATAAATTTTCCCCCGAGGTCCTCGTCACGATGTACGATTTCTTTGAAAATCACTATGCGCAAACCGACGTTATAACAATGCCGCTCGAATTTTTTGATGCCGTAAGCGGTGAGCATTGGCAGAACTATAAATTCGGTAAACGCTCGCGCGTCGTCGACCTCTTCAACGAATACGACTCCCCACTTATGTTCGTCAACTCAAGCTTTTTTAAATCCGAATACAAGGACAAAATATCATTTTGCGATAAGCTCGTCTGCGGCGAGGATATACGGTTTATATCCGAGATACTATCGCACAAAATGACACTCGGACTTGTTGTCGGCTGCCGATATTATTACAGACGCAGAAGCTGCGGTGAAGAATCCCTCATTCAGTCCTCAAAGAAAAAGTACGGCTGGTACTTCGATTATTTCACTCACCTCGTTGATTGGAGCGTCGATTTTTGCAAGAATAAATGGGGCTATATCCCCGCTTATTTTCAAAACATACTCGTCTGCGACATCAAATGGCGTTTTTCCAACGAATATGACGATGTGGCAATAAAATTGTTGGGAATGGACGGGTTTTTGCGGTATAAAGAGGTGCTTTTTGCATCACTTCGCAATTTCGACGATAAATATATCATTAACCAAAGACACGTCTTCATCGAGCACAAATATATGATGCTTACCAAAAAGCACCGTGCATTACCCGAGCTATGCGTGTATCCCGACGACGTGCGCCTTCGCTTCGGCAATACGCTGTTTTGCTGGCTGTCCTCGTGTATGACAAAATACGACTTCATAAAAATAGAGCAGGATAGACTGACGATCGAGGGATACAGCCATATCCTCGGCTATCCGCCCGATGCGCAGATAATGCTTTTTTACGAGGTCGATACCGGCGGCGCAAAGCTATCCTATCAGTGCGAGATAACCGAGAGAGATATGAGCGTTTACCGTCTTGGCGAGGTAATGTTTCCTGCCGTCAGCTTCAAGGCGGCAATACCGCTTTCCGCGCTTGAAGAGCAGGGCAGAATAACGCTCGTTATGTATGCCGACGGAAATAAAATAGTGAAAAAGGATATCCGCTTCGGGCCATATTGCCCGATAGGTCGGGAGTATTCCGCCGCTTACTATTTTGCCGACGGTTATTCGGTAACGGTATCAGGCTACTCCTTGCTCGTAAAAAGATGTACCATAGGTGAAGCCGCGCGGCTCGAGCGGAAGCTTGTAAAGCAGCTCGCCGCTTCAAATAAGCCGAGCGCGCAAAAGGCGGCAAAAGCGCGTATCCTCGCGCGGCTTTATAAACGCCTGTTCAAAAAGCCCGTGTGGATAATCAACGATAGGGTAAATAAAGCATCCGACAACGGCGAGGCATTCTTCAGATACCTCTGCGAGTCCGGATTTAATGGCGCAAGGTTTTATTTTGCCATCGAAAGCACCTCCCCCGACTACGAAAGATTGAAGCGCATAGGCACGGTCGTTGATAGAGCATCACGCGCCTACAAATTCTTGCGCCTGGTCGCCGATACGGTCATTTCATCGCACGCCGATGACGGCGATTACAATCCCTTTGAAAGCCATTTTGCCCCCTACCGCGATATGCTGAATTCCTGCCGCTTTATCTTTTTGCAGCACGGTATAACCGTCAACGATATGTCCGCATGGCTCAACCGATACAGCCGTAATATAAGCGGCTTCGTCTGTGCCGCCGTGCCCGAGGCTGACTCAATAAAAAGGGGTACGTATTACTATAATCGTGACCAAGTGTGGCTCACAGGCTTCCCAAGATTTGACCGCCTTTATGACAAAAGCCGCCGCTTTATCACCGTTATGCCCACCTGGCGAATGTATCTTGCAGCATGGGATAATGATCACGCGGGAGTGTGGCAGCTTGCCCCCGGATTTGTGGAAAGCGAGTATTACAGATTCTATAATTCCTTGATAAACGATCCCCGTCTTATATCGGCGTGCCAAAGGGAAGGGTACACCCTCTCTTTTATGCCTCACCCGAATATTATCGAGCATATAAACGTGTTCGATAAGCACCCCGACGTCATCTTTTTCGGTATCGACAAGGAGTATCGCGACGTGTATGCCGAAAGCGATCTGATCTTGACCGACTATTCCTCTGCCGCGCTCGATTTTGCCTACTTGAAAAAGCCGGTCATCTACGCGCAGTTTGATAAGGAAGAATTCTTCTCGGGGGCGCACGTCGGCACTCCGGGGTATTTCGATTTTGAGCGCGACGGTCTCGGTGAGGTCACCTACGACTATGACAGCACGGTAAATAAGCTTATCGAATATATCGAATCCGGCTGTAAAATGAAGGATAAATACCTTGATAGGCGCGATCGCTTCTTCGCCTTTTCGGATAACGAAAACTCGCGCCGCCTGCTAAATAAAATACTCGAAACCGAATAAAAAGGAGTGCTTTGCGGATCTTGTATACCCCGTAAAGCACTCCTTTTCTTAATACGCAAGCCCAAACGCCTGATTTATCGCTCCGCCGATTATCATAGCGGCGTTGTCGGTTATCTCGTCTATTTCTCTCGGTGAAATAAAAAGCGGCTCGAAATCCAATTCGCTTATCCGCGACTGCCCACCGAAAAGCCGTGAGTCTATAACCGTCGGCACACCGATGCCGATGACGGGTACACCCATCGCACCGCGCGTTATCGGCATTTTGAGATTTCCCATTCCACCGGGAAAAACACCGGTGTCGCATATCTGTATAGTGTTGCCAAGACGTGTGCGTGAGCGTGTGCTTATTGCATCGATCGCCAGTATCACGTCAGGCGCTATCCCCTCGCATACCGACCTCACCGTAGTCGCCGTATCCATGCCGCTCATAGCCGGCACACCGGGGCACAGCACCGCGATCTCCGAGCATTCAAGCTCGTCGAAAAAATCCTCGTCATACTCCCTTATATGCATCGTTGGCTTTACACGGGTGGCTACCTTTACCCCTACCGAGTCCGCGGTGACCTTCTCGTTTCCAAGTCCTACGACAAGTATCCTGCCGGGCAATACCGATATATCGTCGCATATGGTGCAAAGCCGCTTTGCCACCTCTTCCTGCGCATCGTACAGCACGTCCTCGTCCGCCGTATCGAGTCGCGGCAGGGTGAGCGTGTCGTATACGCCGCGCGGTCTGCCTATCCCTCTTGCCCCCTCCTCGCTCGTTATTCTCACTCTTTCCCACGTGCCTGGCGGACACAGCTCCTTTGTGTATTCCACTCCTCGCTGTGTCAGGTCAGCCTTGCGCCTCTCGATCGCAAGATCGGTGTACGCACCGTCGCATATGCTGATCGTGTAATTGTAGTTGTACATTTTCTCATCACTCCCTTCGCTTATTCAATTATCGCCACGTATATTCGGTGATATTCACATAACGCGCTTGACGAATTGCACAATTTATCGCGCGCTCGCTTGTGCATATAGCCGAAAAGCAGTATAAGATGCATTTAGTGGTTGAAAAACCTACCACAATATGTTAAAATATACGGGTAAAATTAAATTTAAAAAAATATTTTGTTGCCTAACGCGACAGAACGGAGAAAAACATGAAAAGAATTTTAAGCTTGGTATTGGTTCTCTCCCTCCTTCTTGGCTCCGCGCTCGTTCTTACGTCCTGCGGCGCTCCCGATAACGAGGGTGCACAGATACCAGTGTATCTTGGCGAACCGATCTATGACTTTGACCCCACCGACTACTACGTTGACAGCAACGCTGATCAGCTTATGAGTCTGCTCTTTGAGCCGCTTTTCGCTCTTAACGATAACGGCAAGATCAAGATGGCAGCTGCAAAAGAGTACGACGTTGATGAGGATGAGCGCACAATAACCATCGAGCTTCGTGAAACCTATTGGTCTGACGGCTCTCGCGTTCTTGCTTCCGATTACATATACGCTTGGCGTGACGTTATTCTCGATCCTACCAAGTCTAATCCCGCAGCCGCTCTCTTCTACGATATAGAGAATGCTGTCGAGATCAAGAAGGGTGAGAAATCCTGCTACGAGTTCGGCGCAACCGGCAGCCTTTACGATATCACCATCGTTTACCGTGAGGGTGCTGATTACGAGCAGCTTCTTAAGAACCTTGCATCCGTTGCTGCCGCTCCCCTTCGTCAGAACGGTGTAGCACAGTCCTCGTCCTATTGGGCAAAGAACATCAACTCCATCTACACCAACGGTCCCTTCCAGCTTGATAACCTCGACTACGAGGACGGTATCCTTACCATCAAGAGAAACCTTGGTTACCACCAGAATCCCAATAAGGTCGACTACGACAACGAGGTAAGACCTCATATGCTCAATACTTCCTTCGAGGTTGACGGTAAGCCCGTTGAGGTTTCCTACTCCGACATCGAGGATAAGGTAGTGTTCATTATGACCGACGCCACCCTCGATGACAGAAAGTCGAACAAGGGTGAGGCAAAGGTTTATGACGACCTCTCCACCTACACCTACGTTTTCGATACCACCAATCCTCTCTTCGCAAAGAAAGAGGTAAGAAAGGCACTTTCTCTTGTTATCGACCGTAACGCTATCATCAGCGCTATCACCTTCGGCAAGGCTGCTGACGGATTTATCGCTCCCCCCTCCGCAAAGGAGATCGAGCAGTCCCTCATTTCCGCATCTGCAAATAAGACAGAGGCAGAGAACCTTCTTGCACAGGTCGATTTCACCGGCATTTCCAAGTCCTTTACCCTCACCGTAAACGACGATGAGGAGAGCCTTGCTATCGCAGAGATTGTAGAAGCAGCTTGGGAGAGCATCGGATTTAGTGTAACCGTAAAGCCCGTCGGCACTATCAAGAGCACCGTCATCGACTTTGCTAACAGCACCAATATCGAGGTTCGCGACTCCGAGATCCAGTATCTCGTTAAGGAAGCTTCCAAGGGCAACGTTCAGTTCGACGTTATCGCTGTTGATTGGCAGATGTATTCTACCGATCCCTTCGTAGCTCTTGCAGCGCTTACTTCCGATATGAACGGCTGCGGCGCTATCTTCGACAACGCGGATACCGCCCTTCGTTCTAACATCGCAGGCTGGTCTAACGCCGAGTACGACGCACTTATCAAGTCCGCATACAATACCGCAAACGACGAGGCAAGATATGAGGATCTCAAGAATGCCGAGAAGCTTCTTATGGAAGAGATGCCCATAATTCCTCTTGTATTCAACGAAACCTTCGTCTTTACCGCAAAGGGTATCTCCAAGGTAAAGGTTGACGGCTTCGGCAACCTTAAGTTCACCGACGTGAAGCTTAAGAATTACGAAAAGTACCTTCCCACCGAGGAAGAATAATAAACGCTTGTTGGGGCTGCCGCACACCGTCAGCCCCTCTCGCCTTTTAAATACCCATCAAATCAAAATTGGCAGGGAACAATGAAAAAGAAAAAATTCAGCTTGCGCACGGTTACGGATATAAAGGTATTTCTTCTGTTTTTGCTTGAACATATCCGCTATCCCGTTGACCGTACCACTCTTATAAACATCGTGTCCGAAAACACGGATGAGATCATAATAGACTACGATGGTTGCCTTGCCGAGCTTGTTGACTCGGGTCACATCTGGGAGGATGAGGACACCGACGGCGAGCGCTATTTCGGCATCACCGATTCGGGTACAATGGTCGCTGCCGAGCTTTTTGACAGCCTTGACCCCTCTTTCAGAGAGAAGAGCTTGAAGAGCGCTATCAAGCATATGTCGCTCAATAAGCGCGGTGTTAAGGCAACCTCTTCGATAGACGAGGTAGATGGAGGCAGATTTAAAGTAACCCTCAAGCTCTCCGACCAGACGGGTGATATTATGACTACCTCTGTTGTCGTTTTTGCTCGCTCCGAGGCAGAAAAGATACGTAACAACTTCCTCACTCGTCCCGAGGACGTGTACAGAGGCATTCTTCTTTCCTCGACCGGCAGACTTGAATATCTCAAATAATTTACAATTTGTTGTACATTTTGTCAAAAATGCTACGGATAAAAAGATAAAAAATGTACAAATCTTAGTATAATCGTGACTTTTTTTGTCTAAATCTCTTGACAAATTGTTAATAAACATTTATAATAAATTCATTAAAGGTGGAATTGCCATGGGTAAGCACTCTGACATTGGAATATCCGAGCTTCTTCTCCTCGTGCGCGAGGGTGACGAGCTTGCGTTTTCCACGCTCGTTGAGCGCTATACACCCATGCTTAATAAGGTGATTTCGCTTTTTCACGGCTCCTTCGTCGAGTCGGGTGAGGCGTATAACGAGGCGTACACGACACTTTACCGTGCCGCCGCGTCCTACGATCTTTCCAAGGCCGATGACGTGACGTTTGGACTCTATGCCCGTATCTGTATCTATCGCCGTCTTTGCGATATGGTAAAGAGGGAATTACCCACCGACGACTCTATTGATGAGAGTGTTGAAGAGGTGGGCATCGGTATTGAGGACGAGCTTGTCGCAAAGGAGCGTATGCAGCGTGCGATGCGTGCCGCACGCGAATTGTTATCGGATTACGAATACGAGGTTTTTTCTCTGTACGTTATGGGCTATACCACCGCGGAGATAGCAGCCGAGCTTTCCAAAACGGCAAAATCGGTTGACAACGCGAAGAACAGACTTTGGCGACATTTGAGAGAGCATAAGGATGAGTTTGCCGATATAATTTAACAAATGCCGCTTTTATATGCCCAAGTAGCTTAAGGGAGAGCGTTGTTTACAAAGGCGTCGGTTGGAATCCGTCCAAGGGCAAAAATCAAAACCCATCAAGTGAGGAAGAAAGAAAACATGTACCAGGACAAGACATTGAAGTGCAAAGAATGTGGCAACGAGTTCGTGTTCACCGCAGGCGAGCAGGAATTCTATGCATCCAGAGGCTTTGAGAACGAGCCTTCCAGATGCAAGGAGTGCCGTACCGCAAGAAAGAATGCACAGAAGGGCGCGAGAGAAATGTTCGCAGCTGTTTGTGTAGAGTGCGGTAAGGATTGCCAGGTTCCCTTCAAGCCCACCGAAGGTAAGCCTGTTTACTGCAGCGAGTGCTTTGCAGCAAAGAGAGCTCCCCAGGAGTAATACTTACGCTCGAAAGAGAACCGCGACGGTTTTTTCCGCCGCGGTTCTCTTTTTTTATTAAATTTTCCTGTAAGACTTGCATATCCCGACGGTATGTGTTAAAATAGTTATACCAAAACACAAATTTCGTTTAAACGAAGCAAATTTGCTTGAAATAATTTCGTTTAAACGAAATCGAATTCACAATTACCTATATATTGAAAGCGGTGAATGAAAATGAATATGATAAACGCTAAGGAAGCGGCAGAGAAGTGGGGCGTCACCGTCCGCCGCGTCCAGGGCCTTTGCAGCGAGGGACGCATCAAGGGCGCTGTACGATGGGGTCGCACATGGATGATACCCGACCACGCCGTGCTCCCAAGCTCCGCAAATGCAAGCGTGCCGACGCTCCCGATGCCTCGCAGATCCCCCTTTCTCGATATGACCGATATATATAACGCCCCCGGCTCTGCGGCGGACGCTATTGCCTCGCTGGAAAATAACCCGGAGGCTCGCGCGCTTCTTGAGGCTCAGCTTGCGTACAGGCGCGGAGATATTGACTACGTGTACGACCGCGCGCGTTATTTTTTGGACTCCCGATCGGGCTTTTACGCAATTCTCGGCGGCGGAATGCTGCTTGTGATGTGTGCCATCTGGCGCGGTGACGCGGATCTTTGGCGCGAGGCAAAGCGTCATATATTCGACGCCCCTCACTCCACCCCGGAGGAGCGCGAGATAATATCGCTCGCCCTCGCTATCGCCGATAGCTCGGTGTATGATAATAAGGACTTTCCGGCTTGGTTTCGCCGCGGATCGTTTGTGTCACTACCGTCGCACTCACACCCCTCTGCCAAGGTTTTTTATATAAAATACCTTTACGCGCAGGCTTTTGAGATCGCCTCAAAGCAGGTACAGCTCTCTGAGGTGCGCGGCCTCGGACTTATGAAAATGATACCCAAGGCTATCGAGCCTATGATCTCGCAGGCTGTCGTTGATAAGACCGTAATTCCCGAGATCTATCTGCGCCTATCCTGCGCCGTTGCGTACCATAATTCGGGTGAGCGTGAGCTTGCGGTCGAGCATATAGACCGTGCCATCGCCCTCGCCCTGCCGGACGGCTTTTTAGGTATACTCGCCGAGTACGTGCGCCATTTTGATACGCTTCTTGAGCAGAGGCTGGAGCTTGTATCTCCCGAAGCCGCACAGCGCGTACGCGCTATGTACAAAACGTACAGCGCAGGCTGGTCAAGGCTCAGCGGTACCATTCGCAACAGATACATCGCATCTAACCTTACCGCGCGCGAGCGCGAGGTCGCTAAGCTCGCCGCCTTCGGCTATACCTCAAAAGAGATCGCGGCAATGCTCTATATAACCGAATCCACCGTCAAGCAGACCGTCCTTAAGGTAGTCCAAAAAACGGGCGTAAGGGACAGGTCGGAGTTCTCCTTCATACTTTGATACAGAGTGAAAAAACAGTTCCTTTTTTCACGTTTTGGGTGGTTACATTTTTTTCCCGGATCCCTTATACTATTGGTGACGATAGTTGAGGGATCCCTTTCTCTTGCCTGTCGATCAAAAAAAGAGGGGGGTGCCGTCGTGAATCGCGCAAATGACGGGGATCTGTATAAGGTAGTTACGGTCGGTGAGCGTCAGTTTGAGCTTTATTACGGATACTACGAGGACTACGAGAAGCACGCGGGAGAGCCCGTGCCGATCTATCCGGATTTCCTGCTCACACCGGTTTTTACCGATGACGGTATGCCCCTAGTAACGCAGATGCAGGCGCTTTGTGAGCACGGTGACAGTCGATTTGACGACGGACTGTGTGTCGATTGCCGATATTTCGTCCAAGGCGACGACCTCATCGGCATCTGCTCCTGCGAGGAAAAAAGAAAAAGGGAATGACCCAAACAGAGAAATAATAATCAATTGAAAGGAAAACGACAATGAAAAAAATCCTATTACTTATACTCTCACTCGTTCTCGCTATATTCGTGATGGCATCCTGCGGCGGCGACAAGCCCTGCGAGGCACACGTTGACGGGAACCGCGACTTCCTCTGCGACGAATGCGGAGCAGAGCTTCCCAACAACGGTCTTATGCTCTCCGAGGCCGTGATCGCACAGCTTGAGGCTACCAAGTCCTTCAGCATCAGCGCAACCGTAAACCAGATCGAAAGCGAAAAGAGCTGGCAGTATATCGACGGCTCTCCCGTTCAGGTGATCGAGTATTACGAGATTGCGAGCAACCTTGAGCTCATCGTTTCGCAGGCCGACGGAGCTCCCATTACCGCTCATATCACCCTCGCAGCCGAGGATCGCGAGGCTGCCGACGACGAGCTTAAGAAGAGCTACACCTCAGACGTCTGTATTATAGGCACACAGGTCTACGTGTACGACGAGGAGATGGACGCTTACATCATTAGTGCCATTGATACTGTGAAGGTTGATCAGATACTCGCGACCGTAACCGAGCTTACAAAGGGCGTAAGCCTTGACGAGGCGAAGAAGAACGAGCTTCTCACCAAGCTCGGTGACTACGCTATCACTACCTTCAATATCGTTGACAATAAAGGCTCAGTCAGCGTTGATCTTAAGGAGGATGCAAACAAGCTCCTTAAGTACCTCTCCGAGCTTGATATGGAAAAGGACACCGTTGAGGGCGTGCTCGACGATGCACTCGCACTTGTTGATCCCGAGCTCACCGCAGCTAAGCTTGAGACCGAGCTTACTCGTGTAATGGGTCTTACCACAACCGCCGCTATCGCAGAGATAGACGCGTGGCTCACCGAAAAGTATAACACCACTATCCAGGGCATCTACGACGGCGCAGTAGCCGATCCCACGCTCTCTCAGATAATCAAGAACGCTATCAGACTCTCGCTTGAGGGCACCGACGTCCAGGACGTCAATGCCGAGGTAGAGAAGATCTTTAATGAGCAGGTAAAGACCTTCAAGATAGCAGATATAATAACCGAGGCACAGCTTGGCGATGTCACTCTGTATGAGCTCTTCGTCGGCTACGTAATGCGTGCCGACCCTGCCGAGGCTCCCGATCTTGCTACATTTATGCAGTCGATAAGCCAGATGCTCGATATGACCCTCACCGAGTTTGAGGCCGCAACCGAAACGGACGTTTTCTCAATGCTCAAATACTATGGTGAAAACACTACCGTCGATGTACTTGATGCAAAGGTTGATCTTAACTTTGAAGGTGTGTTCCGCCTTGCATCTGTAAATGCTGCTCTTAACGTGGGCTACACCACTACATCCGACTCCGAGATCGAGGGCAAGACCGACGTTGAGACCAACAGCATCTCTATAAGCGTTAATATCTCCAAGTTCTCCGATAGCACCGTTGATATCAAGGTTCCCACGGACAAGGCGATATACTACGATCTGGACTATGAGTACTTTTATAACTACAACAGTGAGTTTGAGCGCGTATACTTCAATATCGACTCATACGGCAAGGTAATCGTCAAGCTTGACGTTAATGTTGATGGCGAATATATTTATATTTCGTCCTTACCGCTTGAGTACGATATATTCAAGTCAACTACCATTACAGTTCCCGCATCAAAGCTTATATTGGAATATTACGGTAATCTAACCGCGTATCTTGACACCGAAAGCACCAAGTCGCTTGTGATAGAGGTCGATATGGCGGGCGACAGCTTCACCGTTACCGAGTGCCCCGATTACTCGCTCAGATACACGGCATTTGACGCACTGTACAAGATCGGCACGGGTGAGGGCGTTGACAACTCCGATATGTTCGATCTTTCCGCGGATTTCGGTGGATACGTCCAATATATCCACGCGGGCTTCGGTTCGATATCCCTGACAGACTCCTACCTTTCCTTCATTCAGTTTTCTTACGTTATTGACAACGACGGCAATATGCTTTGCACGGTAACGGCCATCGGAGTCGATCATCCGAAGAACCTTTACCTTCCGGATAAAAGCACCGTCTTCTACGGTAGCACCGACGAGGAACTTGAAGCTTATCTTGGCGGTGACACCACCTTCACCATTTCGATCAATGCAGATAACGTGGTCGTAAACGACGGACTTCCGGACGTAGTTGCTGAATTTATACCGCCTGCAGACAACTGAAAAAAACACCAACACCCAGGGGCGCAGCTTGCGCCCCTGGCCATTTTTTATATCTCAATTCGACCAAAATATATAAAAAAATATAATTTTTTAAAATATCTATGTACAAACGCGAAATAATGTGATATAATTTATAGGTAAAAATGGACTTAAATACCCTTTTGGGGTAGGAGATATATATGGAATACAAGCACGGAAATAAAAATAAAAGCTCAGCGGGGAAGCCTTACCGCAAGCCCGACGTACCCGAGATGGTCAGCGAATGCGTCGTCAGCGGCCGCAACGCCGTCCGCGAGCTTCTCGCGGCAGAGCGCGATATAGACAAGATATACGTCACCTCCGGCGATCGCGAGGGTTCTATAAAGCTTCTGATAGCGCAGGCTATGGAGCGCAAGATCCCCGTTATAACCGTGGATAAAACAAAGCTTGACGCTATGTGCGGCGGTGCGCGTCACCAGGGCATCGTGGCTATGGCGGCAGAGCATAACTACTCGTCAGTAGACGAGATACTCGCATATGCAGAAGAAAAGGGTGAGAAGCCCTTTGTCATAATTCTCGACGGTGTCGAAGACCCCCACAACCTCGGCGCGATAATCAGAAGTGCCGATTGTCTTGGTGCTCACGGTGTCATAATTCCAAAGCGTCGTGCCGTAGGCTTGACTCCCACCGTTGCCAAGGCCGCCGCCGGTGCTACCGAGCACGTAAAGGTGGCAAAGGTGACTAACATCGCCTCAACGATCGACGAGCTTAAGGAGCGCGGCTTGTGGATATATGCCGCGGATATGGGCGGTGAGGAATACTACAACACCGACTTAACGGGCAGTGCCGCCATCGTCCTCGGTAGCGAGGGCGCGGGTATATCCCGACTCGTCAAGGATAAATGTGATTTTACTCTATCCATACCCCTTCACGGTATGGTGAATTCAATGAACGTATCGTGCGCCGCGGCAGTAATTTTTGCCGAGGTAGCAAGACAAAGAGATCTGAAGGGAGGTAAGTGATTTGGACGAAAAAAAAGTAAAGCTTGAATTCACGGTAGGTGACGACGATAGCTCGCTCGTTTTTGAAACGGCTAAAAAGCCCGTTGAAAAACCAAAGCCCCAGCCCCCAAAGGCAGCATCCGAGCTTTCCGTTCCGGACAAATTCACCGTGAATCCCAAATTCGGCGGAGTTCCCGAAAAGAAGGCAGCTCCCAAAACCGAAAAGCGTAAAAATGCAGAAAGCCCTATAACCGTTCGTGAAGAGCCCACCGTTCGTACTACCTACGTTCCGCGCTTCACCGAGGTCAGCGAAACCTACAAGGTCTCCGATTCTAAGACTCCCCGCACTCCCGTTACCCCCCGTCCGAAGCCCGAGGTGGTCGTCGTAAAGGTTGAAGAGCCCGAGATCGATCCCACCGCCGAAACCGATGAGAACGCGGTAATAGATGATGCAACCCTCGTCACAGTAGGTGCGCCCGCTCCCGAAAATTATGACATTCAGTCAACCGTATTTAAGTTTGAAGCACCGGTAGAGGAAAAGGAAGAAGCTCCCGCTCCCGCCCCCATTCCCGTCGAGGAAGAGGAAGAGCCCGAAGAGGAGTTTGCCCCCCTTGAACCTATTTCCGAAGCTCCCAAGGAGTATCAGATTCCCGATCCCGAAACCCGTAGCGAGAACACAGCGCTTGCGACTCGCCAGGTTGGTGTCGCGGCTCTTGAATCGGTTGATAACGTTGGTGATGCCACCGACGAGAACGCAAAAAAGAACAGAGATTTTTCACAGCAGACCCAAAGAGATAGCTTTAAGGATAAGTTCCTTGACGGTATAATGTCCATCAAGGTTCGTCTTTTCACCTCTCTTACGCTTCTGCTTATGCTTCTCGTCATAGAGAACCTTTGGTTCTTCGGCAAGGATATCCCCGCCATAATGGGCATCTCCACCATTCCCGGCTCAATGGCTATTTTGGATGCGATCTTCGTCGTGTGCCTGTTTGTCCTCGCTCTTCCCGAGGTCGTCCTCGCACTTCATAAAATGATGGTCGGTCGCGCAGTTCCGGAGCTTTTTGTTCCCGTTGCCGCGCTTGCAACAGTCGGATACACCGTGGCAGTCGTTGCGACCGCACCCCAAAAGTATCCTCTCTTCGGACTTCTGTTCTCCCTTCTTTCCATCAGCGCCATAGTTGCCGCACTCTTTAAAAAGCTGGCTGATTTCTCTAACTTCAAGCTGATCTCACAGCCGGGAGAGAAGAGAATAGTAGACCGCAAGCTCACCCGTACCTTGCCCGAGGAAAATCTTGCCGTTGACGGTAAGGTAGAGGGCTATAAGTCAAAAACCGCGCGTGTGTTCCGCACCGCGTTCGTTGCCGATTTCTTTAAGCGCAGCGGTAAATGTGCCGAGAACTCGGGTGGCGTGGTCCTTATCCTCGCCGCATCCTTCGGTCTTGCATTCGTCGCAGCGGCAGTTGCGTTCTTCGTTCCCGGAGTATATGCACCCATTATGTCTGCGACCATGACCTTCGCCTGCGTGTTCCTTCTCGGTATGCCCGTGTTCTCGGTACTCCTTCATAAGATACCGTTCTACCATTCGGTAAAGCAGGCAGAGAGCGAGAACAGCGCAGTAATAGGCGAAAGTTCGCTCTACGACTACTCCGGTGTCGACGTTGTAACCTTCCATGACACCGAGGTGTTCGGAGACGAGGACGTTAACCTTCAGCGCATCATGCTCTATGGCAGAAGCGAGAATCTTGAGAAGGCTATGAATCAGATGTCTGCGATATTTGCGGTAGTCGGCGGCCCTCTTAAGAATATGTTTGCCGATGCACTTGACCATATGCCCACCACCGCAACTCGCGTTTATATCGAAGAGGAGGGCATAGTTGCCCGTGTCGACGGTGTCGAGGTAAGAGCAGGTACTCTTGAATATATGGTTAAAAACGGCATCAAGATCCCCTACGATCCCGGCAAGGAGAGTGCATCTCTCTTCTCCACCAAGATCATGTACGCCGCCGAAAACGGTGAGGTCTATGCTAAGTTCTATATCCGTTATACGCTTTCCGAGGACTTCACTATGATCCTTCCTTCGCTTGCGGACGACGGTGTTATACCCCTTATCTACACCCGTGACCCTAACATAAATTCCGATCTGCTTCGCACCCTTACGGCCGGTATGGATTCTATACGTATCCTTAAAAAGCAGACCCTCCCCGACGGTGAGGACAAGCTTTACCACCGTGTCAGCGCAGGTATCGTAACCACGGGTGACAAGATCGACGTTATCAGTATGCTCCTTCTTTGCAAGAAGTACGTCAGACTTCAGCAGCGCCTCTCGATAGTCGAGCTTTCGGCTATGGCAGTCGGTGCAACGCTTGCCGTTGTCCTCGCACTTTCCGGCATGATGGTAGTACCTTCCTTCGCCCTCGCTGCATGGCAGCTCGCATGGTGCGGAGTAATGATATTTATGAGTCAGCGCACTCTTAAATCATCAAAGGATAAAAATAAACATGATTAAAGAATAAGGCGAACGGTTTCGTTCGCCTTATTCCTAGAGTAATAAAATATGAAGCTTTCCGAAACCCCTAACATTTCATCCGTCCTCAAATCCGTGCAAAAGCCCGGCAGATACATAGGCGGAGAATATAACAGCATAATTAAAGATAAAAATGAGGTGAAATGCCGTTTTGCATTCGCCTTTCCCGACACCTATGAGATAGGTATGTCCAACCTCGGACTCCGCATTCTCTACGACGTCATCAATAAGGACAAGGACATCTGGTGTGAGCGCGTTTATGCTCCTTGGATCGATATGAAGGAAAAGATGGAGGAATACAATATTCCTCTCACCGCCGTCGAAAGCGGTGACGAGATCAAAGAGTTTGATATGCTCGCCTTTACTCTTCAGTATGAGCTTTGCTACACCACAGCTCTTCAGATGATCCGCCTTGCCGGCATACCCCTTTGGGCAAAGGATAGAGGCGAGGATGAGCCTATCGTTATCGGCGGCGGCCCCTGTGCCTATAACTCCGAGCCTATCGCGGAATTCTTCGACCTTATCAATATCGGTGAGGGCGAGGAGGTGCTGCTCGAGATCTGCCACCTTTATAATGAAATGAAGGATAACGGCAGCTATACACGTGCCGCATTCTTGCGTGCCGCATCTCATATCGAGGGCGTTTATATCCCCTCGCTTTACGAGGTCACCTATAACGAGGACGGCACGATAAAGTCACACGCCCCCATATATCCCGACGTTCCCGCAAAGATCAGAAAGCGTATTATATCCGATCTTGATACCGTTTCCTATCCCGAAAAGCTTGTAATGCCTTATATTGAAACGGTGCACGACAGAATAGTGCTTGAGATATACCGCGGTTGTATCCGCGGCTGCCGCTTCTGTCAGGCAGGTATGGTATACCGCCCAATAAGAGAGAAATCTCCCGAGGTGCTTAACAAGCTTGCTAAATGCCTCTATGACAACTCCGGATATGAGGAAATATCCCTCATCTCCCTTTCCATCAGCGACTATTCCAAGCTCCGTGAGCTCACAGACTCTCTCCTTGAATGGACGGACGATGCCAAGGTCAGCCTCTCTCTGCCCTCGCTCCGTATCGATAGCTTCTCCGAGGAGCTTATGAAGAAAATATCCACCGTCCGCACGGGCGGCATTACCTTCGCTCCCGAGGCAGGCACGCAGCGCTTGCGTGACGTTATAAATAAGAACGTTTCCGAGGAAGACCTTATGCGCTCTGTCGATATCGCCTTCCGCGGCGGAAAGAGCAGCGTAAAGCTTTACTTTATGGATGGACTCCCTACCGAAACCGAGGAGGATATTAAGGGTATTGCCGACCTCGCCTCAAAGGTAGTCGGTCAGTACTACAAGCTCCCCAAGGAGCTTCGCCCCCGTGGCGTCGGTGTCACCATCAGTGTATCTTGCTTTATACCCAAGCCCTTTACACCTTTCCAGTGGGAAAAACAGGATTCCTACGAAACCCTTATGGCAAAGCAGGATTACCTCAAAACCTGCATAACCGACAAAAAGAAGATCAGATACACCTACCACGATGCCAAGGAGTCCTTCCTTGAGGCAGTATTCGCGCGAGGCGACCGCCGTATAGCTCCCGCAATCGCTCTCGCGGTTGAAGAGGGCGCGATATTCGATGCATGGGACGAGTGCTTTGATTACGATAAGTGGATGGACATCTTCAACCGCCTCGGCATCGATACCTCGTATTATACCACCCGCGGCTTCGGACTCGACGAGATTTTGCCTTGGGATATCATCGATTGCGGTGTAACCAAGTCCTATCTCCTTCGTGAGAGAGAAAGAGCCTATAACGGCGTTACCACTCCCTCGTGTGCCGAGCATTGTAACGGCTGCGGCGCAAACTCCTTCGGCGCCAAGACCCGTTGGTGCAAGGGATGCAAGACCGGAGGTGAAAGCGATGAATAATAACACTCCCATCACCCTTCGTGTGAAATTCAAAAAGGTGGGCAACCTTCAGTACGTCTCCCACCTCGATCTTGTGCGTACTATGCACAAGATAATCGTCCGCTCCAAGCTTCCGCTTTGGTATACCGAGGGCTTCAACCCGAAGCCTAAAATGGTATTCGCCGCCCCTCTTTCCATAGGCACAGAGAGCCTTGTGGAGTTTATGGATCTGCGCCTTGTCGAGCGCATCGATCCCGATAAGGCAATTGCCGCCCTTAACGCCAATATGACCGATGAGCTCGTCGTTCTCGATGCTTATTATCCCGAAACCAAGCTCACCGACCTCAAATGGCTCTCCTATACCATCACCCTCAACACTCTCGGTGCGTCCGAGGAGCTGGCAGAGAAGTGTAACAAGGCGTTTTTAGCCGACACTATGCCCGTAGCAAAGAAGCAAAAGCCCGATGACACTATGGACATCAAGCCCCTCATCAGATTTGCAAATGCGGTTTATAACGCAGGCAGCATCCGCATAGATTGCACCCTTTCTGCCGATGCATCAGCATTCCTCAATCCCGAGTACGTTGTAAAGTATCTGCGCTCCGCGTGCGGTATACTTTCAAGCGAAAATCTTATGGCAGAGAGCTACTCGATCCTTCGCCATAGCGCCTATGCTGCTGATATGAGCGAATACCGTTAAAGTATACTGTCAATATTTATACCCGATAGCCGTCTTAAATGCTCAAGCGAGTATTTAAGGCGGCTTTTCACTACCGTAACACTCTCTTTATCGCCTGCCTCGACCGCACCGATCAATTCCGCAAACGCAAGCTCTATGTTCATCATGTCCTCGTGATCTACCGACAGACTAACGTAGGTCTCTATACTCTTGTAATGCTCGAATATTTCCTCGTATTTGTCCTCGCTCGCGTTTTCAACCTCGTAAAGTATTCCGCCGATGATGTTTCTTACCGCTATCGCATTTGCCACAACGGCGGCAATAACCACTACCAGCAGCACCGCCGCGATCCGTACACTCTTCATTTTCTTTCCTTTTTAATTATATTAATGTTATTATCGTCGTCCACGCTCATATATAATACGTCCCCTCTTTCAAGCTTGCGCCGCTTAAGCTCTGCCTCGGTCTTGTCGCGCGAGAATCTTCCGGGGCAAAACTCCGGCGTGTTGAACTCGCCGTCAATTATCAAGACGTGCGCTATCTCGTTGCTCCCACGCTTCAATATCGAGATCTTTCCGCTCTGCTCAAGGATCGCGTATTCCACCTCTGACATATCGCCTATGCTTTGCGCACGCATCTCGGACAGAAACTCGTTGAGCGATATTCGATTTTCTCTCAATGCATCTTGGTCCAATTCGCCTCTGTATATCAAAAACACCGACTCCCCCTCAACGTATCTTTTGAGCCTTGACGACTTCGTTTTTGCATAGGAGAGCAGTATCTCTATCGATAATATAAATAGGATGGGTATTATAGCGTTAAAGAACGGTATATCGGGATCATCTATCGGTATCGCGGCTATCTCCGATATGAGAAGGGTAGATACCAGCTCGCTCACGTCAAGCTCTCCGATCTCGCGTTTTCCCATCAGCTTCATAGCAACCGATAGCAAAATATATACTATAAGAGTCCTTGTGAATATCGCAACCATGCACCAAAATCCCCCTCTGCTACACATTATTATTAAAAAATTCAAAAAAATTCAAAAAAGTTGAAAAAACCTATTGACAAATGGAAATATTTATTGTATAATAACAAAGCGCATCACCCGCAAGGGCTTGTCCCTAAAGGTTATGCCATCTTGATCATTGAAAATTGAACAACATTGAAATTTTTCAAGCACTGAAAAGTGCGAAAGATCTCGTTAAAACACTTTGAATTTACAAA
>JAZNGE010000021.1:0-26314 GCA_045576315.1 Eubacteriales bacterium | reverse complement strand
GATTCATAATTTCGCACACGCAGTCACCCCGACTGCGTGTGTTTTTCTTGTAAAAAAATATGCTTGTAGGGGCAGGCGTCCTCGACTGTCCGAAAAAAGAAAGCACGAAAGTCATAGTGGGGCGGGGATGGATGGCGGAGGGTGTATAGCGCAAATTCGTGGTTGTGTGGACAGTCGAGGACGCCTGTCCCTACAAAAATACAAACAAAAACCGTTTGCATATTTTCCCACCCCTTGCAAAATCTGTATAGGTGCGTTATAATGGTATTGTCGACAAGTTTGCTTATGATACCTATGGTATGTGGATTAGAAGTGGAGGATGAGAAATTGTTTTATTTCGATGATAGTTTGAAAAAGCATGAAACAGAATACTCATGGGACAAAGCATTAATATATCTTGAAAACCTTTTTTTAAATCAACCAAGTAGTGAAAAGTTAAATTCGCTAGTAGGATTCTCTTGGTATTATCTAATAGAGGGACCAATTGATAGTGGAAAGTATGATAAAGACGAAAATCTTATTGCTTTAGACATATGGAAAAAATATCTTAGTATTGGCTTAAGAGAGTATTCAAACGATCCGCACTTTTGTTTCGTTGCAGGTTATTCGATCTTGATGCATGGGTTTTACATCGAGGAATATAAAAACAATTATGAGCAAGTTGGCGTAAATCTTTTGAACTGTGCAAAGGTTTTTAATGAACCTAAACTTAAAGAAGTTGTCAATATTATTTTGGAGTACCAAGAGCAAAAAAAATATAAAATATTAAAGGTAAAACAAGAAACTCTCAACATGCTATTTAGCAATGATTCTTTGTTGGAAAACTATTTTAAAAAACTGTATGTTTAATACTGACACACTTATGATGAGACGGTTTTTTTATTGTTAGATATGTTGAAAGTATATATGGTTGCGATTTTTGCGCCTTATTTGTTTTCTGCATTAATACCGGCTGTTGCTAGATTTGCTTTTGGAAACTAGATTTGAATGTGAGGAGTGCATTATGTCAAAAAAAGCTAGAATTTTATTAATCATATTACCATGTGTATCTTTGTTTGTTGCTGTAATAGCTTTTTCGATATTATCAATGTTTACAAATGAACTTTTCGGCAACGAAAATTCTTTGCTAACTGTTTATGAAAGTGATTATTACGCCACAACAAAATTTTGGTGGATATATTTAGCTTTTCTGCCGTTTTGTATTCTCCCATTAGCGTTCGGATTTAAACGTAAAGATAGGATCGTAAGCAGTGTTTCAATTGTCATAATGATGGTTATGATTATGATAAGTTTTGTTAATTTCAAAGATGCTAAACAATATTCCACATCTGATGAATATCTAAGTTTAATTGAAAATAGCGTCAGATATGATTTTCATGAAGATACAACTATCTTGGTTGACAAAACAATGTCTTCTAAAAAGTCAAATATAATTTGCGAAGGAATTATTAGGATTCCAACATATGAAGAAAATATAACCGATTTAGAAAACAATATCGAGTGGAAAGACCAAATTGATAACGGTATAGAAAATCAATTCTCCGCACAATTTAAATTCTATGTTAGCTCCGCAGATAAACTTGCATATACTATTGATGATAACAACACGCTTACGTTTTTAGCATATTATAGCGAACAGAATTTATTGGTTTTTACTATTGTAGAAACAAGTGAATAGTTTTAGGAATAATATAACACAAAAAAGAGCGAACATTGTAAAATGTTCGCTCTTTTCATATTCGCACAGGTTAAAGCATCTGTGCGATATTATATATAAGCCTTTCGGTCTTATCCCAGCCAAGACAGGGGTCTGTGATCGACTTGCCGTAGGTGTGAGTGTCGCATATCTTCTGTGCGCCGTCCTCGATATAACTTTCGATCATAAGTCCCTTGACGAGCTTTCTTATATTCTTGTCATAAGCACAGCTCTCAAGCACCTCTTTCGCGATTCTCGGCTGTTCAAGATATTTCTTGCCGGAGTTTGCGTGGTTGGTGTCAATGATAACGGCAGGGTTTGAAAGTCCCGATTCCATATAGCTCTCGTAAAGCCCCATAAGATCCTCGTAGTGATAGTTAGAGTGCGATCTGCCGCTCTTGTCCACGTATCCGCGCAAAATCGCGTGTGCAAACGGGTTGCCCTGGCTCTCGACCTCCCAGCCGCGATAGTAGAATACGTGTGAGTGCTGCGCCGCCCTTATAGAGTTGAGCATAACGGTCATATCGCCGCTTGTGGGGTTCTTCATTCCTGCAGGAACGTCAAGTCCGCTCGCGGTAAGTCTGTGCTGTTGATCCTCAACCGAGCGCGCACCTACCGCAACGTATGCTACAACGTCGGAAAGATATCTGTGGTTCTCGGAGTACAGCATCTCGTCCGCGCAGCCAAATCCGGTTTCAGCCACCGCGCGCATGTGCATCTTTCTTATCGCAATAATACCTTTCAAAAGGTCAGGCGCCGCATTGGGATCAGGCTGGTGAAGCATACCTTTGTAGCCATCGCCCGTAGTCCTCGGCTTGTTTGTGTAGATCCTCGGCACTATAAATATCTTGTCCTTTACCTTTTCCTGCACTCCGCGCAGTCGGTAAATGTAATCAAGCACCGAGTCCTCATTGTCGGCAGAGCAGGGGCCTATAACAAGCATAAACTTGTCCGACTCGCCAGAAAGTATTCTTTTTTGCTCGGCTATCGACTTCTCTCTTGCCGCCGTGATCTCGGGAGTAACGGGGAACTGCTCCTTTATCTCCTTTGGTATCGGCAGCTTTCTGAAAAACTTCATATTCATAACTAAAAACTCTCCTATCCCTTCGGCTTGTCGAACAAGGCACGCCTTGCCGTCGATGCGCGCATCTTCTCGCGCATTTTCTCGCTCTCGCCGTTTTCGATCATATTTCTGAACTCGCCAAGCTCCGCTATAAACGAGTCCATCTCGCGCAGCAGCGCATCCTTGTTCATAAGGAAAAGCTCTGCCCACATTCTGTCGTTTATCTTTGCGATCCTCGTCAGATCTCTGAACGAGTCACCCGTGTACTTTTCAAGCTCGGGTGTTTCGTTGCAGTTCATCAGCGATACCGCAATACAGTGTGTCAGCTGCGAGAGAAACGCGATCATCTCGTCGTGCTCTTCGACTGTCAGCTCGCTTATTCTTGCAAATCCAAGCTCGCGTCCAAGCTCACAGCATACCGCTACCGCCTCGCGCGTGTTCTTCTCGGTCGGCGTAACTATGTAGTTCGCGCCCTTAAATACCGCAGGATCGCTGTATTCAACACCGCTTCGCTCTCTGCCTGCCATCGGGTGCGCCGAAATAAACTCAACCCCCTCGGGCAGCATCGCCTGCACCTTGCCGACAACGCTCGATTTAACGCCGGAAACGTCGGTTATCAGCGTGCCTTTTTTAAAGAGCGCGCCGTACGTCTGTACCCAATCGATAAATACGGTCGGGTAGAGCGCGAAGATCACCAGCTCCGCTTCGCTGACAAGCTCCTTTTCCACCTCGGTCGTGCCGTATACTATCATATTCCGCTTTTTTGCGTACACAATGTCCTCGGCATTTTTCGTAATGCACTTGACCCGGTATCCCTTTTCGGAAAGTGCGGCAGCATATCCGCCGCCAATAACGCCAAGACCTACTATAAGAATTTTGGTGTCCTTGCTTAATTTCATTTTTCGATCACCTCAATTCCGAGTGCCTTAAGATTTTCAAAGAAGGCAGGGTAACTCTTGCTTACGGCTTCAGCACCGTCGATCACACCGCCCGTCAGCGTCAAAAGCACCGCGAGCGCCATTACGATCCTGTGATCGTTATGTCCGTACAAAACCTCGCTCGGCGCGTGGAATTCCGCGGGGTAGATCACCACCGTGTCGTCGTATACCGTCACCGACGTGCCGAATTTCTTCAATTCCTCTGCCATCGCCGCGGCTCTGTCGCTTTCCTTTATCTTAAGTCTGCGCGTGCCGGTAAATATACCGCCGTTTTTCGCCGCCGCGATCGCAAACAGCACAGGTCCAAGGTCGGGGCAGTCGCCTATGTGTATCGTCGGCACACCGCGCACAAGCATATCGTAATATTTTTTATAAACGCTGTCGCCCTGTATCGTGTCAGCGCGCAAGCCGTCTATTCTTACCTCACCGCCAAAAAGCGTGAGCGCATCGGGGAACGCCGCCCCCGAGTAGTCACCCTCTACCGTAACGTCGGTCGGCGTGTATTTTTGCTTTCCGGGCACGAATATCGTATGCTCGTCCTGCCATTTTGCCTCAATTCCGAAGCACCGAAGCGCATCTAGCGTCAGATCAATATACGATCGGCTCTCTATCGGCGGCAGTATCCGTATCGTGCTGTCGCCGTCAGCAGTCGGCAGGGCAAAAAGCAGACCCGAAATAAACTGGCTGCTGATATTTCCCGCCAGGGTGAATTCACCGCTCGTGAGCGGCCCCTTTACAACAATGCTCTCGCCGTCGCTTATGTATGTAAGACCTCTCTCGCGGCACATATCCTCATACACGCTCATAGGGCGTGACATAAGGCTCTTCGCACCGTAAAATACAGCCGTCTGCTCTCCCATCATAGCGATCGGGATCATAAAGCGCAGCGTGCTTCCGCTCTCACGGCACATTAAGGGTGCGCTCGGGCGCATCCTTTTCGGGCTCTTGCCGTGTATCACAACGTCCTCACCGCACCTTTGGCACTTGATTCCAAGCGCACAAAGACAGTCAAGCGTAGCAAGCACGTCCTCGCACGTCGATATTCCGCGCACCGTCGATACACCCTCGCACATCGCCGCCGATATAAGCAGCCTGTGCGCCATGCTCTTTGACGGCGGCGCGGAGATATTGCCCCTCGCCACGCCCTTAGTTATCTCTATTTTCATTTTTTGACTCCGTCTATCAGATGGTCGATCGCCTCGGTATATCCGTCAAATCCGCGACCTGTGATTGTCCTCACGCACGCAAGCCTTACGTAGCTTACCTGTCTGAACTCCTCGCGCTCCTCAACCTTTGATATATGCACCTCGACCGTGGGCAACGAAACCGCCTTTACCGCATCTAAAAGAGCGATGCTCGTGTGCGTGTATGCACCGGGGTTTATAACGATACCGTCAGCCCCCTCAAAGTACGCTTCCTGTATCTTGTCAACAAGCGCACCCTCGTGGTTTGATTGAAATATCACTACCTCAACTCCGCGCTTATCCGCGTGCCTTTTGATAATCTCGCACAGCTCTTGGTAGCTCGCCTTTCCGTACTGATCAGGCTCGCGTATACCAAGCATATTAAGATTTGGTCCGTTCAAAACGTATATCTTCATTTTGTAAAATCCTTCATTATTTTTTCCGATACCGCCTTGGGAAAGCAGTTTGCATTCACACTCACGTCAGCCGCCGCCTTGTATATGCTATATCTTTCCTTGTATCTCTTTTCTATATCCTCGCGCGCAGACGAGAGCGGTCTGTCAGCTGTTGGCATCAGCCTCTCAAGCGGCCTGTCGATAAAGTATATCCGTCCGTTTTCGCGAAGCGCATCAACGTTTTCCTCGCGCAGCACCGCGCCGCCGCCCGTAGCGATTACAACGCCGGTCTCTCTTGCGCATTCCTTAATTACCTCGGCTTCAATATCACGGAATTTTGCCTCTCCGTATTCACGGAATATAGTGGGAATGTCCATGCCGACCTTCTGTGCTATCAGCTTGTCCGTGTCTATAAGCCTGCGCCCGAGCGCCTTTGCAAGTATCTTTCCCACGGTACTTTTTCCCGATCCCGGCATGCCGATAAGTACTATGTTTTCCTTGTCGGATACTATCCTCTTGTAAACTCTCTCGCACTCACCCGCGGCATATTCGGTATCAACAAAGATCTCTGATGCCCTCACCGCCTGCGCCACAAGCATATATAATCCGCCCTCTGCCTTGATACCGAGTCTTTTCGCATCAAGTATCATAGGAGTCCGCAGGGGGTTGTACACCGCATCGATAACGCCGCAAAGGGAGGGAAATTTGTCAAGCTCCACCGCCTTGCCGAATATATCGGGGTACATTCCGGCGGGTGTAGTGTTTATTATCACCTCGGCATTCGCGTGCCCCTCGTACATTTCCTCGTAGGTGATCGCATTCTCGCGCCCCGTGCGACTCACGCGCACGACCTCGCTTGCACCCTCGGCAACAGCAACGGCATACGCCGTCTTTGACGTGCCGCCCGTGCCGAGTATAAGCACCTTTTTACCCTTTACCGATACTCCTGCGTGCCGAAGAAGCTCGCTCATACCGTAAAAGTCGGTGTTATAGCCGTACAGCTTTCCCCCGCGGTTTACAACGGTGTTTACCGCACCGATGCTTTTTGCATGCTCGTCTATCTCGTAAAGATAGGGCATTATCATTTCCTTGTAGGGAATAGTGACGTTTATCGCCGCAAAGTCCGCCTCGGTCGCAAACTCGGAAAGCCTCTCGCGCTCTACCTCAATGATCCTGTAATCGTAATCGGCAAGCGCGTTGTGTATCTCCTTTGAAAAGCTGTGCTTAAGCTTCTCACCGATACAACCGTACAATTTATTCATACTTTACCTCTAAAGCCAAATAATCGGTTCCGTACCTTACCGCCAGCATATCAGCTACGGCAATAGCCGCCGCGGCATCAACTACCGCACGGGCTCTGTGTATAATGGCAGGGTCGTGTCTGCCTTCGATCTTTAAGCTTTCTTCCTTCATTTCGGAAAGGCGCACGCTCGTCTGCTCCTTGAATATCGATGGGGTAGGGCGCACAGCACAACGGAAAAGTATAGGCATGCCGTTCGTAATGCCGCCGTTTATGCCGCCGCTGTGATTGGTCTTGGTGTATATTCTGTCAGCATCGACCGCGAACTGATCGTTAGCCTCGCTGCCAAGCATATCAGCCATCTTAAATCCCGTGCCGAACTCAACACCCTTAATCCCGGGAATAGAGAACATCATATGCGCGATCGCGCTCTCCATACTGTCAAAGAAAGGCTCGCCAACACCCGCGGGTACACCGGTAATAACCGTTTCAAGCACGCCGCCAACGCTGTCGCCGTCCTTTGCTGCAGCCTCAATGCGCTCGATCATCTTTTTCTCGCTCGCCCCATCAAGCACGGCAAATTTCTTTTCCATAAGCAGATCCATATCCCCCTCGTCGCGTATATCTCTGTCGGATATACCGCCAAGGCTCGAAATATGCGTCGCGATCTTTATTCCTTTGTTTTCATATAAAGCAGCCCTGATAAGCGCGCCCGCTGCCACGAGTGCCGCAGTTACCCTGCCGGAGAAGTGACCGCCGCCACGGTAATCCTGATAGCCGTGATACTTGCAAGCCCCAGTGTAATCCGCGTGCGACGGACGTGGGGTGTCCTTGATGAGAGAGTAATCGGCACTCCTTGTATCCGTGTTGGGTATGAGTATCGCAAGGGGTGTGCCTGTGGTATAGCCCTCAAATACGCCGCTTACTATTCTGAACTCGTCAGCCTCGCATCTGGTGGTGGATATTTTTCCAAAAGGGCGTCTTAATTCAAGGCAGTTTTTAATATATTCGACATTAACCTTTATTCCCGGAGCTAATCCGTCAATAACCAAGCCTATCTCTTGACCGTGACTTTCGCCAAAGATCGTTACCGACACACTCTGTCCGTATGTGTTTTTCATAATCAAAATCTCTCTTTTACAAGCTTCTTAAATTCTTCGATAGCTACGCGCTCTATTCTGCACGAGCCAACCTCGTCGACAAATATTGCCGCCACACCGTCACCCTCGCACTTCTTGTCGTGTACAACAAGCTCGAGTGCCTTGTCAATATCGCCCGAATACACGGTAGGTAAACCAAGCTTTACAAGCACACGGCGGAGCCTCTCTCTTACCGCAGGGGCAGAGAATGGGAGCATTCCGAGCGCAACGCACTCACCGTGATAAAGTCCCGAGAGTCCCTCTGCGGCTTCAATTCCGTGTCCTAGCGTGTGTCCGAAGTTCAGTATTTTTCGAAGCCCCGACTCCTTCTCGTCAGCCTCGACCACGCACTTCTTTATATAAAGCGCGCGCACTATCACATCCTGTATGTTTTCTTCGTTTATTTCCTCGTTTTCAAAAAACCGAAACAGCTCTTCATCCGACGTCAGCGCCATCTTCACCGCCTCGGCAAGTCCTGCCACTATGTGTCTTTCAGAGAGCGTTTTAAGCACGTCCGTGTCTATAAGAACCGCCTTCGGCTGATAAAACGCGCCAACGACGTTCTTGACGTCACCGAGATTTACTGCCGTTTTTCCGCCGATCGATGAATCGACGTCTGCCAGCATCGTTGTCGGAATATTGTAGAAATCAATTCCGCGCATATAGCTTGCCGCCGCAAATCCGGTGAGGTCGCCGACCACTCCGCCGCCTACCGCGACCGCGCAGTCAACGCGAGTCATGCCGAACTCCATCATAGCCCCAAGCAGCTTTTCCATAACGCACAGGCTCTTGCTTTCTTCGCCTGCTTTAACCGTGTATATCATACTCTTTGCGCATACCGCCGCAACCGCCTCGGCATACTCGCGCGGCACACCGTCGTCTGTTACGATAAACACACGTCTGTCAAGGTTCATATATTCATCAGCGCGCGTAAGGAGACCGCGTCCTACCGTAACGTCGTATCCGTCGCCATCTGTTGCAACGTGCAGGCAGCTGACACCGTCTACCTTATTCACACCGATAAGGCTTGACTGATATCTCTTCGATACCGCCATATTGTTTTTGAGAAAATCCACGTAATACCCGCGCATCTCCCCATCTACAAGCTCGGAGTTGCGCTTAATTACCTCTTCTTCTCTCGCTCCGTCAAATATGGGCATACCGTTTTCTTGCTTGTACCTTGCAACCTCGCGCACAGCCGCCATTCGCTTAACGAACAGCTCCGCCATTTCCTTGTCTATTTCGTTTACTCTTTTTCTAGCCTCATTGATCGATGCCATCTTCATAGCTCCTTGCCAATTTCTTAAATGCTCCGAGAGCTCTCTTTATCTGCTCCGTGCTTACGCAGTAGGATAATCTTGCATATCCCTCACAGCCAAAGTCGTCGCTCGGCACTATCAGTATCTCCTCTTTTTTCGCCCGCTCGCAAAATTCGTTCGCATCACCGCTTGGCGACTTGATAAACAGATAGAACGCACCGTCGGGATCTACAAGCTCGAATCCGTACTCCGAAAGCGCATCTGTAAGCAGGCGTCTGTTCGTGTCGTATACGCTTATATCTGCCGTGAGTCCAAGGCAGGCGGGAATGATCTTCTGTAAAAGGCTTGGCGCACATACGTGTCCCGTTGCTCTCGCCGCACCGAATACGGCCTGATATACTGCGGTGAGCTCCTCGCATCTTGGCGATATAAGCACGTAGCCTATTCTCTCACCGGGTAAGGAGAGTGACTTTGAATAGGAGTAGCACACCAGAGTGTTATCATAATATTTAGTGAGGTAGGGCACCTTGACCCCACCGTATACAAGCTCTCTGTACGGCTCGTCCGATATCAGATATATCGGATGTCCGTATTCTTCTTGCTTTCTTCTCATCATATCGCACAGCGCAATTACGCTTCCCTCGGAGTATACCTTGCCCGTCGGGTTGTTCGGCGAGTTTATTATCACCGCCGCGCACCTTTTGCCGATCGCCGCCTCTATCCTGCCAATGTCAAGCTCCATCGTCACCGCATCGCACGCCGCCGTCCTCATTACGCCGCCGCACGACTCGATAAACACCTTGTATTCGGGAAAGTAAGGGCAGGGCACAACGACCTCGTCCCCATCTGATACCACAGCCCCAAGTGCCGCAACCAACGCACCTGCCGCACCGGCGGTCATATATATGCACTCGCCCGTGACACACTCGCCTTCGGTGCGGTTTATATATTCCGCAATAGCCTCGCGTACACTCTTATCTCCCTCGGCAGAGGTGTATCCGTGCAGAGTAACAGGGTCACACTCGCGTATCAGCCTCATCATTTCCTCTATCACCACCGTCGGTGCGGGCACGCTCGGGTTTCCGAGCGAAAAGTCGAATACGTTTTCCTCGCCGATCTCGGCCTTTCTCTTCTTTCCGTATTCAAAAATTTCGCGTATTACCGATCTTTTTGCGCCAAGCTCGCGCATTCTTTTGTTTACCATAAGCACCTCAAAGTAGTGATGTTAACACCGTTAACATAGTCTTATATACCTTTATTATAAATAAATAACAGTATTTGTCAATACTTTCAGCACTTTTTCGTCTATTTTCTCAAATTATCTTGCAATTTTTGGATATATGTGCTATACTTGTTAACAGTATTAACATAAGGATGGCAAATATGGAAGAATCATACGTTGAAAAAAGCGTCCGCACAAGACTTATCCTCGCCGGCATCGCCGAGCTTGAGGAGCACGGACTTTCGGAATTTTCTCTGCGCCGCGCCGCCCTCTCGGCACAGGTGTCCTGTGCCGCACCCTACCGTCACTTCAAGGATAAGGACGAATATATAAGAGAAATAATCAAATACGTCAACTCAAAGTGGGAGCTACTCTCCCGCGAGATCGAGCGCGTCTTTGCAAACGACCCGGCAAAGCTTGCCGTCGAGATGTGTATGGCATCCCTGCGCTTCCGTATTGCCAACCGCAACCTGCGTGCCGTCTTCACCCTCGCCGCCGAGCAGCAGGGCGATACCACCCTCGACACCGCCGTTATCCGCGCCGTCGAAGCCTATTCGGCAGCACGCGGCATCGACCCCGATGCCGCCGCCCTCAAGTGCTTCACCGCCCGCGCCCTTATCGCCGGCTCCCTCACCCTCGTCGGCGAGGGCGAGGCAGACTCCATTCTCACCCTCGCACGCAAGCGCCTCACCGCCGAATTTAAAGATTAATGTAAAAAAGCACTTATGGCGACATAAGTGCTTTTTTCTGTTAAATAACCGAGCAAACGAGGATAAGTATTCCCAAAAACGCAAAATTAAACGCCGAGAATTTAAGTATATATCTGAACGTGTGTCCGGGGTCCTGCTTTGAATATTCACGAAACGTAATAAGGCTCGCAAGCGACGAGATAAGCGTACCAACACCGCCAATGTTAACGCCCAAGAGCAGCTCGCGGTAATTGTCAGTAAACTGCGAGAGCAGCACCGCCGTCGGTACGTTGCTGATAAACTGACAGGAAAACGCGCTCACAACCAGCGTATTCCTATCAAGCAGCATCGAGAAAAAGTCGCGCACCGCCTCGATCCTCGCCATATTTCCCGCAAAAATAAAGAAAAATACGAACGTAAAAAGCAGTCCGTAATCCACCTGCAACAGCGCCTGTCTGTCAAGAATGAGCAGCGCCAGCGAAATTATAATAAGTCCAAGCTGATACGGCACACCGCGGAAAACTATCGCAATAGTGAATGCAAAAAGCAACAAATATACCGCAGTCCTCACGGGTGGCAGGCTCGCCGCGCGCTCACCGATCTCCAAGGGCTCGCTCTTTACGAAGATAAGACAGCACCCGGTTATCAGCGTGATAGATACAAGGAACGGTATCAGCATTATCGTCATAAATTCACCCGTCGGAATGTTAAACCGAGTATATAAGTACAGGTTCTGCGGATTTCCGAACGGAGTCAGCATGCCGCCAAGATTTGCCGCGATATTCTGCATAATAAAGGTAAATGCCATATACTTTTCCTTACCCGTAGTATGCAGTATAAAATATCCGAGCGGCAAAAACGTGAGAAGCGCCATATCGTTCGCAATAAGCATCGAGCCAATAAAGGTTATGTACACAAGCGCGAGAATACATATCTTCGCGTTTCTGAACCTACGCACTATCGCCTTTGCCAAGGTGTAGAAAAAGCGGATATTACGCAAAGCGCATACCATACCGAGCACGCAGAAAAGACAGGTCAGCGTCTTGAAATCAAAATACCCGAGATATTCCTTGTCCGGCGGCACTATAATAGACGTAACTATCGCGCACACCGCCGCGATAAGCATCACCGCGTTGGTCTTAATGAAGCTAATAACTTTGTTCATATTGTCGTGAGTTGAGGTGTAGCCGTGACTACACCTCATTTTTTATATTATTTGTTTTTCCACGTTGACGGTGCAAAGAGCAGCAGCATAGGCAACAGCTCAAGTCGTCCTGCAATCATAGAAAACGTCAGTACAATTTTTGAAAAGCCGTTAAATCCGGCGAAATTGCTCGTCGGACCGATAGTTCCAAGACCCGGGCCGATGTTGTTTATAGTTGCCGCAACCGCGGTAAACGCAGTCGTAAGATCCTCAACGTACGGGTCGAGGGAGATGAGAAGCAGCACGGCAACGAATACCGCGATATAACACACGATATACGAGTTTACGCTTCTTACAGTTTCGTTGTCGACGGGTCTTTGATCGATAGTGATCTTCTTGACCTGACGGGGATGTATAGCCGCCTTAAGCTCACGGCCCACACCCTTAATGAGTATGATTATGCGCGATACCTTGATACCGCCACCCGTACTGCCCGCACACGCACCGATAAACATAAGAAGCACGAGAATTATCTGCGAGAGCTGGGGCCACGCAACGAAGTTCTCCGTACCGAAGCCGGTGGTCGAAATAACTGTAGCAACGTTAAACGCCGCGTGCTTAAAGGCATCACCCCAGCTGTATCCGCCTTCCGCGGTGTAGTCGGTATTCGCAACGTCAAATACCTCGTTTCCTATTTCGGAATAATGAATATTGAATGCGATAAGCGTTATAGCGGAAATAACAATTATAAGAAATACTCTTACCTCAAGGTTGAAAGCATCACGCAAGCGTCTTTTTGCAAGGAGATAATACGAGCTGAAGTTTATAGAGAACAGCAGCATAAATACGATGACAATGATCTGCGCGTAGTTTGAAAATCCGGCAAAGCTGTCGTTCTTAAAGCCGAAGCCGCCTGTTCCGGCAGTAGCGAAAGCAGTATTCAGGGCTTCGAATACAGTCATCTTTCCGTGTGCCGCACCGGCGCCGTTGTCAAAGAGCAGCATTACGAACATAATAACCGTAAATATGAAGTATATGAGGTAGAGTATAAGTGCCGTCGTCCTCATCTTCGGCACCAGCTTTGATACCGTGGGACCGGGCGACTCGGCTCTCATTATGTGAAGGTTTTGCGCACCGCCAAGGGGGAGAAACGCCATTATAAATACCAGCACTCCCATACCGCCGATCCAGTGGGTAAACGAACGCCACATAAGCATACATTTCGGCAGATCCTCTACTGAAGGCACGATGCTCGAACCTGTAGTGGTAAACCCGGATGCCGTTTCGAAAAGTGCATCGATATAGTTAGGTATCGAGCCGGAAATAACGAAGGGAAGCGCACCGAATGCCGACAGTACTATCCAGCTCATCGACACTATAACAAGGCCGTCACGCGCATAAAGCTTCATGTCCTTCGGCTTTTTGTAGGACGTAAGCCATCCAAGCACCAAGCAGATCGCCATCGTGATAACGATCGATGCAAGCGGCCACCACTCGCCGTATACAAGTGCCGTTACAAGCGGTATGGATAAAAACGCCGCCTCAAACAGCAATATATACCCGAGGGTATATCTGATCATTCCGTAATTCATGATTTTTTCGCCTCAAGTACGTCAGAAATATCACGCAGAGCCTTGCGCTTGGTAACGATAATAACCGAGTCGCCCGGCTGTATAGTATCGTTTCCGCGAGGGATGATTACCGTTCTTTCACGCAGTATAGCCGCCACGAGAACGTCGCTCTTGAAATTGAGAGAAACGAGAGGCGTGTTCGTAATGGGGGAGTCCGCGCGCACGAAAAATTCGGATGCCTCAACCTTGTCCTTGATAACGTTGTACATCGTTTCAACGTTACTTCCCATCGTGTTCTTCATAGCACGAACGTAGCGCACGATAATATCCGCGGTGATATTCTTCGGGAATATCGTGGTGTCAAGGTCGAGATGCTTTATAATGTCCTCGTATTCGGGTCTGTTTATCTTCGTTACTATCTTCTTTGCATCAAAATTCTTTGCAAAGAGAGAGAGCAGTACGTTTCTTTCGTCCTGCGAGGTGAGCGCAACGAACGAGTCCGCGCTTCCTATACCTTCCTCAACGAGCAGCGCCTGATCGGCACAGTCGCCGTGAATAACGGTAATATCGGTGAAAGCAGTCGCCAGCTCATCGCACGCGTCAATGTTTTTCTCAATGACCTTTATCGCAATGCCCGAGCCCTTGAGAAGCGTGCAAAGATAGTGGGTCATCTCGTTTGCTCCCGCGATCATAACGTCGCGCACAGCTTCCATCTTATAGTTGATCTTCTTGAAGAAGTTTACAGCCTTACGTCTTGACGAAACGACCGAGATAACGTCCTTTTCCTCAAACACGAAATCACCGGTGGGGATATACGCCTCGCCGTCACGCTCAACCGTGCATATAAGCACGTCGCACTTGATGTGGGTTACGACCTCCTTGACCTTCATTCCGATAAGAGGACAGCCGTCGTTCAGACGGAAGGTTATCAGCTCTACGCGACCCTTTGCGAATGTCTCGATCTTTATCGCGGTAGGGAAGTTAAGTACTCTCGCTACCTCTTCTGCCGATGCGTGCTCGGGGTTTATGATCATCTCGATGCCAAGCTCGTCCTTGAGATAGGATATGTCGGCGTTGTATTCAGGGCTCGTTACTCTTGCGATAACTCTGCAATTACCCGTCTTCTTCGCCAGCATGCAGCAAAGCAGGTTCAACTCGTCAGAGTCGGTAACGGCTATCAGCAGATCGGCGGAATTGATACCCGCTTCCACCAACGTGGTGTGCGTAGCGCCGTTTCCCACAATACCCATAACGTCGTATTTTGAGGTGACCTCGTTTATCTTGTCAGAGTTGAGGTCGATAATGGTAACGTCGTTATCCTCCTTGCCGAGCTGCGCCGCAAGAGTCTCTCCGACTCGCGAGCAGCCTACGATTATAATCTTCATAACATACCTCCGATTCGAACCGAACGCAGTCGTCCGCGTTCCAATTAGATTTCGTCTATCTCCACACTTTGTGCGCATATATTTATATATATTATACTTACAATGAAAAATTTGTCAAGCATAAAAACAAAATCTGTCGTTTTGCCCCCACTTTTATCTTCTCTCCGTGTACAATCTTATACTAAAAGGTTGACTAATTCGACGTTTTGTGATATAATGACTGTTGGCTTTAGCCGAAGGACGTATGTATGCTCGCAAGCGGGCATAAATTCCGACCGTAGAGGATGAAGTGTATGAATACCAAAATATTAGATGGCAGAACCTTGCGCCGTATGCTCATAGGAGCAGCAGAAAATATACGCGCCAATACTGCCGAAATAAATGATCTTAACGTTTTCCCCGTACCCGATGGAGATACGGGCACTAATATGACCAAAACCGCAGAGGGCGGCATCGCCTATATAAGCTCGCTTACAGATGCTTCCGTGGCAGACCTCTCGGCTCAGTTCGCGCGCGGCGCGCTCCTTGGTGCGCGCGGCAACTCCGGCGTTATCCTGTCACAGATATTTGCCGGCATCGCCGAAGGACTTTCGGCGTGTGATACCGCTACCGCTGCCGACCTTGCCAACGCCTACCGCTTCGGCATCGACAGATCCTACGGCTCGGTAGTTAATCCCACCGAGGGCACTATACTTACCGTATTCCGTGAGGCTACCGAATACGCCGCAAGTAAAGTAAGCTCCGACACTACCGTAGATCAGTTCCTTACCGATCATATAGACGAGGCAAAGCGCTCTCTTGCAAGGACCAAGGATATACTTCCCGTGCTTAAGGAAGCAGACGTTGTCGACAGCGGCGGAGCAGGCTATCTTTACATCGCTTCGGGTATGTACGCCGCCCTTACGGGCAAGTCCGCATCCGAAGTGTATCAGTTCGCTGATGAGGAGGCCAGCGGCGCACCCGTTGATATAAACGGCTTTACCCGTGACTCCGTGCTTGAATTCGGTTATTGCACCGAGTTCCTTCTTCGCTTGCAGAGTGCAAAGGTCGACCCCGATACCTTCGATGTAAAAACCGTCATCTCTTACCTCGAATCCATAGGCGGTGAGAGCATCGTAGCGTATAAGACCGAGGATGTGATCAAGGTTCACGTCCATACCTTTGACCCCGGACTTGTGCTTCTCGAAATGCGCAAATACGGTGAGTTCCTCACTACAAAAATAGAGAATATGTCCCTTCAGCACAACGAAACCGAAAGCAAAAAGCGTGTTCCCGTGGCGGTCCTTGCAGTAGCAAGCGGTGACGGAATGGCTGCGCTTTTCAAATCCATGGGTGCTGACGGCATAATATCGGGCGGACAGACCAACAATCCCTCGGCCGAGGAATTTATCAAGGCGTTTGATGCCGCTGCCGCCGATAAGATCATAGTTCTTCCGAATAACAAAAATATTTTCCTTGCCGCAAAGCAGGCTGCCGAAATGTACGGGCAGTCCGAAATATATATCGTTCCCACCGAATCCTTGATGCAGGGCTATTCCGCACTGTCGGTTATGGCGCCCGACCCCGATAATATAGAGTCGGCAATAAGGAGTGCCACCTCTGCCGCAAAGGGAATTATAGATGCGGAGATAACCTACGCCGTGCGCGATGCAAGCGTAAACGGATGCGAGGTTAAAAAGGGTGAGTTTATGGCGATCTCCAATCATGAGATTAAGGCGACTGCCATAAATGCCGAGGACGCGCTTCTCGGACTTCTTGACTCGATAGACGACCTTGACGATTATGAGATAATCAACGTTTTCGTCGGTAAGTCCGTCAGCGATGATGCAAGAGCGGAAGTCACCGAGGCGATAGAAGAAAAGTACCCTGACCACGAGCTTATAGTTTATGAAGGCGGACAGGAAGTTTACAGCTATCTTGTCGCAATAGAATAAAATATGCAAAAGTGAAAGGAAAAGAAGAAAATGTCTAACAAAAGAATAGTAATGTGTACCTCTACCGGTTGTATCGATTACGCAGGTGACGAGTACAAGAAATACAATATCGATATAATCAGACTCCACGTATATTTCGGTGACCGCGATTACCGCGAGGGCTACGACCTCGACCCCGAAAAGTTCTATTCCGAGCTTGAAACTCTTGAAGACCCCAAGAACAATCTCCCCAAGACCGGTATGCCTCTTGACGAGGACATCCGCTCTCACTTTGAAAAGGCTGTTGAGAACGGCTATGACGAGGCTATCGTTATCTCGATCAGCTCCTACCTCAGCGGCTGCTATAATAAGATCGAGCAGATAGCAAAGGATTTTGAGGGAAAGATAAAGATCACCGTAGTCGACACCAAGATCAACTCCTTCAACGAGGGATATATCGCTATCCGCACCGCGCAGCTCGTAGAGCAGGGCGTTCCTACCGAAACCATTCTCAAAGAGATCGCGTGGATAATGAAGACACAGGAGTTCTTCGGCGTTGACGGCGAGCTTGATTACCTCATTTACAACGGTCGTCTTAAGGGCGGCAAGGCGTTTATGGGTAAAATGCTTGGCATCTGTCCCGTAGTCGGCTTTGACCGTGAGGGCGTTCTCGGCTCTATCGAGAGTGTAAGAACCAAGAAAAAGGCGCTCACCCGCACCTGCGAAATGCTTAAGGAGAAGATCGGTGACAGATCTGCTGAGGATTATCTTCTTTGGCACGTATATACCGGCAAGTCCCTCCTTCCGATGCTTGAAGAGATCGAAGAGGGCTTCGGTATCAAGACCAACCACCACCCCGTAATTATGTCCCCTGTTTCAGGATGTCACAACGGCCCCTACTTCGCAGGCTACGGCCTCGTATTCCTTCGCCGCGACGACGAGCCCCTTGAATAAGCTATGCTTACCGTAAGAGAGGTCAAGACAAAGCGTGATATGCGCCGCTTTGTCAAATTTCCATTGGAGCTTTATAAGGGCTGTCCCTGGTTCGTTCCGCCGATATACGCGGACGAAATGAAGCTTCTCGGCAATGCCGCTTACTCCGATATTGCAGATTCTGCTATGTTTATCGCAGAGCGTGACGGCAAGGTCGTAGGTCGCATACAGGCTATAATCCAGCATCAGTACAACGAATTACATAACGAGCGTCGCGTTCGTTTCACACGTTTTGACTCGATCGATGACACCGCGGTTTCACGCGCACTCTTTGCCGCCGCCGAAAAGTACGGCAAGGAGCGCGGCATGACCGACATCTGCGGACCTCTTGGATATTCCGATCTCGATAGAGAGGGACTTCTTATCGAGGGATTTGAATATCTTTCCACCTTTGAGGAACAATACAACTACGATTATTATCCCAAGCTCGTCGAGGACTACGGCTTCGAAAAGGAAATTGACTGGCTTGAATTCCGCATAACCTCACCCGATAAGCCCAATCTGCTTATGCCCAAGGTTGCCGAGCGGGTGCTTGAAATGCAGCATCTTCATATCGCAGATATGAACATACCCAAAAAGCAGTATATTGAGAAATATGCCGACGGCGCATTCAAGTGCATCGATGAGTGCTATAAGCACCTCTATGGCACAGTACCTTTTACGGATAATATGAAGCGCGAGCTGATCGACGAGTTTATGCTCGTACTCAGAAATGAGCATCTCGTTTTTATATGCGACGAGAGCGAAAGGGTAGTTGCCTTTGCGCTTTCATTCCCCGGAATCGGCGCATCATTGCAGAAAAGCGGCGGCAGATTGACTCCCGCGGCTCTTGTACGCCTTTTCCGCGCCCTCAGATCTCCGCGCTCTATCGATCTTGGACTTATCGCAATTTTGCCCGAGTATCAAAGCACCGGAGTTAACGCGGTGTTTATGAATCATATGCTCAATGTTCTTGCAAGCGGTGAGATCGAATACTACGAATCCAATCTTAATCTTGAAACAAACACGCAGGTAATGGCGCAGTGGAACTATTTTACCGCAAAGCAGCATAAGCGCCGCCGCGCTTACCTCAAAAAAATATAAGAAGGTGAAACAAAATGGAAGAAAGACTTAAATCGGTCATTGAAAGAGTAATACCCGGCGTCGACCTTACCGGTGTTACCCGTGATACACGTCTTGTTGAGGATCTTGGCTTCGATTCTCTTGCACTTATGATGATGGCGATGGGCATCGAGGATGCCTTCGGCTACCGCTTCACCGAGTTCGTCCGCTTCGCTACCGTAGGCGAGGTGTGCGACTATCTTCAGGACAAGATCTAAATTAACGTATAGCCGCAGTCAGTATTTGATTGCGGCTATATCTATGAAAACAAAAATCAAACGGAGGTAATATGAAAAAGGGAATAGTTAAGGATATGACACTTGTCGCGCTTTTTGCCGCCGTTATATCCGTGACCTCGTTTATCTCCATACCCATCGGCACAGTTCCCGTAACTCTTCAGACCTTTGGCGTATTTTCCGCACTCTTTTTGCTTGGCGGACGTCGCGGCACACTGTCCGTTTCCGTGTATATCGCCCTTGGCGCTGTCGGCTTGCCCGTGTTTTCGGGATTTGTCGGCGGCATCGGCAGACTTTTTGATGCCACGGGCGGATTTATAATCGGATTTTTTGTCGCCGCGCTTGTTTATTGGCTTCTCTCAAGGCTGCTTGGCAGCTCTCTTTTTATGACTGTGATCTCTTCAGCCTTGGCGCACCTCGCGCTTTATCTTCTCGGTGTCCTTTGGTTTTGCTTCGGCTACTCGGACGGTGTGGGATTCTTGTCCGCATTCACCATAACGGTGCTGCCGTGCATTCTTCCTGATGCCATAAAGCTGTTTTTAGCCATATTTGTTTGCGAAAAAATCAAAAAACGCTTGAACAAACCGCTTTGATGTGTTAATATATATACGTAAAAAACTGCTCGGATGGTGATTTAAATGAAATCGATCAGAGAAATATACAAAATAGGCACAGGCCCGTCGTCCTCTCATACTATGGGACCTGTAAAAGCAATGCAAATATTCGTAAGTGAGCATCCCGATGCGGATTCCTATGAGGTCATCCTCTACGGCTCTCTTTCCGATACCGGTCGCGGCCACGGCACCGACGTTGCGATTACGGCAGTAACCGAAAAGCCGGTCAATATCGTCTTCAACTCGGTTGACCGTGATCTTCCTCACGAAAATACTATGGACATCTTCGCCGTCAAGGGCGGTGAAAAGAGTCAGCCGATGCGCGTTATGAGCGTCGGCGGCGGTGATATCAAAATACAGGGCAGGGACATATCCTTTGTCGACGACGTATACCCCGAGTCCACCTTTACCGAAATTGCCGAATATTGCAAGGCTAACGGCATCCGTCTTTCCGATTTCATCGAAATGCGCGAGGGTGATGGAATATACGAGTTTCTCCACGACGTGTGGAAGACTATGAAGGCAGCTATCCACCGCGGTCTTACCACATCCGGCATCCTTCCCGGCGGCCTTGAGGTTGAGAGAAAGGCGCAGTATCTTTACAATCAGCGTCACATTGACGAGAGCCCCGTCACCCGTGAAAACCGCATCGTCTGCTCCTACGCCTACGCAGTCAGCGAGGAAAACGCGGATAACGGCGTAATAGTTCCCGCCCCCACCTGCGGCGCTTGCGCGGTTTTGCCATCTGTACTTAAATATATGCAGGAAAAGCACGGTTTTTCCGACAAATCCATATTTAAAGCGCTCGCCGTTGCGGGCCTTATCGGCACACTTACCAAGACCAACGCCTCGATAAGCGGCGCGGAATGCGGCTGTCAGGCAGAGATCGGCACGGCATGCTCTATGGCATCCGCCGCCCTTGCCGAGCTTTTTGAGATGGGCATCGATCAGATCGAATACGCCGCTGAGATAGCCTTTGAGCATCACCTCGGCCTCACCTGTGACCCCATTTGCGGTCTTGTTCAGATCCCCTGTATCGAGCGTAACGCCGTTGCCGCAATGCGCGCGATAAATGCCGTTAATCTTGCAAATTTCCTCTCCGGATCCCGTAAGATCTCGCTCGACCTTGTTATAAAAACCATGTACGAAACAGGCAAGGACCTCTCTCACCTCTACCGCGAAACCGCAGAGGGCGGACTCGCAAAACACTACGGAGCTAAAAAATAATGGAAAAGTCAAAAATAGACAGAATAAACGAGCTTGGCCGCATCGCAAAAACGCGCGAACTCACCGAAGAAGAGAAAAAAGAGCAGAAGGCTCTGCGTGAGGAATATCTCGCGTATGTCCGCAGTCAGCTGCGCGGCAACTGACCATCTCTGACAAGGAAAGGATAAAAAATGGAAAAGCTTTGTTCTATATGTAAAAAAACAGTCGATTCCGAGACCGCGCCCGTGCTTACGGTTGGCGGATACGGTAACGCAAAGTACATTTGTGAGGATTGTGCCGCTCTGCTTGATACCGCCACCACCGCACGCGAATTCGATGCTGTGAAGTCTGCTATGGATTCTATCGGTGAGAAGATGGCAAAGAACAATATCGAGGACGAGCTGGTTATCGCCACCGTCGGAGAGCTGTTTATCGAAGCGAAGAGAAGAGCCCAGGCGATCAAGGACGGAACCTACGATTTCTCGCTTGACGAAGCACCCGTTGCTGCCGAGCAGGGAAGTGATGAAGAGGAAGCGCCCATCGAGGAATTCGATATTCCCGAGGAGCTTCGCGAAACCGATGAGGATAAAGAGCTTGATGCTGCCGATGAAAAGAAGAGTGCCTTTTTTGATAAGATCTTCAACTGGATTTCCCTCGCGCTTATAGTCGGCGGCGTTGCCGCGATCGTCTATCTTGTGTTCTTCAGATAAGCGATAATTTGACACGGGTGCCACTTAAAGTCTAAAAAAGCTGCACGATCCCGAGAATTTCGAATATTTTTAAACACCTTCGCATAATATGCTGCGGAGGTGTTTTTCTTATGTCCGTAATAAATCTTTTGCCCATCATTATAACCGCCGGCGGTCTTTTTGTCATAGTGCGCTTGCGTGCCTTTTTTATTTTTCACCCCTTGCGCACCTGCAAGACGCTTTTAGCCTCCCTCGATAGCCGCGAGGCTCGCTCTTCCTTGACCCTTGCTCTTGCGGGCACTCTCGGCATCGGCAATATAGTTGGCGTTGCCGTCGGTATTTCCATTGGCGGCGCGGGCAGCGTGTTCTGGCTCTTCGTTTCCGCCATCTTTGCCTCGGCACTTAAATATGCCGAGTCATCTCTTGCCGCGGATATGCACACCGATTCCTCTGACGGCATGATGTCCGTTCTTCTTTCCTCGTTTTCTCGCTGCGGTCACCGACTCTCTCGCACCTATGCCGTCGCCTGCCTGCTTCTGTCGTTGATAATGGGTGCGGCATTGCAGTCGCGCGGCGTTATCGGCTCGGCAGAGTACTTTTCGATACCCCCACTTGCCGTCGGCATGGCTTTCACTTCTTTGGTGCTGGCGGTTATTATCTTCGGCGCGGAGCGCGTCGGTACGTTCACCTCTATGATAATCCCCACGGCGACTGTTTTGTACGTTTTTCTCGCATTCGTTACGATATTTTCCGTCCCTTCTCGCATTCCGAGTGCAATTTCTTCTATTTTCTGCAACGCTTTTTCTGCCGATTCCGCAAGTGGCGGCATCATCGGATTTCTGACCGGCACAGCCTTGCGCGAGGGATTTTCCCGCGGCTTGCTCTCAAACGAAGCAGGCGCAGGCACGTCCTCGCTGGCGCATTCCCGTTTTGACGGCGATCCGGCAAGCGCAGGGCTCCTCGGAATGTGCGAGGTGTTCTTCGACACCGTCCTGCTTTGTCCCCTCACCGCCCTCGCCATTCTCGTGTCCGTGCCCGACCCGTCAGCGTACACCTCGGGAATGGCGCTCGTCCTTTCAAGCATCGGCGCGACCCTCGGCGCTATCTCCGGCTGCCTTGTCGTCGTGTGTATGATCGCCTTTGCCTTTTCCACCGTCATTTGCTGGTACTGCTACGGCTCGCGCTGCCTTTCGTTTCTCGGTATCCGTGGCGGCCTACCGTATATGGCGGTCTACCTTGCCTCAACGCTCCTCGGCGTTTTCCTCTCCGACCGTATCCTTATCACTCTTACCGATCATATCCTCATGCTCCTGACGGTACTTACCGTCCTCGCCATAATAAAAAATTCCGACAGGCTTGTTCGCCTGTCGGAAAATTCGGGTTTACTCGGTTATCCCAAGTGAAGCTTCCTTTGCCTCTTTTGAAATTACGGAAAGGGGATCGACTGCCGCTCCCGCCTTCTTAACCGCAAAATGAAGGTGCGGCTCCTCCGCAAGCTCGGATATCGACGTGTCGCCAACCGTGCCGATCTTGCCGCCGCGTACTACCGTGTCGCCTACCTTCACGTAGTCCTCTCCTGCCACAAGGTTGGAGTATACCGTGGTTATATCTCCCTCGTGCGTGATCTCAACGGTCGCGCCAAGCATAGGATCGTTGTATACCTTTGTTACGACGCCGTCCTCTGCCGCGAATACCGCCGCGCCCTCTGTGCACGATACGTCAATTCCCGAGTGAACTCTCCATTCCTCGAGCGTTACTGAAAATACGGGGACGGTCAGGTCGTGCTTTGTGATGACCTTGCCGCTTACCGGTGAAATAAACGAAAGCTTCTTCGGCTCGTCGGGTGTCGGTGTGTTGCCCTCGCCGTTATTTTCGCCATCGCCGGTGTTGCCGCCGTTTTCGCCCTCGTTTACGGTGTCGTCACCGCCGGGCAGGGTATCGTCCTGTCGCTGATTTGCCGCCACGATACCGATGACGATCGCCGTGATGCAAAGCACCGCGATCACAACACCGTATACCGTCTTTGCAAAGCTTGGATTATCGGTAAATTTGATCTTCTTTTCCATTACGTGTTCCTTTCGTATGTTTGTACACACTTATTTTTGCAACAGAAAAGGGAATTATTCACATAAATCGAAAAAAGATACAGCTATTTGCTTGTACACCCCACCAAAAGGAGAAAAAATATATTGACACACACGCGAAAATATATTATAATAATTTATAATGGATTACTATGACGTAATGGAGATTTGTATGAACGTTAAGATTTCTTTGGCAGGAGACCTCGGAAGCGGCAAAAGCACCGTTGCCGATATCCTCGTCCGTGAGCTTGGTGCAGAATATTATTCCACCGGTGCTATCGTCCGCTCCATCGCCGCAAAGCGAGGTATGACGGTAGTCGAGCTTAATCTGTATATGGAAACACATCCCGAGATCGATCATGAGATCGACGACGGCTTGAAGGCGCTCGCCCTTGTGGACAAGCCTATGATAATCGACTCGCGCATGGCTTGGCATTTCACCGAGGGAACGTTTAAGGTCTATCTTTCCACCGACCCCGAAACCAGTGCGCTCCGTATAATGCGCGCCAACAGAGCAGGTGAGCACGCCGCAACGCTTGAACAAACGGTTGCCGAGACCCGCGCCCGACGTGAGAGCGAGAAAAAGAGATATATGACCCAATACGGCGTTGATATAAAGGATCTTACCAACTACGATCTCGTAGTCGATACCACGGTAGCCACTCCCGACGAGGTTGCAAATGCCATTATCGTTTCTATGAACGATTGGATAGTTCGCCCCGAGAAGATCGCCTACGTATCTCCCGAAAGACTTAATTATCCCGACGACGAGGCTGATATGGATCTTGTCGGCGAGTATTCGGGCATGCTTGACGAGGGCTTTGATATTCCCGAGGTCGAGATATTCGAACAGGACGGCGAGTTCTACGTCGCATCATCCGTCGAGTCCGCCCTTGCCCACGCCTTTGAGGGACAGCGCTTCGTGTCTTGCCGAATCATTCGCGGCAGCGCCGCCGGCAAAAATTACGTTAAAATGAAAAATTCACTTTGATTACAAGAAAAGGATGTATATATGCTCACTTTAAAGAAAAAGACAGCCGCTCTGCTTGCAGACGCCGTGGCAGAAAAGTTCGGTCAGGGCCTCCTCTGTGCCGATGAAATATTCACAATGCTTGAGTATCCCCCGGATAAGACCATGGGTGACCTCGCGCTCCCTTGCTTCAAGCTTTCCAAGAGCCTGCGCCGCTCTCCTATGGATATCGCAAAGACTCTTTCTGAGTCGATCTCTTGCAACGAGTTTTCCGAGATTACCGCTATGGGCGGTTACCTTAACTTCCGCATATCAGCGGCGGCCTTCACCGCTCGCGTAGTCAGCGACGTTGCCGAAAAGGGCGCGCGCTACGGCGCATCCGATGACGGTGTCGGCAAGACCGTAGTCCTCGACTACTCCTCTCCCAACGTTGCAAAGCCCTTCCACATCGGCCACCTCGGCACTACCGTTATCGGCCACTCCCTCAAGCTCCTTCACGAGTTTGTAGGCTATAAGTGCGTGGGCATCAACTACCTCGGCGACTGGGGCACTCAGTTCGGTAAGCTTATCGTTGCTTACAAGCTTTGGGGCGATAAGGAAAAGATCGAAAAGGGTGGAGTAGATGAGCTCGTTGATCTTTACGTTAAAATAAACAATGCAATCAAGGCAGAGGAGGATGCAAGCATTCAAGGACTTTCTCCCGAGGAAGCCGCAAAGGCGAAGCACTCCGACCTTGGCGATGCGGCACGTGCCGAGTTTGCAAAGCTTGAGCATAATGATGAAGAGAATCTCGCGCTCTGGCGCTGGTTTGTCGCAGTCAGCCTTGAGGAGTATGAAAAGACCTATAAGCAGCTTGGCATAACCTTCGATAGCTATAAGGGCGAGTCATTCTATACCGACAAGATGCCTGCACAGGTAGACAAGCTTCGTAATATGGGACTTCTTGAGATAGACGACGGTGCATCTATCGTCAATCTCGATAAGTGGAATATGCCCGTTTGCCTTATCCTTAAGCGCGACGGATCGACCCTCTATCCTACCCGTGATATCGCCGCTGCGGTATACCGTCAGGACACCTACAAGTTCGATAAGTCTATCTACGTCACCAGCGCGGCACAGTCGCTCCACTTTGCACAGTGGTTCAAGGTCGTTGAGCTTATGGGCTACGATTGGTATGATAAGCTCGTTCACGTCCCCTACGGCACCGTCAGCATAAACGGCGCTAAGCTCGCTACCCGTACCGGTAACGTAATTCTCCTTAAGGACCTCTTTGCCGAGGCGATCTCAAGAGTATACGATATCGCAAAGGAAAAGCACCCCAACGAAGAGGAGTGCCGTGAAATAGCCGAGAAGGTCGGTGTCGGCGCGGTAGTATTCTACTACCTCTCCAACAACAGAATAAGAGATATAAATTTCATTATGGAAGATGCGCTCAGCTTTGACGGAAATACAGGACCTTACGTTCAGTACACCTATGCGCGCGCTTGCTCGGTGCTCGAAAAGGCAACGAACTACGGCGGCAAGATAGTTATTACAGCCCCCGAGGAAGCGACTCTTCTTAAGACCCTCGCACAGTACGAGGA